>CAZDLW010000024.1:0-34750 GCA_964505975.1 uncultured Bifidobacteriaceae bacterium | reverse complement strand
GACGGCGAAAAGCCGATGTCGCCATCTTTCGACATCAGGCGATGCTATTTGTCGTCTGGGTGTGATTCAGGCGCACCGATGCCCGACGATCCCGCGAACAGCCGTTTACCATCCGAAAGGAAAATGTCCCTGCCGTTGGCCTTGTTCGACCCGTCCTTGGCCAGGAATCCCGTGATCGTGATTTCGGTTCCGGGCAACAATGAGTCCCGGTTCCATCCTCTCCTGATGAGCGCGTTCGGAGCGGCGCCCTCGATCATCCAACTGTTAACCGTGCCGTCGGGGTTCTTCACGTCCATATGGATCCAGGCATGGGGATTGATCCATTCCATCTTCGTGACGACACCGGTGAGCTTGATCGGCCTGTTCCCATCGAACTCCGCGGCGAAGGCATGATGCGCCAACGCTGGCGCCGCGGCGATTCCGCCAAGCAACCCCCCGGCAACAACCAGAACGAATAGCCGTGTTCGCATCGGGTGAACTCCTCTCGAGGACCTGTTCTTTGGGTTCGATCGACTGCCCGAGCCCCCTCACCCAAGGTAGTGGGTTTGGGGTCTGCCATGGGCAGCACGTGTACTCAGCGCTGCTCTTGTCGTTCCTTCAATTCCCGCTGGATGCGTTCTTCGTCTTCGTCCAGCAGAACCTCGCGTGGGGCAACGGTACGCCCTTCACGAGCGGCTTGTTCAGCTTCGAGCTCCGCATGTCGACCGGCCCGCAACCGGAGGGGCATGGAGTAGTTCCCTTCGTGGCACGCATATTCGACGATTCGTTCGTTCTCGTGTTGGGTGAGTGGTATCGCGAACGTCCACGGTCTGGTCCATGTCGCCGGGTCGTCCACGGTCACCTGCCATTCGACAAGGTCCGGTGCGACGCGCCTGAAGCGTTCAATCAAGCGCATGGTCTCCGGATTTCCCCCGCGGTAGCCGTTGCGGAGGTTCGTCGTCTCGACGACGAGCGTGTCTCCCTCCCAGCGTCCGCGCGCGTCCCCCATATACGACCGAATAGAGGAGGGAGAGTGCGGACGCCCGTCCAGCGGGATGATTCGCGTCTCGTGGACCATTTCGTACCGGATGGCTACGTAATCGGGCGTTTGTAGGATGTGATAGGAATTGCCATAGCTGGCGGGCATCATCGAGCCCGGCAATCCCCGCGTAATGCACCGGTCGTACAAACTGATGTTTTGCTGATCGCGCCAGACTTCCCAGGCTGCCTCGGGCCCTGGAACGTTCGTCCGAACGACACGGCGGCCGGCGCCGCCAGCCCCAGTACCCCGCTCGCGCGCCGCGGCGGTCATCGGCGGCAGCCGGCCATCGGGCGGATCGATGACGGCCCAGGGCCGCCGTCCGCGGAAAATCTCGAATCGGTCGCCCCAGGTATTAGGCCCCCCTAAGTTTCCCGCGGGATTGTCCGGATCCACCTGGTGTGCCCAGTTCAGCAGCACCAACTCCTGACGCTGCTGTGCGATCACGGCAATCTCTTCCGGTGTGAAATCCTCGATCCGCCGGCCCTCATATTCGTTGGGACGCTCGAACGGTGTTCCGATCTCGTATTTGTTGGTGAAGTCGCCTGAGATATCGGGGTCACCCCAGGCGGTGCGCGGCGGCGACCACCGTTCTGCACCTTCGGTCGCAGTCGCTGACGTTTGCCCCGCGACCGGCGCGATTCCCACCGACAGAATCCCGATGGCTGCCAGTGTGCCGAGTGAAGCCAGAGCGGGTTTACTCATCTACGCCTCCCCTTCGATGGACGTTCACCAGTTGAGGTTCCCCACTTCCCTTGCGGCAGCGCCCAACATCGTTGCGCCGGGCAGTATACGCCGAAACTCGATACGCGGATACTCCTGCGCCTTGGTGATTGACAGTAATCGTTACTTTCAGGTAGAAGGGCCCAGGTTCTGGTACACGTCCGCGGGGTTCGAGGCGCGGCCAGGTCGCAAAAATTCTCCCTGTCGTGGTCGTCAATTGAGAGGTGTGCGATGCGAGCATCGCGGATGATACTGGTCGTTTTGATCTGGTCACTGTGCGCACTGCCCGGCATCGCCTACGCTCAGGCGTCGATTGCAGGTGCCGTCAGAGATACCTCCGGGGCTGTGCTTCCGGGAGTGACGGTCGAAGCGTCAAGTCCGGAGTTGATCGAGAGATTTCGAACGGTCGTGACCGACGGAAACGGTCAGTATCGGATCGTCGATCTGCGTCCGGGCACCTACGCGATCACATTCACGTTGCCTGGCTTCAATACCGTTCGACGCCAAGGCATCGAGCTGAGTGGAACCTTCACGGCAACGGTGAATGTCGACATGCGTGTGGGCGACCTCGAGGAGACCATCACGGTGACTGGCGAGAGTCCGATCGTGGATGTCCAAAGCGCCAGACGACAGCAGGTGATCGAGCGTGATGCGCTCACGTCCATCCCCAGTTCACGCTCGTACCACAATATCGCGGCGCTGGTGCCTGGCATTACTGTGGGCGGCAGCCAAGATGTTGGTGGCATTGTCGGGCCGTCAGTAGTTACATTCTCCGGCTACGGTGGGCGGGCAGGTGAGGGGCGACTGCAGGTTGACGGTGTGGGCGTTGGAGGCAACACGGCCGGGACGTCGTATTACGTTGCCGATCTCGGGAATGCGCAGGAAGTCACGATCACCACATCCGGCGGAATGGGTGAGGCGGAGGTGGGCGGGCCGATCATCAACGTCGTTCCGCAGACCGGCGGAAACACGTTGCGTGGTTCGCTGTTCGCGACCGGTGCGAACGGTGGCATGCAGAGTGACAATTACACACAGGAGCTTCGTGATCTAGGTCTGACGAACCCAGCAAGCCTGATCAAGATTTGGGACGTCAATGGCTCCGTGGGTGGCCCGGTGCGCAGGGATCGCCTCTGGTTCTTCGCGACCACGCGGTACCACGGCAATCGGAAGTACATCGAGAACATGTATTACAACGCCAACGTAGCCAACCCGAACGCCTGGAGTTGGGTCCCTGACACGTCGCGTCCCGCCGTCTCCGATTCGACGTGGAAGAATACGTCGCTGCGGTTGACGTGGCAGGTCACGAGTCGGAACAAGTTGAACATCTTCTGGGACGAGCAGAGGTCCTGTATCGCCTGTATTGGCGGTGGAAGCGCGACGGTGTCACCGGAGGCCGCGGATGGTACGACGAATGACCTCGAGTCTCGGGCTCCGTCCCTGACCTGGACGTCCCCTGTCACGAATCGGGTGTTACTCGAGGCAGGCTGGGGATTCCTTGGATTCCTCTACGGAGCCGAACGCGAGAACAACAATCGCGACCTGGTTCGCATCACCGAGCAAGGCGGCCAGATCCCCGGTTTGACGTATCGTTCGATGATCTGGCAGAGGAATCAATCGTTTACGCCACGGTACCGGGCCTCGGCATCGTATGTGACGGGCGCACACAGCATCAAGGTCGGAGTAGACGGGCTGAACTTCTGGCAGATGCGGACCTACCTCGGCAACAATCAGAGCCTGAACTATCGACTGAACAATGGCGTTCCGAATCAGTTGACGATGTTCGTCAATGACTTCCAGTTCAGGAATCGAACGAACTCGTTTGCGTTCTACGGCCAGAACCAGTCAACCGTAGGTCGCCTCACGGTGCAGGCTGGACTACGCTACGACCGCGCAAGCAGCTATGCCCCCGAGCAACAGGTAGGTCCGGACCGGTTCATTCCCCAGAGAATCGACTTCCCTCGTCAGGTGATGGTGGCCGGGTACAACGACATAAGCCCGAGAATCGGCGCCGCCTTCGATGTCTTCGGGACTGGCAAGACATCGATTCGCATGAATCTCGGCCGGTACATGGAAGCCGCACAGAGCGGCGGCCGCTACACGGCAAGCAACCCGCTCTTTACGAGCATCGGAGGTGGAGTCCCCCCGAGCACGACACGGTCGTGGACGGACGCGAATGGTAACTTCCTCCCTGACTGCAATTTGCTGAACCCGGCAACGCAGGACCTCCGGGCTACGGGAGGGGATTTCTGCGGACCATTGGCGAATCAGAGCTTTGGTCAGGTAACGAACCCGTCCATCATCTACGATCCCGAGCTTCTCAAGGGGTGGGGCGTCCGTGCCGACGACTGGCAGTTCGGAGTGTCCGTCCAACAGGAGGTGTTGCCGCGGTTTTCTGTCGAAGTTGGATACTTGCGGCGATGGTACGGCAATTTCGAGGTTACGGACAACTTGCTGATACAGCCATCGGATTTCGACGAGTACAGCATCACTGCTCCGAGTGATCCTCGGCTCCCAGGTGGAGGCGGATACGTCATCGGTGATCTCTGGAACATTTCGCCGGCAAAGTTCGGTCAGACACAGAACTTCATCACTGCCGCGAGTAATTTTGGTGAACAGACTCAATACTGGCATGGAGTCGATGTGAATCTTCGGTTACGGTTCGTGAACGGCCTTGCGCTTCAAGGAGGGACGAGCACTGGCAGGCAAGTCCAAGACAGTTGCGATGTCATTGTCGACAACCCGAGTCGGCGGAATTGTCGTGTCACACTGCCGTTTCTGACGACGGTGCGAGGACTTGCCACGTACACAATCCCCAGGGTCGATATTCAAGTCAGCGGAACGCTCCAGAGTCGGCCGGGTTCTGAAATAGCCGCGAACGTGGTCGTTCCGAGCGCCACGGTTGCTCAGACGCTTGGGCGCCCACTCTCGGGAGGAGCCGCCAACGTCACGATCAACGTGCTCAATCCAGGCGAGATGTATCGAGATCGGATCAACGAAGTGGATTTCCGGGTTGGCAAGATCCTTCGACTCGGCCGTACACGGGCCAGTATCGGCGTCGACGTGTTCAATGCGTTCAATTCCAGTGCTGTGCAGAATTCGATTGCCACGTTTGGTGCGACCTGGCTTCGACCGACTTTGGTCATGCCGGCTCGGTTCGCAAAGGTCAGTGCGCAGGTCGACTTTTAATCTGGAGCGGCGCTGTCCGTCGTCGGGTGGTGAGATCCACTCGATTCGGTCATTTCGGCACTCTCATAGCCCCGCGCCAGGTGAAGCGGACGATCCGGGCAGCGGGGCTTTGTTCCTTGGATGATTGAAAATCTCGAAGGTCTAGAAGAAGGTCCCATTCGGACATGCGACGCGTATGCAGTGATGATCACAGAACGGCCCGCACGAGTCCGCCGTCGACGCTGATGGATTGGCCGGTCAGATATGAGGCGACCGGAGAAGCGACAAACACCACGACGGTTGCGATTTGTTCCGGGCGCCCCATCCGCTTTAACGGAACTCTGTTCGATACGCGCTCCAGGTAAGCCTCGGGTGTAAGTCCTTCTTCAGGTCCCTCCCGTTCGGCTTTGCGTGCCCAGTGCGGCGTGAGAACGCGACCCGGACAGATACAATCACGGCGGTCATAGACGTTACACGCCACGGCTAGCGCTGAGCCGCTTCCGCTCTCGACATGCCGTAATGCTTGTCGTAGAGGGACAGAGCGGCCGGATCTGGACCGCTTCCGGCCTCGACGGTGTCACCAAAGATCATCACCGCGCGGTCGCTCTCGCTGTCATACGATGGCCATGCGGGGAGCCCGGGCCCGTTGGGATCACCAGTGGCCGCAAAATTCACCCAATAGGAGGACATGATCTCGGCCAGCTTAGAGTCCACATCGGTCCACGGCCGGTCTTCCAGATGCAGATTGTTGAAGGCGTATGGAATTTCCGCTGTATGAGACGCGCCCCTGGAGCGTTGACCGGGGGGCACTGGACGTTCTCGTGTGAAGAAGTACAGATAGCTATTGGCCCCGGCAGCCATCTGGTAGCGAGCCCACGTTCGCAGGTTCCAGAAGACGAGATCCCGGAACGCAGCCAATTGTGACGCGTCAGACTCGGCAGCGGATCCGGCAGGGTACGTCTTCAAGAATGTGTCGGCGAGTTCGCCGAACTGCTGCTGCGAACGACTGATGAATTCCTGTGGGCCTCCGTTCGGAATACCAAAGATAGGGAAGGTCCCTTCGTCCTTATTGGATCCGAGCAGGATGTTCACCTCACTCTGACGTCCCTGCCTCAGCGTAGAAAGCCAATCGTCGAGAATGTTCCAGCCGTCGACAATCACACGCATCCCCTCCCCGCGACGGAGGACCTCGTTGGCCGGAAGGGCACGAAGTTCGGCAAGTGATGGTGCACCTATGGTTTTGGCGATCTCGAGACCTTGTTCCTCGGCTTCGGTCAGCGTAGTCAGCGGATTGCCAATTCGGCTGGTGCCAGTGCAGCCCGTGCTTTGCGCGATCGCCCTGTGAAACAACCCCCGTGCTCGTGGAGACGTGACTGCACACGAAACCAGCGAGGCGCCGGCAGATTCTCCCATGAGCGTGACTCGGTTGGGGTCACCGCCAAAGGCGGCAATGTTTCGCTGAATCCACTCGAGCGCGGCGATGAGATCCATGAGTCCGTAGTTGCCGGACGCATTGTGTGTGGATTCGTTCGTCAGTTCGGGATGTGAGAAGAACCCGAACATTCCCAATCGGTAATTGTAGGTTACGAACACCACGCCCTTTCGAGCGAGCGCTTCTCCGTCGTACTGCAGTTGAGAACCTGCCCCGGATCGTAGCGAGCCGCCATAGGACCAGATGATGACCGGCCGCCGCTCCGCTAAAGAGTCGGCAGCAGTCCAGACATTCAAGTACAGACAGTCCTCGCTCACGTCACTTGCCTCTCCTCGCCCTTGCATGCAGCGGGGCCCGAACTCGGCCGCTCCACGAACACCAGTCCATGGCACTGGCGGCTGAGGAGGACGCCAGCGCAGCGGGCCTACGGGAGGCGCCGCGAAGGGTATGCCCTTGAAAACACGCACGTCGGCGTTCGAACCAGAGCTGCCGGAGATCAGACCCGTGTCCAAGGCTACCGGATCCTGAATCGCAGCGAGCGCGGAAGACGTCATGATGAGCCCGATGAAAAGAGCGACAAGTGACAGCCGGACCATGTTGTTCTCCTCGTATCCCGTGCAGGTTGGCGGCTCGTCGAGCGGGGCAGGAGTCAGGATAGTTGTCGAGCGCAGATTATAGTTCCCGCATCAGTGATGCCGCAAGTTGGTGGCGACGTGCGCGTGTCGCCAATCGGCCCGGTTTACGCTTGACGCCTTCTGAAACGGTCGTTAGGCTAACGTGAATTCAGTCGCGGACACAGTCCCCCCGATGGAAGGAACCCACCAATACATATGAGAGTTGCCGAATCGTTCAAGTTCGTGCCCGTGACGACAAAGGCCGACCGTGGCGTTTCGCCGGTGACCGAAGGACTCGCAGCCTATATGGCTGCTGCGGCACGCGCACCGCTGCCGGGTGCTGTCGTCGAGAAGACGAAACACCACATTCTCGACTCGCTTGCAGCGATTGTGTCGGGAAATACCCTCGCACCAGGACGGTTGGCGCTTTCGTTCGTTCAGCAGCAGGGGGGTGTCAAGGAGGCGGGAGTCGCCGGTACGCGCGTGGTCACGTCGGCCATCAACGCAGCCTTCGCGAACGGCATGGCTGCCCATGCGGATGAGACGGACGATTCCCACCAGCCCGGCTTTTTCCATCCCGGCTGCGCCATTGTTCCGGCCGCGTTGGCGGTTGGCGAACGTGAGGCGGCCTCAGGCATTGCGCTGCTGCGCGCCGTCGCGCTTGGCTACGACATCGGCAGTCGGTTCAACTTCGCCCTTGGTGGCATGCAGTTCCATCTGTCAGGCCGGTCAACGCATAGCTTCGGGGCCCTTTTCGGTGCTGCTGCCGCAGCCGGCTCGATGCTGCGATTGCGGGCCGCCCGTATGCGTCATCTCCTCTCCTACACAGCGCAGCAGGCATCCGGCGTCTCGTGCTGGCCGCGCGATCCCGACCACGTGGAGAAGGCCTTCGACTTCGGCGGAATGCCGGCCCGTAACGGCGTCACTGCCGCCCTGATGGTGGGACACGGGATGAGCGCGACCGAAGACGTGCTCTCGGGGGAGCGAAACTTTCTGTTCGCATTTGGAGTCGAGGCCAATGCTTCGCTGCTGACTGAAGGGCTTGGATCGAGATTCGAGATTCTCGACGCCAACATCAAGAAATGGTCAGTCGGGTCGCCGATTCAGGCGGCGCTCGATTCGACACAAGCCCTGATGCGCGATCAGGGGCTGCGTGCGGACCACGTGCGCCAACTGCGTATCGAAGTACAGGATCACGAGGCCGCGATCGTCGACAATCGGCGCATGCCCGATATCTGTCTCCAGCATCTCGTGGCGGTACTACTGCTCGACGGTACGCTTACGTTCGCCTCGTCACATGACACGAAACGCATGAAACATCCAAAGGTACGCAGCGTCCGCGAACGTATTCAGCTCGTTGGAAGCCCGGAATTAACGGCTGCGGGGGGACGGCAGGCGATCGTGACGGCTGACCTGCTCGACGGCAGGCAACTACGTCATCACACGACGACGGTCTCGGGCACACCTGGTAATCCGATGAGTCGCCCCGAAGTCGAGGAGAAGTGCCTCGACCTCTTGGTGCCCATTCTTGGCGCCAAGCGTGCCCGCGGCGCCGTTCAAGCGGTGTGGCGTCTCGAAGCGCTCACGAACTTGCAATCGCTTCGCACTCTCCTGCAACCGCCATCGTCCGGAACTCGTCCACTCCGGCTCGAGAAGCGCAGATAGTCTCACGGAATTCCCGGTAAGGGTTCCGTCTCACCGTGTCAGAGCGCGTGAACCGTCTGCATGCACTCCGTGGCATCGAGACGCTGCTGAGCGATCGCGGCGCGAGCCTGTGTCCGAGCGACGTGGTGCTACCCGGCCTCCAACCAGCCATCGTCAGCCTCTGAACGAGTCGAGACGAAGCCCGCTGTTCCTTCAGCGAGAACGTCCTGACAAGGTCCCCCCTTGCGCTGCTCGTTCCTCCGCTCGCGCCGCGCTCAACATGTTCGCAAGAGCCATGTTACCTTCGTGACACGCGTACTCCATGACGCGCTCCTTCGGGTTCATCGTCAGCGGCATCGAGAACGTCCACGGCCGTGTCCACGTCTCGGGATCCAACACCGTCACTGACCACTCCACCTTATCGGCAGCGGTGCGTGTGAAGCGTTCGGTCAGGCGCAACGTCTCCGGGTTGGCGTCACGATAGATGTTGTCCGGTCGAAAATTCCGTGTCTCGACGACCAGCGTGTCGCCATCCCACCATCCACGGGCATCACCCATGTACTGGTTGATCGCCCCGCCCAATCGTTCACGACTGTCGAGAGGGATGATGCGAGTTTCGTGGATCATCTCGTAGCGGATCGCAACGATCCCGGGTGCTTGCACGATGGTGTAGGAATTGCCGTAGTTCGTCGGCATCATCGAACCTGGCAGCCCTCGGCTGATACAGCGATCGAAGAGGCTGTGATCCAGGTAGGAATCGGAGGGACCACGACCACGCCGGGCCGCGGCCCTGGCTGCAGCCCGGGCCTTGAGTCGCTGGGCACCTTGCGGAGTGAGCGGCGGGATCTGCCCATCAGGTGGATCCACCACGAACCACGGCCTGCTGCCTTTGTGGGCTTCGTACTGATCGTAAAACGCCGGAGCGCCCCCGAAGTTGCCTCCCAGGGGATCTCCCGAGAATGGGGCATTGAGAATGACCCGTATTCCACGCTCTTCGATGAGTTCGGCGAGCTCGTCGCCGCGGATATCCTCGATACGACGCCCTTCGAACTCTGCTGGACGTTCGAAGGGTGTCCCCTGCTCGTACTTGTTCGTATAGTCGCCCTGCAGGTCGGGATCCCCCCATGGAGTCCTGGCAACGACCCAGTGGGTGGGTTCAACCTGTTCGCCGTCCCCTGCTACTTCCTGTGCCTGGACATCTTGCGTCGCACCACGAAATTGGAGGAGGATCACAGCCGATACGAGGAGGCAAGTAGTGAGAATGTTCATCATGGCGCTCTTGGCCCTCACGATGGCAGCATCGCCGGAGGCACAGAGTATATCATCCGATCTCTCAGGCACTTGGGTTCTCCAGGCCGACGCAGAGGCCGGTCGCAACCGACGGCCCATCACCGGACTGAGCATCGCGACGCGGCTGGTGATACGGCAATCCGCCAGTGAGGTGACCATAGAGAGCAACACGGGTACGGCGAATACGATCGTTGTCACGACATACCAGCTGGATGGCAGCGAACACGCGATTCCAGGACCGATCGGCTGGGATACTCGGGCAAGAGGTGCCTGGGATGGTACGCAGATGCAGATCGCGATTCGCCGATCGGTGCAGGGGCCCGAAGGAGAGCTCGTCTTCGAGATTCAGGAAGTCTACACGAGGGAACAGGATACGCTGACCCTTCAACGATCGCAGAGCAGAACGGTACAGACACTCGTTTATACGAAACAGTGAGTGGTGCAGGTCAATCATGCGCCGGTGCTCCCGAACCCACCCCGCGCCGTGTCTCGAAGTTCACCGGCTTCGTCCCACGTGACTCGCGGGGCGGGCAGCACGATGCCTTGGGCCAGGCGGTCACCCCGCCGGATGTGGACGTCGTGGTCGGTGAAGTTGAGCACCTGCACCATGACCTCGTCAGTCGGCCCCGCATAGTCGGGGTCCACGATGCCTACCCCGTTGGCCACCATCAATCCCCGTTTGAGCGGCGTGCTGCTGCGCGCGAAAATCCCGAGGAAGTGCCCGGGCGGAACCTCGATGACCAGCCCGGTACGGACGAGGGCAACCCGCCGGGGGCTAACCGTCAGGTCATGCGCTGCCGCGAGATCGAAGCCGGCCGCGTCGCCAGTGCCGTAGGTGGGGAGGGATACAGTGGGGTCGAGCCGTCTGATCTTGAGCCGCATGCCGGCAGCATACAGCGGTCGCTCACGCGTTTAACCGCGCAGACTGCATCGCGCCGGTGTTCGGCGCTTGACCTCGGACGCCGGATCGTGTGGAGTGCAGGAGGGGCTCTAGAGACGGCGTGAACGGCCGGAATCCATGCAGATGAGTCCAGTTTTCCACCGGTCGCTCGAGACGTCTCGCCCGCCCGGATGGCGGGCAGAAGATAGATACTTCCCCTCGCGAGGCGGAGCCGTTGCGGACATGCTCGCGGGTCTGAGGCGCAGCCTCGTTAGGAATTGCCTGGCGCCTCGCCGGCACAGGTTTCATCGAGGAGGATTCATGCAGAAGATCGTAATGATCGCTGGGGCCGTGTTGTGCGCGGCCCTGGCGGAGCCCACGTCGGCCCAGCAGACGATGAGCTTTTTCGTGACCAGTGCTGGTCCCGGGAATGGCGGCAATCTTGGAGGTCTGGCCGGGGCGGACCAGCATTGTCAGGCGCTCGCCACGAAGGCGGGGGCTGGCAATCGCACCTGGCGGGCGTATCTCAGCACAAGCGGGCCGGGCGGCGTCAACGCGCGAGACCGGATTGGCTCCGGGCCATGGTTCAACGCCAAGGGAGTACAGATCGCCGCTAGCGTGACCGACCTGCACTCCGAGAAGGCCAATATCGACAACGACACGGCGCTCGACGAGCAGGGCCGCCAGATCAACGCGCCGGGCGCGCCGAACCGCCACGACATTCTGACGGGCTCGACGGTCGAGGGCACGGCCTCCGAGATGACGTGCCAGAACTGGACGAGCAGCAGCAGCGAGCACAGCGGAATGGTGGGCCATCACGATCGCCTGACGTTCGGCAAGCCCGGTTCGCCATGGAACGCTGCGCATCCGTCGAAGGGCTGCTCGCAGGACAATCTGGTCGCCACGGGCGGGGCTGGTTTGCTCTATTGCTTTGCCTCCAACTGATGCGAGTCTAGACGGCTTGAACGGCCCAAATCCACGTGAATGAATCAAGTCTTTCGAGCAGCCGTTCAAGACGTCTCGCCCGCGCGGAGTGCGGGCAGAAGATACTGCCACGAGCGAGGCGGCGCCGCTACCGACGTGCGCGCCTGAGGCGCCGCCTCGCTGGTTGTTCCAGCCGCGCGAGGCGCGGCACACATGCGGGCACCAGGCGCGGGACCGGCAGGACCAACGGCGCCGAGCCTCGTGGCGGTGTGCTGCCGTTTCGGATCCCGCAGCGTCACGGCTGCAACAGCGTGAGGAGGACACTGTGAAGTCGAGCCGTCGGGTCCCGAGTCGAATGCGGGCGCTGCACCGGTCGTCGCGCTCGATCCTCATGGCCGCAGCACTCCTGCTCACCTTCGCGGCCGCGAGTGTCGCGCAGGATCTCACCGCACCACTGCCTCTCGACCCGGCTATCCGTGCGGGCACACTCCCGAATGGGTTGTCGTACTTCATTCGTGAGAACCGGCACCCCGAGAACCGGGCGCTGCTGCGCCTCGTGGTCAAGGCCGGTTCGATCGATGAGGCCGACGATCAGTTGGGTCTGGCGCACGTGCTCGAGCACATGGCCTTCAACGGGACGACGCGGTTCGGGCCCGGCGAGCTCGTGAGCTACTTCGAGTCGATTGGCGCGCGGTTCGGCCCGCACGTCAACGCCTACACGAGCTTCGACGAGACGGTGTACATGCTCGACGTGCCGACCGATCGGGATGGAGTGCTGGTTCGGGGGCTCGAGGCGCTGAAGGACTTTGCCGGCAGCATCACGCTCGATACGGCTGAAATCGACCGCGAACGTGGTGTCGTGATCGAGGAGTGGCGAGGGCGACTCGGCGCCGCCACGCGCATGCAGGAGCCGCAGCTTCGGGCGCTCTTCGGCGACTCGCTGTACGCGGATCGACTTCCGATCGGGACGCCAGAGGTTTTGAAGAGTTTTCCGCCCGAGCGACTGCGCGATTTCTACCGGGACCACTACCGGCCCGAACGGATGGCCCTCGTCGTCGTCGGGGATGTCGACGCTGCTGCGATCGAGCGTGTCGTGGGCGACGAGTTCGGCCGTCTCCGCGCAGAGGGAACCAGCGATCGTCCGATTCATCCGATACCCGCGCACGAGAACACACGTTACGTCTCGGTCTCGGACCGCGAAGCACAGGGCTCGTCGGTCACAGTCGTTCACAAGGGCGAGCGCGAAACGCTCAGCACCGTCGGCGATTACCGGCGCACGCTGGTACGTTCGCTGTTGCACCAGGTGCTGAACGCGAGATTCGCCGAGATAGCTCGGGAGCCGGATTCACCGTTCCTTCGTGCAGGGTCTGGTGAGGAAACGCTCGGACGGACCGTCGGTGCGTTCACGTTGTCGGCGCGGGTCAACGATGGCGGGATCGAGGCCGGGCTGACAGCACTCGCGACCGAGATGGCCCGCGTACGGCAGCACGGGTTCGGGGAGGCGGAGATCGAACGTGCGAGGCGTCAGACGCTCGCGCAGTACGAGCGTCTGTACAACGAGCGGGACCGGACCGAGAGTTCCAGGTTGGCCTCCGAACTGGTTCGCCACTACCTGCAAGGGGAAGCGGCGCCGGGGATCGAAGTGGAGCTCGACCTGGTGCGGCGCTTCTTGCCGACGATGACCGCCGCGGAAGTTGGTGCGCTGGCGCGGGAGCTGCTGCCGGACCGGAACCGTGTCGTGCTGGCTTCGTCACCGGAGCGGGACGACCTGGCAGCGGTGACAGAGACCGTGTTACGCGAGGCGCTGCGTGCAGGCGCGGTGGCCGAAGTGACCGCCTGGCGGGACGAGATGGACGGTCAGGATCTGATGGTGACGCGACCGACGCCGGGCTCGATCAGCGCCCGGCGTGAAGTGCCCGAGATTGGCGTGACGGTGCTGACGCTCTCGAACGGTGTGGAGGTATGGCTGAAACCGACGGACTTCCGCAACGATCAGGTTCTCTTCGCCTCCTACGCGCGTGGCGGTGTGTCGCTGGCCGGGGAACGCGAATACCACGACGCATCGCTCGCGTCGTCTCTGGTGGGAATCGCGGGCGTGGGGGGCTTCTCGCCAGTCGACCTGGGCAAGCTGCTGGCCGGGCGAATTGCCAGTGCGTCCGCCTACATCTCGACGTACACACATGGCGTGAATGGGTCGAGCACCCCTCGAGACCTCGAGGCGGCGCTGCAGCTCGTGCACCTGCACTACACGGCGCCGAACGAGGATCGCGCTGCGTTCGAGCTGCTGAAGCGCCGACTGGAGGCAACGCTGGCGAACCAGGCGGAGAACCCCGGGGCGGTGTTCGGCGAGCGGGTCCGCCGCGTGAACACGAGTGATCATTACACCGCGCGTCAGCTGAGTCTCGACGATCTCCCGCGACTGAGTGCCCAGCGGATGATGGCCTACTACCGAGACCGCTTCGTCAACGCCGCCGACTTCACGTTCTTTTTCGTGGGCACCTTCACCGAAGAGGCGATCACTCCACTGCTCACGACCTATCTGGCGTCCCTCCCGTCCCGGAAGACGCCCGAGGCCCGGCACCGCGATCTCCAGCTCCAGTTTCCGGAGACCGTACAGCGCGAGATTGTCTACAAGGGGCTGGAGCCGAGGAGCCAGACGGTGGTCACGTTCTTTGCTGACACCGGGCTCGAAGAGTTCGACACGCACCGGCTCAACGCGGCCGCCTCGATTCTGCAGATGAAGCTTCGGGACATTCTTCGCGAGCAGCTTGGCGGCACGTACTCCGTCGGGGTCAATTACTCCAACACCTCACCCCAACCCGGGTACGGAACCGTCACGATCCAGTTCGGCAGCGCCCCCGAGAACGTCGAGTTGCTCACGGCGGCGGTGATGGCCGAGGTCGAACGCCTGCGGACGGAAGGACCATCGGCCTCGGACGTGCAGGCGGTGAAGGAAACGGAGAGGAACGAGCTGCAGGCCGCGTTGCGGCAGAATGGCTACTGGCTCAATTCGCTGCAGGCGATGCACGTGCTGGGCCGGGATGCGCGCCGAATCCCCCAACGCATCGAGCGCGCAGAGTCACTGAGCCGGGAGAACATCCACGCCGTGGTTCGCACGTACCTTCCCGCTGACCGTTTTACCGTCGTGACGTTGATGCCGGAGGCGAACCGCCAGGCCGTGCGCTAGCATGCAATACATCTACACGATGAAGGGGCTCGGGAAGGTGCATCCTCCCGATACGGTGGTCCTGAAGGATATCTGGCTCTCCTTTCTGCCGGGCGCGAAGATCGGTGTCCTCGGTTCGAACGGCGCCGGCAAGAGCTCGCTGCTGCGCATCATGGCCGGCGAGGATACGGAGTTCATCGGAGAGGCGTTTGCCGCCAGTGGCGTGACGGTCGGGTACCTGCCGCAGGAGCCACGGCTCGATCCGTCGAAGACGGTGAAGGGCAACGTCGAGGAAGGAGTCGCCGACATCAAGACCCTGCTCGACCGGTACGACGAGCTGAACGCGAGGCTTGGTGAAGACCTCGAGCCCGACGAGATGGACACGGTGCTCGAGGAACAGGGTCGCCTTCAGGATCGCATCGACGCCACCAACGCGTGGGACATCGACTCACAGCTCGAGCTGGCCATGGACGCGCTGCGTTGCCCGTCTCCGGATGCAGACGTGGCCACGCTGTCTGGCGGTGAGCGCCGTCGCGTGGCGCTCTGCCGGCTCCTCTTGCGGTCGCCGGACCTGCTGCTGCTCGACGAACCGACCAACCACCTGGATGCCGAATCGGTGGCGTGGCTCGAGCGGTTCTTGAAGGAGTACCGGGGCACGATCGTCGCCGTCACCCACGACCGATACTTTCTCGACAACGTGGCCGAGTGGATTCTCGAGCTGGATCGCGGCTCGGGCATTCCGTGGAAAGGCAATTACACGTCCTGGCTCGAGCAGAAGCAACAGCGCCTCTCGCAGGAGGAGAAGACAGAGACCAGGCGCCAGAAGACGCTGCAGCGCGAGCTGGAATGGATCCGCATGGCACCGCGTGCGCGGCAGGCCAAGGGCAAAGCCCGGTTGAACGCCTACGAGCAGCTGCTCAACGAGGACGCGGCCCAGAAGATCGAACAGGTGGAAATTTACATCCCACCTGGCCCGCGCCTCGGGGACGTAGTCGTCGAGGCGCGGCGGTTGCGGAAGGCGTACGGCGACCTGCTGCTGTTCGACGATCTCTCCTTCACGCTGCCGCGGGGGGGCATCGTCGGTGTCATCGGCCCCAATGGCGCCGGCAAGACCACGTTGTTCCGCATGATCACGGGAGAAGAGAAGCCCGATGCGGGGATGCTCAAGCTCGGGGAGACGGTACAGCTCGGCTCCGTCGATCAGAGCCGCGATGCGTTGCAGCCGAACAGGAACGTGTGGGAGGAGATTTCGGGCGGCGAGGACGAGCTGCAGATCGGCAAACGTCCTGTCGCCTCCCGTGCGTACGTCTCGTGGTTCAATTTCAAGGGAGCACAGCAGCAACGCAAGGTCGGGACGCTTTCGGGCGGTGAACGCAACCGGGTGCACCTGGCGAAGCTGCTGCAACGTGGCTCCAATCTGCTGTTGCTGGACGAGCCGACGAACGATCTCGACGTCGACACGCTGCGCGCCCTGGAAGAAGCGCTACTGAACTACGCTGGCTGCGCTGTCGTGATCAGCCACGACCGCTGGTTCCTGGATCGCATCGCCACGCACATGCTGGCGTTCGAAGGCGACAGCCGCGTGGTCTGGTTCGAGGGCAACTATCAGGATTACGAGACCGACCGGCGCCGGCGGCTGGGTGCAGAGGCCGACACGCCGCACCGGATCAAATATCGGAAGCTGACCCGATGAGTCACTGCGCATCAACACGAACGGGGTGGAGCGATCCGGCGCGCCGAGCCGTGCTCACACGCCCGCTGGAGGAACGATCATGAACGCAGAGCAGGCGAAGTTTCTCACCCAGTATTTCGCGGATCTGATCGAGAGCGAGTACCAGACCACCTGTAAGGTTCTCGCTGCAGTGCCAGACGCGGGACGCGATTACCGTCCCGACGAGAAGTCGCGTACCGCCTGGGACCTGACCGTGCATCTCGCGACGGGCGATGTGTGGTTTCTCGACAGCGTCATCAACGGGAGCTTCCAGTTCGACCCGGAGATGGAGAAAAAGCTGACTGCGCAGTTCACGAATGTGAACGATGTGGTCGAGTACTACACGCGCGAGATGCCTGCGCGGCTGCGGCAGCTCCGCGAGCTGCCCGCCGACAAGCTCACGGCGGCGGTCGACTTTTTCGGGATGATGCAACGCCCGTGTGCGGCCTACCTGGGACTCGCGAACAATCACGGTATCCACCATCGCGGGCAACTGGCGTCGTATCTGCGAGCCATGGGATCGAAGGTGCCCTCCATCTACGGTGGAAGCGCCGACGAGCCGCTGACGGCGGCGGCAGGGTAGCGCGCCGCGCAACCAGCCTCGGTGGTCTCCATGTGTGGGTCGGCTCAGTAGGGGCCACCTTCCGCCTCCGTTCGAGCTCCGGCGGACCGCCATAGCCGTGGCGAAGGCGGTCAGGTGGCCTGGGGAGCTGCGGCGCCGGCCCTTGTGACTGACGCGTGCCAGGGTCTGGACGGGCGCGTGTCGATCGTCAGAGCCTCGCACGCACATGTTCTTTCTCGACCTTCGTACGTTCATCGAACGGCTTCGCCGCGACAACGACCTCGTCGTTGTCGAGACCGCCGTCGACCCTCGCCTGGAAGTGGCGGAGATTCATCGCCGTGTCATAGCCGCCGGTGGGCCGGCGTTGCTCTTCACCAACGTCCGCGGGTCGTCGTTCCGCCTGGTCACCAACCTGTTCGGCAGTGCGCGGCGTGCAGAGCTGGCATTCGGCGAGCGTCCGCTGCGGCTGATTCGCCGGATTGTCGAATTGGCCGAGACGCTCCTGCCGCCCACGCCCGCGAAGCTCTGGGGTGCCCGTGACGTCGGGTTGGAATTGTTCCGAGTGGGCACGCGTCGTTCGTCAAGGGGGCCCGTCATCGAACGTCTGACCAACGACCTGGGCCTGGACAGGCTTCCGGCGATCACCTCCTGGCCCGAGGATGGCGGCCCCTTCATGACGCTGCCGCTCGTCTACACGAGACATCCCGATCGCCCTGGACACAACCTTGGCATGTACCGGATGCAGGTGTACGACGCCCGGTCGGCCGGGATGCACTGGCAGATCGGCAAGGGCGGAGGGTATCACTACGCCGTTGCCGAAGGCCGTGGGCAGAGCCTTCCCGTTACGGTGTTCCTGGGCGGGCCGCCTGCGCTGATTCTGTCGGCGATTGCCCCGCTTCCGGAGAACGTGCCCGAGCTCATGCTCGCGTCTCTCATCGCCGGTGAGCGTCTGCGGCAGGTACATGGGCATTGGCCTCATCCACTGATCGCATCGGCGGAGTTCGCGCTCGTGGGCGAGGTGCCTCCCGGCGTGCGACGACCCGAGGGGCCCTTTGGCGACCACTACGGGTACTACTCCCTTCAACACGACTATCCCGTGTTCACGCTGCAGCGCATCGCCCATCGGGCCGACGCCATCTTCCCGGCCACGGTGGTGGGCAAGCCACGGCAGGAGGACTTCTTCATTGGAGACCTCCTCCAGGAGTTGTTGTCACCGCTTTTCCCCCTCGTGATGCCGGCCGTCGAAGCGCTCTGGTCGTACGGAGAGACGGGATACCATTCGCTTGGGGCCGCCGTCGTCAAACAGCGGTACGCGCGCGAGGCGATGGCCAGCGCTTTCAGGATTCTGGGCGAGGGGCAGCTGTCGCTGACGAAGTTCCTGCTCGTCACGGATCGCCATGTGGATCTCCGTAATTTCCAGGCCACGCTCGAGCACATCCTGGAGCGCACGCGGACGGAGACGGATCTGTACGTCTTCTCGAACCTGTCGATGGATACGCTCGACTATACGGGGCCTGCGGTGAACGAAGGCTCGAAGGGCGTCTGGCTGGGCCTTGGCGATCCGGTGCGCGCGCTCCCCAGGCAGTTCAGTGCCTCCCCTCCGGCCGGCGTCACGGACGTTCGCGTGTTCTGCGGAGGATGCCTCGTCGCGGGTGCCCCGTCGTACGATTCGGATCCAGGCGCGGCGGCCCGCCTCGCCACGGATCCGGCATTTGCCGACTGGCCACTCGTGGTGCTCAGCGACGAGCCGGCACGAGCTGCGCGCAGCGTCATGAACTTCCTCTGGACAACGTTCACGCGGTTCGAGCCGGCGGCCGACATCCACGCCGCCGGACGCCTCATGGTTCGGAACCACATCGCGTACACGGCGCCAATCGTGATCGACGCGAGGTTGAAACCAGGATTTCCCAGGGAGCTGACCTGCCGGGAAGATATCGCCCAGCTCGTAACGCGCCGCTGGAATGAATACTTCCCGTCCAGGAAGGTGGCTATGGGAGACGCCGAGCGCGCGCATTTCGCCTGACCTCGCTACCGGCAGGCCCCGCTATCGCTTGGAATTCGCGGCACGTCTCCTGCCCGCACGGAGTGCGGGCAGGAGATACTGCCACTCGCGAGGCGGAGCCGCTGCCGACATGCTCGACGGTCCGAGGCGGAGCCTCGCTAGTTGAGCGTATGGGGCGCGGCCAGCGTGAACGGTGCGATGACCGCGTCGAACTGGTCGCCGTCGGGGGTGACCATCCTGTAGCTCCCGTGCATGGACCCGACCGGCGTTTTCAGCGGGCAGAAGCTCGTGTATTCGAACGCCCCGCCGGGCGGCAGCACGGGCTGTTCGCCGACGACACCGGGACCTTTCACGCGCTCGACGTCGCCCTCGGCGTTCGTGATGATCCATTCGCGCGAGACGAGCTGAGCGGTCTCCGAACCCACGTTCGAAATACGGACGTGATACTGGAACAAGTACTGTGAGTCGCGGGGGGAACTGCGCTCGGGCACGAACTCGCTTCGCACCTGGATGCGGATGCCGCGTGTGGTGGTATCGCCGGTCCGGACGCCCCCCCGTCCCTCGCGACTTTCGCCGGCAGGGCCGGAGCTCCTCCGGATATCGTACGAGCTTTCGTCACTCATGCGTCACCTGAGCGTCGATCCGAGCATACACTTGATTTCATATGAACCGGCGAACACCCCGCTGCCCGTTGGCGACCGCCTGCCCATGCCTGTAAAACCCTGATTATATGGCCGGCTACATGTTCATGGGTGGGAGACATGGTACCGGGGAGCGCACGCGTCGTAGTACAGTGCCCCCAGCGGCCATGAGCTCCGACAACAGGAAACGGCAGGTGAGTGTCTCGTCCGCGTGGCGCGACGCCCGCGGATTGGTGTGGATACATCGGCAGCGCCTCGGTATCGGGCTGCTGCTGATGCTCGTGAGCCGGGTGACCCAGCTCGTTCTGCCCGCGTCGTCGAAATGGGTCATCGACGAAGTGCTGGTCCGGAGCCGGACCGAGTTGCTGCTGCCCATTGCTCTGCTGGTGGGGGCGTCGACCATCGTGTCGGCGGCAACCTCGTTCTCGCTGACGAGAATTCTGGGCGTGGCCGCACAACGCGCAATTACCGACATGCGTAAGCGCGTGCAGGCCCACGTGATGCGTCTGCCCGTTCGCTATTTCGACTCGACGCAGACTGGCGTGCTCGTGTCGCGAATCATGACGGACGCGGAAGGGATTCGGAATCTCGTCGGCACGGGACTCGTCCAGCTCGTCGGCGGCGTGGTGACGGCCGTGCTGGCGCTGGGCGTACTCTTCTGGCTGAACGCCAGACTCACGGTCATCACGATGGTGGTGTTGTCGGTGTTCGGGGGCGGGATGGCCTATGCGTTCCGCACGCTGCGACCGGTGTTTCGCGAGCGCGGCAAGATCAATGCGGAAGTCACCGGCCGTCTGACCGAAGCGCTCGGCGGCATCCGCATCGTGAAGTCCTATACGGCTGAGAAGCGGGAGGAGATTGTCTTCACGAAGGGGGCACACCGGCTGCTTCGCAACGTCGCCAAGTCCATGACCGGCGTGTCGGCCACGACGGCCGGGGGCACGGTCATCGTGGGTGTGATTGGCGTGCTCATCATCTGGCTCGGCGGGCAGGCGGTACTGGCGGGGGAGATGACGCTCGGCGATCTCATCATGTATCTCCTGTTCATCGGGATGGTCGCTGCGCCGCTCGTCTCGATGGCCTCGATCGGGACCCAAATCACCGAGGCGTTCGCCGGGCTCGATCGCATCCGCGAGATACTGGAGACGCGGACCGAGACAGACGAGGATCAAACGCGGTCGCCGGTGGCCCGGCTCCACGGTGACGTCGTGTTCGAGGACGTGTGGTTCGAGTACAACGCCGGACAGCCGGTGCTCCGCGGCGTCTCGTTTCGTGCGCTGCCCGGCACCACGACGGCGCTCGTCGGGTCCAGCGGATCCGGGAAGAGCACGCTCATCAGCATCGTCATGGCGTTCAACCGCCCGACCCGAGGGCGGGTACTCGTGGATGGCCGTGACATGGCCACACTCCGCCTGACCGATTACCGGGAGCAGCTCGCGTCGGTTCTGCAGGAGAACTTCCTCTTCGACGGCACGATCGCCGAAAACGTCGGCTATGCCAGGCCGTATGCGACCCGAGACGAGATCGTCGAGGCCTGTCGCATCGCCCACTGCGACGAATTCATCAGTACGTTTCCGAACGGTTACGATACCGTGGTCGGGGAGCGCGGCATCAAGCTGTCAGGCGGCCAGCGCCAACGGGTGTCGATCGCGCGAGCCATTCTGGCCGATCCTCGGATTCTGATTCTCGATGAAGCCACCTCGAGCCTCGACAGCGAGAGCGAACAGCTGATCCAGGATGGGCTTCGACGATTGCGCTCGGGGCGCACCACCTTCGTCATCGCGCATCGACTCTCGACGATTCGCAGTGCCGATCAGATCCTGGTGCTCGAGGCCGGTCAGATCGTCGAGAGCGGGACGCACGATGAGCTGCTCTCGTTGAACGGCCGCTATCGGCAGCTCTACGACAAGCAGTACCGGTTCGAATCGGATCGGTTCATCAATCCGGGGGAGGACTTCACGCCCGAGCCGCCAAAGGCGGTAGTGCCGACGCCTCGGGTGAGCACGGCGCTCTGAGTCCGCCAGCGGCTCGCCTCCGCCTCCCGGCTGACAGCGCCTCTCACCCTCACACCGGGATGCCCCCGGCGGCCAACGCACGCAGCCGAGATTGCTGGCACTTCGCCCTACAATGGCACTGTCATGCGTACGCCTGTCACGCTGGTGACGGGAGCAGGTGGCGAGATTGGTCACGGGCTGATCGGCCGGCTCGCCGACGCCGGTCGCACCATTGTGACGATTGACGTCGCACGTCTCGACCCGCTCGTCGCCCGGTGCGTTCACCGGGAGTTCACGGGCTCGGTGACCGACACCCAGTTGCTCGAGCGTGTGCTCGCGGCGTTCGAAATCGACCTCGTCTTCCATCTCGCGGCTCTCCTGTCCACGCGTGCGGAGTTCACACCCGTCACGGCGCACGCCGTGAACGTAGACGGAACGCTGAACCTCCTGGAGTTCGCGCAGCGCGAAGGTGAATCACACGGCAGGCCCGTGGTCTTCGTCTACCCCTCGTCGATTGCCATCTATGGCATTCCCGACCTCGAGACCAAGCGGCGTGTCGGTGGAGTCCGTGAAGACGAATGGAACATTCCGCAAACGATGTACGGGTGCAACAAGCTGTATTGTGAGCACCTCGGCCGCTACTATGCGCGGCACTACAAGCAGCTGGCGGCGCACCCGACCGCCCGTGTGGACTTCAGGTGCCTGAGGTTTCCGGGGCTCATCTCGGCGACCACGCTGCCAGCTGGCGGGACCTCGGATTTCGCTCCGGAGATGATCCATGCGGCGGCGAGCGGTCGCCCCTACGCATGCTTCGTCCGCCCCGATACCAGGATTCCGCTCATGGCAATGCCCGATGCGATCGATGCGCTGCTGCAGCTGGCGAACGTGGCTCCTGCGTGCCTGAGACGTACGGCCTACAATGTGGGCGCATTCAGCCCGACTGCCCAAGACATCTACGACGTGGCGGTGCGCGCCTTCCCGGGCGCCCGACTGGCGTGGGCGGACGATGTGAAGCGTCAGGCCATCGTGGACTCCTGGCCCGAAGACGTGAACGATGCGGCTGCCCGGCAGGATTGGGGATTCGCGCCGCAGTACGATTTCCTCCGAGCGTTCGACGAGTATCTCATTCCAACGGTTCGCACGCAGTATCAGTGAGACGCGACGGGCAACGTGTCCTCCGCGTTCGCTCGCAGCCGTTCCCGATGAGGCCGACCGACATGCGCTGCATCGAGATCTCGAAGCCCGGCGGCCCGGAGGTGCTGAGACCTGCCGTGCGGCCCGATCTGGAGCTCGGACACGGTGAAGTACTGATTCGGGTCGTCGCTGCCGGCGTCAATCGCCCCGATGTGCTGCAGCGCCGTGGCGCCTACCCCCCTCCACCGGGAGCCAGCGACATTCCGGGTCTCGAGGTGGCTGGCACCGTGGAGGCTGTGGGCGCCGACGTGCAGGACTGGCGTGCCGGGGACGAAGTCTGCGCCCTGGTCGCCGGCGGCGGGTATGCCACGCAGTGCCTTGCTCCTGCCGCGCAGTGTCTTCCCCTGCCGTCCCCGCTCGATCTGGTTGCCGCTGCGGCCCTCCCTGAAGCGTTCTTCACGGTCTGGGCAAACGTGTTCGATCGTGGACGACTCCGCGCGGGTGAGTCCGCGCTCTTCCATGGTGGAACGAGCGGGATCGGCACGACCGCCATCCAGGTGGCTGCGGCCCGCGGCGTACGCGTGTTCGCCACCGCCGGTTCGGACGAGAAATGTCGTGCCTGCGAGGCGCTCGGCGCGGAGCGTGCCATCAACTACCGCGCTCAGGACTTCGTCACAGTAGTACGCGAGATGACAGCCGGCCGGGGCGTGGATCTGGTGCTCGACATCGTGGGTGGGAGCTATGTGTCCAGGAACCTGGCTGTGCTGGCGATGGATGGCCGGCTCGTCGTGATCGGGTTCATGGGCGGGGACCCAATGGCCCACGTCGACCTGCGGCCCGTGTTGGGCCGCCGCCTCACGATTACGGGGTCGACATTGCGTCCGCGCACGGTGGTGGAGAAGGGAGAGATCGCTACGGCGCTCCGCGAACAGGTGTGGCCGCTGCTCGAGGCCGGTACCGTGAAACCGATCGTCCATCGGACGTTCCCCCTCGTGGACGCGGCTGCTGCGCATCGTCTGATGGAGAGCGGAGAGCACATTGGGAAGATCGTGCTCACGATGGACGAGGAACGCTGAGCAGGCTTCCGTCCCTCGATATCCCCGCCGAGCCCGCGGCGGTTGCCAGTCGTCCTTCGCGCGGCGAGGACCGCTATGCGGTGGAAGGCAACGAGTCGAAATTCGCATTCCGGGTCGCATAGCGGTCGCATTCTTCCTTCATTTTGCATTCTGCACTTTGCATTCATCGACCGGATCCCGGAGACGCACCTACCGGTACACGAATTTGTAGCCGAGGCCCGAACCGGAGGGATACCACGCGGTGATGGGCGGCGCCTGTCCGCGCGGTGCTTCGCCGAACGTGACCGCCGTCCCACGGAGACCGTCGGGTCGCCTGACCGACTCGGTGAACCCCTGGAAGACGACGCGTGTTCGATCG
The DNA here is from genome assembly GCA_964505975.1 of uncultured Bifidobacteriaceae bacterium. GTDB lineage: Bacteria > Acidobacteriota > Vicinamibacteria > Vicinamibacterales > UBA2999 > Gp6-AA40. Next base: position 10,416 of record CAZDLW010000024.1, on the reverse strand, counting down.
CTGTTCATCACGCGGACGACGTTGTGAGATGTCGTCGCCGTTGCGCGCTCGAAGACGTACGTACCCGTCCCGAGCGTGACGCCGGGCAGACCGACCGGCTGGCTGAAAGTCAACGACGTGCGGGCGCCCTTGGGCGAGCCGCTGGCGATCCCCGTGACCGTGACGGCCAGCAGTAGCGCACCGCAGCAGGACAGGAACCATCGGTTGTTGCACATGTTGTTGCCTCCTGTGGTTATCAACGAGGGAGGCAGTCGAACCAAACACGTGTGCGGTTCAGGTTCGTGGGGAGACAGGTCCGGAGCCCGTGACGGGCTGGACGCGTCCCATCTGCACGCGAGTTTGCGTATGATTACGGGTGGCCGTGTTGTCGGCGCGCCTCGTGTGTGCGCCGCGGGGCATCGATTCTCATCCCACCGAGAGAGACCGCGCTGTGGACAGTCCCTTGGCGGACAGGCTGGTTGGCAGCCGCGTCGGTCACTACGATGTGCTCGCCAGGTTGGGCGGCGGCGGGATGGGTGTGGTCTACTCGGCGAAAGACACGAGGCTCGGCCGGCGGGTCGCCCTCAAGTTCCTGCCGCCGCAGTGGAGTCACGACGAGACGGCGAAGCAGCGTTTCCTGCGTGAGGCCCAGGCCGCCTCTGCGACAGATCATCCGAACATCTGCACGATCTACGACATCGGCGCAACCGAGGACGGGCAGTTGTTCATTGCGATGGCCTACTGCCCGGGGGACACACTCAAACAACGACTCGAACGCGGCCCCCTCCCCGTCGACGAGGCGCTCGATATCGCGACACAGGTGGCGGATGGCCTTGCCAAGGCCCATGCGGCTGGTGTCGTGCACCGGGACATCAAGCCCGGCAATCTCATCCTGACCGAAGACGCCGTCAAGATCGTCGACTTCGGGCTCGCGAAGTTCGCCGATTCCCTCCAGCTGACTGTGGCCCAGTCGACGCTGGGAACGGCGGCGTACATGTCTCCGGAGCAGGTGCAAGGCCAGGAGGCCGATGCCCGCAGTGACGTCTGGGCGCTTGGCGTCGTCCTGTACGAGATGCTGGCCGGCCATGTCCCGTTCCACGGGACATATGCGGAGGCGATTGCCTACGCCATCCGGACGGAAGCTCCTCCGCCGCTTCGGGCCGACCGGCCCGAGATCCCCGAGGACGTCGAGCAGGTCGTTTTCAGGGCCTTGCACAAGGATCCAGCGATACGGTTCCAGGGTGCCCGCGAGATGGCCCGGGCGCTCCGGCGCGCCCGTGGTCTCACGCTGCCGATGGACCTACGGACGGAAGCCGTAACGGTTCCTGCAGCCGCAGCCGCGCCACGTTCAACTCGCGGGGCACGATTCCCCTGGTGGGCTTCATGGGTTACGGCTGCGCTCGTCGCCGCGGTCGCGCTCGGGGGCTGGTGGGTGCTGCGCGCACCTCCGCGCCTGGCACTGGTGATCGCGCCAGTCTCGAATCAGACCGGAGACAGCGAGCTCGATGCCTACAGCCTGGCATTGACGCAGGGCCTGATTGCATGGCTCGCTACCTCACGGGATGTGCGCCCGCTGTCCTATCCGAGAACGTTGCAACCCTTGTGGCGCTTCGTCGAGCAGGGCGGAAACGTCTCCAGCCGCGATGCCATCCAGGCGCTTGCCTCCGATGCCGGAACGGAAATGGTGATCGTGCCTGTGCTCTCGTACGAGAACAGTGCGTGGCTGGCCCGTGCCGAGGTCCGGAACGCGGCTCTCGGGACGAGCGAGGATCCGCCGTCTCGAACCCCACCCAGGGAATCTGCACTGAACAAGGATGCGGTCTATCAGCTCGTGGGCGAGCTCGCCGCCGTGGTGGGAGAGCGCTTCAAATCACGGAGCTCCCGTGTGCGGGACTGGTTTGCCAGCTGGTTTGGCGGTGAGGCGCAGCTCGGTGATGCGTACCCGCGAACCCTCGACGCCATGGCGGCCTTCGAGCGTGGCGTTTCCGCGTACGAGTTGCTCGAATACGGGGAGGCACGTGATGCCTTCATGACGGCCGCGGAGCGCGACCCGCGCCATCCGCTCCCCGTCGCCTGGCTCACGCGTGTGCTGTCGGTGCTCGGTCAACGAGTCGACGCGCTCGACGCAGCGTCTCGCGCCATGGACTCGATCGGCCCGGCCACGCTGCGGCACGACGCGCTGTTCGTCGAAGCCGTTGCTGCCGAGGCGCACGACAACACCCGATTGGCGGAGACACGTTACCGGCAGCTTATCGCCCTGTTTCCGGACGAGCCCGCGTGGGTCATCGAGCTCGCCGCGTTCCAGGATCGCGCCGAGCGAACCGCCGATGCCGTGGCCTCCTATCACGCCGCACTGGCCGCCGACGCAAGGTTCGTCCGGCCACACCTCGAGCTGTGTCGTTTGTACAACTCGACGCGAATGAACGAGAAGGGCCTTGCCATCAAACACGGCGAGCAGGCGCGCGCGGCATATGTGGCTCTGGGCGATCGGATGGGAGAAGCGCAATCCCTGCTGTGCCTGGTGGACATCCTCCGCGTGAGCGACGACAGCCGTGAGCATGCGGAGGCACGTGACGCTGTGGAACGGGCGCTGCGCATCTTCGAGGAGCAACGCGCGTCCCACAACGTGGCCCGGGCGCTCAATTTCGCGGCCCTTGTCGGATTTCTCAACGATTCCCCCGGGGCGGTCCGGTTCTGGGAGCAGGCTCTGGCCGGGGCGCAGGCCGTGGGCGCCACCGGGCTGGCGCAGGGCGTGCTCACGAATCTGGGCCTGGCGCACAATCTACTCGGGAACCGCGAGCAAGCCCTCGATTACTACCGCCGGAGCTACGATGTGAACGTCCAGCGCGGCGACGAGCGCGGCGCAGCGTACAGCCGGGCCAACGCCGGGGCGTTGCAGATCGAGTTCGGCGACGATCCGGACCAGGGGCTCCGGGACGTGCAGAACGCCCTGGCGGTCATACAGAAGCTCGGGGACCGCAGCTTCGAGGTCCTCTGTCGCCAGCTCGAGGCCGCGTACCTGCGAGCTCAGGGCCGTTACGAGGAGGCCGAACGCGAGCTGAATGTCGCGCTTACCATCGCGCGCGATCACGGTCTCGGGGGTCGTATCGAATCGATCACGATCGACCTCGGCCGGCTGTACGTCGAGACGAGCCGGTACGAGGAGGCGAGAGTCGTGTTCGACGACGTGGGATCGGGACCAAACCAGGCGGAAGCCATGATCGAGCGTGCCCGCGTGGACACGCGTCGCGGCGACTTCGAGTCGGCACGGGAAGCGCTCGCAGCGGCAGCCGAGGAGATGGGAGTTGGCCACCGGCTCGATCCGCGTCTTCATAGAACGTTCGGCGAACTTGCGTACGAAACCGGAGACTGGCGGCAGGCCAGGGACCATTTTGCGCGCGCCGCCGAGGGGTCGGCCGGCAGGTTGGTTGACGCGGCACGCGTCGAGGCGCGTGGCTATTTGGGCCTGCTGGACGCGTTTGCCGGTCGAGCGGATGGAGCGACGGCCATTCAGGAGTGTGTCGCCCGCGCACGCCGCACCCGCCGCACGTCGCTCGAGGTGCACTGCCGCGTGTTTCTCGCGCGCGCCCTGTTGTACGCCTCTCGTCGGTCCGAGGCGTTGGCGGCTCTGGAGGACCTCCCCGACGGGGATCTGCCGATCGAGCTTCTTGCGCAGGTCCACCGCGTGCGCGCGGACGCCCATGACGCCGGTGGGGATCCCGCGACGGCGGAGCGGGAGCGCGCGGCCGCCCGAGAGACACTCGACCAGGTCTATCGATCCATTCCTCAGGCGCTGCAGCCCGGATTCCTGGCGCGACCCGACGTGCAGGCCGTGCTGCGGTAGGCGTGTTCGAACCGAGCCCGGTCGCCGTTATATCCAAGGGACAGCTCTGCGGGACTTATGTGTGCCGAGTCACGTGTGGGGATCATCGAGCGGTCGGCTCGCGACAGCACATGCATCGCACCACACGGTCTTGGGACGTCAGGTGGCGGTGTGAGACCGACGCCCGGGCGCGAGCGTCAACGCTCGATGGCAGTCGCATGAGCCCGATTCGACAGGGAGACCGGGCAAGGCTGCGCCTCAGACCGGCAAGCCTGCCGGCAGCGGCTCCGCCTCGCTCGTGGCAGTATCTTCTGCCCGCGCTCAGCGCGGCAAGGCGCGACGACCGAGCAGATTGGGCATATGTAAGGGAGGAGCAACGCCGCCAGCCGGGATGCCCCGCCCGGAGCATTGGCAAGTTTTACGCGGGACAAGCACTAGGTTCGTAGTCGTGGGCAGCTACGTCGTCAAACGGGGGAGCCAGCCCGAGGGCTTCGCCCGTCAGGAGGTGTGTGATGGGATACGGCGAGTTCGTGGGCAACCAGAGCGTGCACTGGAAGGTGATTCACGAGGAGAAGGAGACTGGCAACGCCAAGGCGTTGAAAGCCAAATCGGCGTCGGCCAGCAACTTCGACTTCGAACCACACGACAAGGCTCTCAAAGGCCACGATCGAATCAAGTTCGAGCAGATTGGCCAAGGCAAAGGGGAAGATGGCAAGGACAAGGGCCATGCCGGCCAGTTCAGGGTGCGGGCGCGGTTCGTGAGCCTCGCAGAAGCGCAGGCGGCGGCGCTGTGGGCGTACCAGAACGTTCAGAAGGAGAACGGCGCCTTCGTGGTCGTGGTGGATGTACCGGCCGTCAACCGTCCGTCCAACAAGGTCGATCCTGCCCAGCCCCTCGCCGAAGTCACGGTCGATTGGTAGGGGGGTCAGTGCCTTGGGAGGCGGGCGAGAAGGCGACGCCAGAGGCCGGCCGCGGCAGAGGCGGGGGCGACAAGCGGTGTCAGGGCCGCCTTCAATTCGGCGGCTGTCTGATACCGGTCGCCGGCGCGCTTGGCGAGCAGACGGCGGACAATGCTGGCCAGCGCGGCCGGGCGGCCGGGCGCAAGCGCGTTCAGCGGTGTTGGCTCGTGCTCCAGCACATTGGTCACGGTCTCCGACGGGGAAGCGCCCGCAAACGGCAGCCTCCCCGTGGCCATCTCGTAGATGACGACGCCCAGCGAGAACAGGTCGCTTCGTGGATCGACCGGTAACTGCAGGATTCGTTCGGGAGCCATGTAGTTGGCCGTCCCGATCGGGCGACCGAGAATCGTCGACCCTTCGAGGCCCACGGTACCCGTCTCGTCGGTCGTGAATCGTCTCGCAAGTCCGAAATCGAGAACCTTCACGAGTCCTGTGTCGGTCACGACGATGTTGCCCGGCTTGATGTCGCGGTGCACGATCCCCTTGGCATGGGCGGCGTCGAGCGCACTGGCAATCTGCAATGCGATCTCCACGATCTCGGTCGTGTCGAGCAGACGCCGGGACATGTGCGTCTTCAGATTCACGCCCGGAACGCACTCCATGGCGATGAACGCGCGGCCCTCGTGCTCGCCGATGTCGTAGATCGTGCAGATGTGCGGATGATTCAGGAGTGCGATGGTCTCGGCCTCGCGCCGGAATCGACGCGTTGCGCCGGGATCTTCAGCCAGCTCATCAGGAAGGAACTTCAAGGCGACCTTGCGCGGCAGCCGGGTGTCCTCCGCTTCGAACACCACGCCCATACCGCCGGTCCCGAGCTTGCCCGTGATCCGGTAGTGGCTGATCGTCGCGCCAAGCATGGCGAATGCCGACAGGATACATGGGTTGCACGGAAAAATCGCCCGCGGCGGGGTTTGGTGCACGAATTTCGTGTTCGTGTGGCTCCTCGGCTGCGTTGTACGCGAGCAAGGAGACTTACGGATATGATCGCGGTGACTCAGCCATCTGCCATGTCCAACCATTCCCGGTGGGATGCCGATCCATCAGTCACCCAGGACGAGGGCCGGGTTTCGTTGCTCAGCGACGAGCCCACCCTCGAGCTTGTCGTGAAGGCACAGGGCGGCGATCGGGAGGCGGTTGAGGCCCTGTTGCAACGCTGCCTCCCGGGTCTGAGGCGTTGGGCTCACGGGCGCTTGCCTGCTGCGGCCCGGGGCAGTCTCGACACAGGAGATCTCGTGCAGGAAACCGTGCTGCACGTCCTTCGGAATCTCGATCGGTTCGAGCCGCGACACGTAGGCGCCATGCAGGCCTACTTGCGCCAGTCCGTGATCAATCGCATCCGCGACGAGGTCCGCCGGATTGTTCGGCACCCCTCGCGGGTGGAGCTTCCCGCCGATCTCGAGTCGGACCGCACCTCGCCGCTCGAAGCGGCCGTCGAGTCCGAGGCCTACGAGCGCTATCGCGCAGCCCTGACCCACCTCAAGCCACGCGATCGCGAGGTCATCGTGGCGCGGGTGGAGGCGCAGTGGGGCTTCGCTGAGATCGCCCAGCACTTCGGCATGCGTACGGTCGATGCCGCCCGGATGGCTGTCACCCGGGCGCTCCGCCGGCTCGCCGGCCGGTTGAAGTCCGAGGCGTGACTGGCCTGGCCGGGGGCCTTCGAGGGCCGGTGCTCCCGCCGCCGGGGTCAGCGCTGGTCGGCGTAGACGACGGTTCGCAAGCTGGTGTGTCCGCGCAGCACATCCGAGGTCAGTGTCTTGCTCAAGTACACCTTTGACTCCCGGTTGTCTGCGAGGTTGGGCTCGTACTTGATCACGTTGAACTCGAGTTGATCGAGTGTCCCGCGCATGTCGTAGTAGCGGTTCTTGGTCTTGACGACGACCTCGTGAAAGCCTGATATGTGCGCCCATGCCTCGGATTCTTCCGTGAGCGCGCGGAACTGTCCCTGCCCGCGCCAGTCACGGCGCGTCCCCCCTATCCAGCTGTACAAGACTTTCCGGTCTTCGAACCGGACACAGTCCCGCAGCCGGGCCACGAGGTCTGCGAGCTTCGGGTCACGCTCGCTGGGCCGGACCTCGTGGACCACCTTGAACGAGACCGGAACGACCACGCTCGGGTCGTCGGGGAGCGGGGCTTCCGCCATCAGAATCAGGAACTCCCGGTCGCGCAGGCGGCTGATGATCTCGGTGGCGGTTTTCTTCCTGGGAAACTCGCCGAAGTATTCCTCGATGTACTGAATCTCGAGCGCACCGGTGTCCAGGGAATACTGCTTGATCAGGTACTCCAACGTCTCTCCGTCAGGGCCAGGGCACCGTGCACTGTCCGGGGGACCAGGGTAACCAGCCAAGGTCTCTCGCCCTTGATATCCCAGCAGAGCCCTTGGCTGGTTGCCAGTATCTTCCGCCGCGCTTCGCGCGGCGAGGACCGCTATGCGGACTCACAAACGAGCACAACACTCGCGTTCCGGGCCGCATAGCGGTCCAAGCGGCGACAGGTGCGCGGGTGGCGTCTCACCGATCTTATACCCGCGCGAGCGCGTCCGCAGTGCGGTGTCGAACGCGGGCCGGGTGCGCGCTCGACGCGGAGTCTCTTCAGTTGTCGTAGTAGAGATAGAACTCGTACGGGTGCGGCCGCAGACGAAGCGGATCGAGCTCCTTCTCGCGCTTGTACGCAATCCATGTCTGAATGAGGTCCTTGGTGAAGACATCGCCCCGCGTCAGGAACTCGTGATCCTGTTCCAGTGCGGTGACGGCCTCCTCCAGGGATCCCGGCGTCGTCCGGATGCCCATCTCGCGCATCTCGCTGCGCGTCATCTCGTAGATATCGCGGTCGAGCGGCTCGCCCGGATCGATGCGGTTCTGGATGCCGTCGATCATGGCCATCAACATGGCCGACCAGGCGAGATAGCCGTTGCAGCTCGGGTCTGGGCAGCGGAACTCCAGACGCTTGGCCTTGGGGCTTTTCGAATACATCGGAATGCGAATCGCGGCCGAGCGATTGCGAGCCGACAGGGCCAGATTCACCGGCGCCTCGAATCCAGGGACGAGCCGGCGATACGAGTTCGTGGTCGGTGCCGCGAACGCCAGAATCGCAGGGGCGTGCTTTAAGAGTCCGCCAGCGGCGAACTGCCCGCTTTCGCTGAGACCGGCATAGCCGTCGCCCGCGAAGAGCGGCGTGCCGCCCTTCCACAGCGAGGCGTGCGTGTGCATGCCGCTCCCGTTGTCCTCGAAGATCGGCTTCGGCATGAACGTGACCGTCTTGCCATGACGCCTCGCCACGTTCTTGCAAATGTACTTGTACCACATGAACTGGTCGGCCATCTTCAGGAGCGGCTGGAACCGCATGTCGATTTCGCTCTGACCCGCGGTGGCCACCTCGTGATGGTGCGCTTCGACAACGATGCCGATTCGGCGCATCTCGTACACCATCTCACCCCGGAGATCGTGATAGGTATCGGTGGGGCTCACGGGAAAGTAGCCGCCCTTGAAACTCGGTTTGTACCCGAGGTTCGGCTCTTCGATGCGTGCCGTGTTCCAGGCGCCTTCGACCGAATCGATCTCGTAGAACCCGCGATGCTGATTCTGCTCGTACTTGACCTCGTCGAAAATGAAGAACTCGGGTTCCGGGCCGATGTAGCACGTGTCCGCGATGCCGGTTTTCTCGAGGTGGGCCTCGGCCTTGCGCGCCACGTGGCGCGGATCGCGCGTGAAATCCTGTCCTGTCACCGGGTCCACGATGTTTGCGATGACGCTGATCGTTGGTCGTGCAAAGAACGGATCGAGGCGCGTCGTATCGGCATCCGGGATCGCGAGCATGTCCGACTCGTGGATGCCCATCCAGCCGCGAATCGACGAACCGTCGAATCCCAGCCCCTCGGTGAAGGTGTCGGCGTTCAGATGATCGATGGGAAACGAACAATGCTGCCAGCTGCCGAGCAGATCGACGAACTTGAGGTCGACCATCTCGGCGTCGTGTTTCTTGGCGAATGCGAAGAACTCGTCAGGCGTCATCGGCGCATCTCCTTACGTGAAGCACAGGGACCGGACCGCGACAGGCCGTACGACGACCCGACATCGGCACGGCCGAGACAGGACGTTCCGCGGGCGGAAGCATAGCGGATTCACGAGCGGGTCGGAACACCCAGTCCGGTGTCATCCGACAAACGCGCGTCTGAAGCAGGCTGGATCGGGCGATGTGCCTCTTATGCAAGATTGGAGCGTCAATCTGCGCGCCGACCAGGCAGATTCTGCTATCTGCGTCATGAACATTGCAGAATCTGCACGAAAACAGCATAATGCTGCAACGGCCTCGGCCTTCCGTGCCAAGCTCCACCCGGATTTGGAATCTGACGAACTGCTCGCGTGCCGTCGCGCCAGCGGCGGGCATCCGGGGACAGCCGGATCCTCCTTCGGACTGCCAAGCGGCCCGAGACGCGAATGCGTACTCGTTGCATCCGACCGCATGGCGGTCCTCGCCGCGCGGAGCGCGGCAAAGAGATACTGGCAACCAGCCGAGGGGCTCTGCGGGGATATCAAGGGGCAGAGCCCCTTGGCTGGTTGGGTTGGCGTCTATGCCTTGCGTGCGGTCCGTCCCCCAGGCGGGCTCCTGACGGCCGTCGGGTCGTGCGGGTGCACTGGCCGTCAGGTCGGCCGGCGCGGGTAGGTTCATGGAAGACTGGGCTGGATGACGGCCCGCACATCGTTCGAACAGAAAGGACACACCGTCAATGGGTTCTGCAGCACTGGCCGAAGCCGCCAAGAGCATTCGTGACTGGTCCATGCATCAGGGTCGCACGTCGTCGGTGCCTTCGAAGGTAGCCGAACAGTTCGGCTCGCTGGTCTTCAGCGACAAGGTTCAGCAGCAGCGATTGTCGAAGGCCGCCTATCGGGTACTGCGGGCAACGATCACCCGCGGCGACACGTTGGATCTCGAAACGGCGGACGCCGTTGCCGTGGCGCTCAAGGATTGGGCCGTGGAGCACGGCGCCACCCACTACACCCACTGGTTTCAACCGATGACGGGAATCACCGCGGAGAAGCACGACTCGTTCCTGACGCCGACGGCGGACGGGAGCGCGATCGCGGAATTCAGCGGCAAGGAGCTCATCAAGGGAGAGCCGGACGCGTCGAGCTTCCCGTCGGGCGGCATGCGTTCGACGTTCGAGGCCCGGGGCTACACGGCGTGGGATCCGACGAGCCCACCGTGGCTGCATCTGAACGGCGGAAGCGTGACACTGGTCATTCCCACCGCGTTCGTGAGCTGGACCGGGGAAGCACTCGACAAGAAGACGCCGTTGCTGCGTTCGATGGATGCCGTGTCCAGGCAGGCCGTGCGGGTATTGAAGCTGTTTGGATCGACGGCCGAACGGGTGGTCTCGACCTGTGGTCCCGAGCAAGAGTACTTCCTGATCGATCGCAACTTCTACTTCGCGCGTCCTGACCTCATCAACGCCGGACGCACGCTGTTCGGGGCCCGGCCACCGAAAGGCCAGGAGATGGAGGACCAGTACTTCGGTGCCATTCCCGACCGCATCCTGTCGTGCATGGCCGAGGTGGAGCTCGAGCTCTACAAGATCGGGGTCCCGGTCAAGACCCGCCACAACGAAGTGGCCCCGAGCCAGTACGAGATTGCCCCGGTGTTCGAGAACGCCAACGTGGC
>CAZDLW010000023.1:0-34841 GCA_964505975.1 uncultured Bifidobacteriaceae bacterium | reverse complement strand
TGTCGTCCAGTGTCGCTCGATCGACAGTGCCCACGTCCGCGTCGCGAACGGGCCGGGCGCTCGTGAAGGAGGTGCCGTAGAGCCAGAGGTTGACTATCGAGTCCTCGTCGCCGCGTGCAACCCGCTGCCGAATTTCGGCGTCGCGCTGGGCAATCCACTCATGCCACGCGTCCTCCAGTGCCTCTGGAGCTTTCGATGCCAGAGCCGCAGGCAGGCTGTCCGGCATGGATTCCAGGATCGATCGCGCCTCTGCGTACGGAATGTAGGCCTTTGCCGGCACAGCGTCCGGCGCGTCCTGTGCGCCGGCCGCACCACCTGCAGGCGATGCCAGCACGTGGACGACTGTCACGTACAGACAGGCAGCCGCCCGGAGCGAGATCCAGGACGAGTCGGTATTCCAACGCGACGCGTACGGAGACACGCGGTAGTGGTCGTCCACGATGCGCACTTGGGACATCGTATACGGGCGGCGTGGGCACCGAGTCAAGGGCCAGGCTGTCACGGTATCAGGCTGTCACGTCACGTCGCGCCTTGACTTCATCCTGCCGAGCGGCGCCAAGGCGCATCACGGCGAAGGCGAAAGCCGGTTGCTATAATCCGGATCAGCCACGAACGCGGCTCGTGTCGTCCCGGGATGCCGCCTGTATTGGTGGCCTGAAGCATGAACCAGCGGAACATCCGTAATTTCTCGATCATCGCGCACATCGACCATGGCAAGTCGACGCTCGCGGATCGGTTCCTGGAGCTCACAGGCGCCCTGCAGGCGCGTGAGATGGAAGCTCAGGTGCTCGATGCGATGGACCTGGAGCGGGAGCGCGGGATCACCACCAAGGCCCACCCGGTCCGGCTGAACTACACAGCGCGGAACGGCGAGCAGTACGTCCTGAACCTCATCGACACGCCCGGCCACGTTGACTTCGGCTACGAGGTCACCCGTTCGCTCGCCGCCTGTGAAGGTGCGCGGCTGCTGGTGGACGCGTCCCAGGGCGTCGAGGCGCAGACGCTGGCCAACGCCTATCTCGCCGTGGACAACAATCTGGAGATCATTTCGGTCATCAACAAGATCGACTTGCCGAGCGCGCAACCGGAGGAGTGCAAGCGCCAGATCGAGGACATCATCGGCCTCGACGCCTCGACGGCCATCCTGGCCAGCGCCAAGGAAGGGACAGGCACCCGCGAGATCCTGGAAGCGATCGTCGAGCGCTTTCATCCACCTCAGGGTGATCCCGACGCTCCGCTGAAGGCGCTCATCTTCGACTCGTGGTACGACGCCTACCGTGGCGTGATCATCGTGGTCCGCGTGATCGACGGCGTCCTGCGGCCGAAGACGAAGGTACGGCTGATGGCCACTGCGCAGGACTACGAAGTGGACGAGCTCGGCGTCTTCTCCCCGAAGGCCACGCCGGTGTCGCAGCTCGGAGTCGGCGAGGTGGGCTTCGTCGTTGCGAACATCAAACGGGTTGCCGACGCGAAGATCGGGGACACGGTCACCGAGACGCACCGGCCGACGGTCGAGCCCTTCCCTGGCTTCACGGAGCTCAAGCCGATGGTCTTCGCCGGGCTCTATCCGGTCGAGAGCCATCAGTACCAGGAGCTGCGGGAGGCGCTCGAGAAGCTGCGCCTCAACGACGCGTCGTTCTTCTACGAGCCGGAGACATCGGCCGCCCTTGGCTTCGGCTTTCGCTGCGGCTTCCTGGGCCTGCTGCACATGGAGATCGTGCAGGAGCGCCTCGAGCGCGAGTACGGGATGGACCTCGTGACTACCGCGCCCGGTGTGCTGTATCGCGTGACGACCACCGATCGGGAGGTCCAGGAAATCGACAGCCCGGCAAAGCTCCCCGACGCGGGGCGGATTGCGAAACTGGAGGAGCCGGTCATCACGGCCACCATCCTCACGCCGTCCGAGCACGTCGGGGCGATCCTGCAGCTGTGCCAGGACAAGCGGGGCGTCCAGAAGAAGCTCGAGTACCTGACGTCGGACCGCGTGCTCGTGACGTACGACCTGCCGTTCAATGAAGTGGTGCTCGATTTCTACGACAGGCTGAAGACACTCTCGCGTGGCTACGCCTCGTTGGACTACCACGTGACCGGGTATTGGGAGTCGCCGCTGGTGAAGCTGGACATCCTGGTGAACGGCGAGCCCGTCGATGCGCTGTCGATCATCGTCCATCGGGATGCGGCCTACGAGCGCGGCCGCGCGCTGGTCTCGCGGATGCGCAGCCTGATTCCACGGCAGATGTTCGAGATTGCGATCCAGGCGTCGATCGGTAACCGGATCATCGCCAGGGAAAGCGTGAAAGCGCTGCGCAAGAACGTGCTGGCCAAGTGCTACGGAGGCGACATCACGCGCAAGCGCAAGCTCCTCGAAAAGCAGAAGGAAGGGAAGAAGCGGATGAAACGCGTCGGTCGCGTGGAGATACCTCAGGAGGCGTTCCTGGCCGTGCTCAAGGTTGGTGCCGAATAATGGCCGAGTCTCGCTCCCGCGACGTCCCTTCGGCTGCGACGTACCGCAAGTCGACGCTCCGCGAGTACTTCGAGTCGATTTGTATCGCCGTCATTCTTGCACTGTTCGTCCGGACCTTCGTGGTGCAGGCCTTCAAGATTCCCACCGGGTCGATGGAGAACAACCTGCTCATCGGCGATCACCTGCTCGTGAACAAGTTCGTGTTCGCGCCCACGCTCATGGGTGTGGAGCGGGCGATCCTGCCGATTGATCCGATTCGCCGTGGAGACATCATCGTATTCAAGTATCCCGAGGATCCCGAGCGTGACTTCATCAAGCGGGTGATCGGCCTGCCCGGCGAGACAATCGAGCTGCGCGACAGGACCGTGTTCATCGACGGTGAGGCGCTCGACGAACCCTACGTGCAGTTCCTGTTTCCGGCGGAGCATCGAGCCCCGGACGCTCCCGATTTCACGGCCTTCGACGTTCGGCGAAGCTACGGCCCGGTGACGGTGCCCGAAGGGCAGTATTTCATGATGGGCGACAACCGCGACAACTCGCAGGACAGCCGATACTGGGGCTTTCTCCCGCGAAGCTACGTCAAGGGAAAGGCCCTCTTCGTGTACTTCTCGTTTTCCGACGAGCCGTCAGGCCTGCTGAGCAGCGTCCGTTGGGGCAGGCTCTTCCACCAGATTCACTGACAGCGGCAGCGACCGTCTCTCCGCCGCTCGACCCGCGTCCACCCTCAAGACCGGAGGCGTCTCGGTCGATACATAAACCGGGGGCCCGCGGGCAATGAAGACGGTTGTCAAGCTGTTGGTGGCAGCAGCGATTCTGAACGCGACGGTTCGCGGGGGCATGGCGACCTGGGATCACTATCAGCTCAAGGATGCCGCGCATCGCGTTCTCCTGCACGGAGCGGGTTCCCCGCCCGAGCGACTGCACACCGAGATTCTCTCGAGGGCGACGGCGCTGCGCCTGCCATTGCGGTCGGGCGATCTCGTCGTGCAGCGTGAGGGAATGCGCACTGTTGCACATGCCACCTACGTTCAGCCGATCGAGCTCTTCCCGCGACGGCACTACCCAATCAGCTTTTCCTTCGAAGTAGAGGCGCTCGCCATCCCTGCGTTGACACCGCGGTAACCCGTTCTTCCCGAGCACGCTTCGCGCCGCCTCGAATGGTTCCTCTGCCGTGGTTGATTCGCACGGTTGACAACCCCCGTACGGCCACCCGGGCGACTGTAGTCGAAGATTCAGACAGCCCTTCCTCCTCTCCCCTCTCCCCTCCCCCCCTCTGTCTGCCCTCGCACCAGTCTTCCCGCCTGCTCCGCGGCACTCGTACTTTCGGTTTCCAGACGCTGCCGTTCGGCACGGACGCGGTCAACGAATGGGACATCCGCTACGTTAGGAAGGTTCGCGCTCACGTTCAATGCAGCCCCCCGAACGGCCGCCAGCAGCAGCTCGACCGCGACGCCAACGTCGCTCCGGGCACTTGCGAGCCCACGGTCTGCCACGATCGCGGCCTCGAAGAGTGCCTGCCGGCACGTACGCATGGTCTGGAGTGGCGTCTCGGTGGCGGCCTTCATTGCGACCTCGATGGCAACGCGCCGCGCCTCCGCACCGTCGGCCGTGTCCCTGGGCAGACGATGTGCGGCCACGACCGTCCGGTAGGCTTCGCTGTCCTTGTCGACGAGATCCAGCAGGAAGGTCAGCAGCGGCCTGAGCCTTGCGGCCGACTGCGTGAGATCTGTCTTCTCTGCCTGGCTGTTCGTTCTTGTCCTCGGGAGGCCGGCCACCATGATGAGCAGGGAGACCCCGACGCTCGCAGCGAGAGCCGCCGCCGAGCCGCCGCCCGGCACCGGACTGTTGGCAGCGAAGGCGTGAAGCAGATCGGAAAGTGTCATCCGCGAGTAGCTGTTCATGGCGATTTGGCCGTGCCCGCTGCCGATCGCAGTCACGATGCGAACGGCCTTATGTTATGCCCGGGGTTCGGTTGAGTTGCGCCGGGCGGCGACCGACGACTCGCGCGACACCAGTCGGGCCAAACGCGTCCGGAGCGTGAGGACCGAGCTGGGTTGCGGGACCCAGCTCGGGTCGCCGGCGGCAGGCGGAGGAGGCGTTTTACCGCGCGAAGTCGTCGGGAGGCGCCCGGCGCAACTCAACTCCAGTCAACTCCGGGACTCGTCTCGAGGACACTACATCACCCGGCCGTCGACCGCGACGATCCGGCCCTTCTTGATGACGGTTCGCACGGCCCGTGTCCCGACACGTACGAGCTCGACCAGATCGCCGTTCACGATGACCGCATCCATCAGTTTGCCAGGTTCCAGACTGCCCACGTCGCGCTGCAGGTCGAGCGACCATGCCGCGTTGATCGTGGAGGCCACCAGCGCTTCTTCCAACGTCATCTGCATGGCGAAGCAGGCCAGCGCCATCGCAAACGGCATCGATGGAGAGAGGCCCGCACCAGGGTTGACGTCGGTTGCCAGCGCGACCGGGACTCCATGGTCGATCAGCATGCGGGCCGGAGCGAATTTCCCCAGCTTCAGGTAGAACGCCGCACCGGGAAGCAGCACGGCGCAGACGCCGGCAGCCGCAAGGGCGTCCGCGTCCGCCTCCCTGACGTGTACCAGATGGTCGGCCGATCGTGCGCGCACGTCTGCGGCGACCCGCGCGCCGCCGCTCGCCGCCAGCTCGTCGGCGTGAATGCGCGGTGGGAGTCCCCAGCGGGCGCCGGCGCTCAGAATGGCAGCGGACTCCTGGGGCGTGAAGACGCCCTGCTCGCAGAACACGTCGCACCAGACGGCAAGGCGGTCCGCTGCAACGCGCGGGATCATCTCGTTGATGAGAAGCGACACGTATCCGGTACGGTTGGCGCGGTATTCGACGGGAATCTCGTGAGCGCCCAGGAACGTCGCCACGATGTCCATCTCGTGTGTGGCGGCGAGGGCACGGATGGCCATCAACTGCCTGATCTCGCTTTCGGTCGTCAGGCCATAGCCGCTCTTGGCTTCGCACGTCGTCGTGCCGCAGGCGAGCATTTCGTCGAGCCGAGGCCGGCTCGCGGCAATCAGCGCCTCGGGCGACGCCCTGCGGGTGGCCGTCACGGTCTGCATGATGCCGCCGCCCTCGGCGGCAATCTGTGCGTACGTGGCACCCGCGAGACGCCGACGCAGTTCGGTGCGCCGATCCCCGGCGTATACGACATGCGTATGCGGGTCGACGAATCCAGGTACAACCGTGCACCCGGCGGCGTCGATCCGTGTCGCACGGGGGAGCACGTCCACCTGCTCGTGGAGCTTTCTGGCCGGCCCGACGTAGACGATTCGATCCCCGTGGGCGGCAATCGTGGCATTCCTGAGGGCCGAGATCTCCCCCTGCGCGCTACCGCGCTTCGGAGCGGTTCCCGCGCACGTGCCGATCTCGTCGGCGTGTTCGATGAGGAGGTCAGCGCGGGGCGGGTTCACGTCGATCTTGGCCACGAGCCTGTCGCGTAAGGCTACTGTCGAGTTCGACCCAAGGGAGGAGTCCGATGAAGCGGGAGAAGAAGCGCCGGCTCGAACGGGCCGGGTGGCGCGTCTCGAACACGAGCACGTTCCTCGGGTTGAGGGCGGAGGAGCGGTTGCTGGACCTGAAGCTCGCCCTGGCGGGTGGTCTCCGGCAGCTCCGTGACGCGCCCGAAGCCAGACTGCTCTCGCGGATTGGCGCCGTTGAGATACCTCTGCTCGTGCAGCGTTTGTTCCGCGTCGAAGTACGAGATTTCGTCGTCCGTCAGCATTACTGCCAATTTGTCCGCCCAACGTTGTCGCTCACCCGCGCCGGCTGCGGCGCATGTTAGGCGCCTTTGGTTCAGAGGTTGCCTGGCACGGGCGCGACGACATCAGCGAGCGCTCTCGGCGTCGGCTCGGCCAGACCGATAAAAAAGCGGTAACCCTCGTTTCCGTCCCAGACAAACGGAGACTCGGTGTCGCAGCACCAGAACGCCAAGTACGTGTACGCGAACCGAGCAGAGAACTCCGGGATCTCTCTCAGGACGCGCCCGACAACACCTCGCACCGCGGACATGCCCTGAAAGACTATCGCGGCATCGCCAAATCCTTCACCCATTCCAGACGACCTCCCTAACCGGTGCACGTATTCGGCCCGCCCGATCATGTCGAGGCCCGCAGCTCCAGCGGCCGTGACAAACGTAGTCGCACTACCGCTGGCGACCGAGTGCCGCCATCAGCCGGGACTCAACAGCTGACGCATCGAGTCCGATGACGCTCACCTTTTTCCTGCGGGATCGCTCTCCGGCAATGATGGCAAGACACCGCTTTGGAACGCCGAGCGCGTCGGCGAGCACCTCCAGGAGCTCCGCGTTTGCAGCCCCCTCCACGGGTGGCGCGTGCAAGCGCACGAGCCAGGCACGGTCGCGGAGGCCGGAAACACCGGACTTGCCCGATCGAGGAGTCACCCGGATGTCGAGGACAGCCTCCTCGCGATGGACGGCGATGATTACCGTTCTCCTTCAGCGGCGGTCGGAAATTCGCTGCCGGTCGCCCGTTCGCCTCGCTGCAGCGCCTCTGCAACCGCTCTCTCCTCCGCACGAGCCGCGCTGAGGATATTGGCCATTGCACGGTTGCCCTCGTGGCAGGCGTATTCCACGATCCGTTCGCTGTCGTTCATCGTCAGCGGCATCGCGAACGTCCATGGCCTGGTCCACGTGGTGGGATCGTCGAGCGTCACCTGCCACTCGATTCTGTCTGGTGCGACGGGCGTGAAGCGCTCGACGATGCGCAGCGTGTCGGGATTGGCGCCGCGGTAGACGCTCTCCTCACGGAAGTTCTTCGTTTCCACGACCAGCGTGTTGCCCTCCCACCTTCCGCGGGCGTCGCCCATGTGCTGGCGGATCGACGCGCCGGTGAGCGAACGTCCGTCCAGCGGGATGATGCGGTTCTCGTGCACCATCTCGTACTGAATGACGACATAACCGGGCGCCTGCACGATCCGGTAGGAATTGCCGTAGATGGCCGGCATCATCGAACCCGGGAGGCCGCGCGTGATGCAGCGGTCGTACAGGCTGCGGTCCACCCACGAGTCAGCCGAACCTCGCCCGCGCCGGGCTTCCTGCCGCGCCGCCGCGCGTTGTCGCGCCTCGGCCGTCTGCGGCGGAATCCGCCCGTCCGCGGGATCGATGACGAACCACGGGCGGCTGCCTTTGGTGATGTCGAACTGGTCCTGCCAGTGCAGGGGCCCTCCCAGGTTACCGGCTGGATCGCCTCCTGCCAGCGTCACGCTGAGCAGCACACGATCCTGCCGCTCCTGCAGGATCTCCGCGAGCTCGTCGCCCGCGATTTCCTCAATCTGCCGACCGGAGAACTCCTCGGGGCGTTCGAAAGGCGTGCCCTGCTCGTACTTGTTCGTGTAGTTGCCCTGCAGATCGGGATCGCCCCAGGGTGTCCGCGGCGGCGTCCAGCCGCTTCCGTCAGCAACCGTCCCGGCGGTCGACGTGGACGCGGCGGGCCCCTGAGCTGTGAGAGGAGCAAGGGCCAGAGACAGAATCGCGATCGTGGCACTCGGTATTCGCATGGAACGTTCTCCTCGTCCTGCTCCGGTCAGACGCTGGAGCCCGTATCAGGACTTCCTGTTGTACACGAGCTTTTGGGACGTACGCCCTTGCGTCCTCTCAATCGTCAGGACCTCGCCAGAGACGCTGTACACGTCGGTGACGTTGACGCCGACGGGGCCATTGGGGCCGTCGATGGTACGAGTGATCGTCACGACCAGCTTGTCGGCATCCCACGCGGCCTTGGCCGTCGTGTGCCAGCCAAGCGGGCCTGGGACGTTCGTCAGCGATCCGTCCAGCTTGTAGACGAACGTTTGAACGCTGCGGGCCGACCCTGTATCGCTGTCGACGGTGACTTCCGTCGGCGAGACCTTGACGACGAGCTGTGTGGCGAGCGGAAAGCCAGGCACTCCGCCCCCACCCCGGCCACCGTCGCCCCGACCCCCGCCGGCCGCGGCCGAGTCGTCGAGGACCCAGACGCCCGCCAGCGCCTGGCTCGCCTGCGCGTGGGCGAGCGTAGCCACACCAAGTGCAATCGCCAGTGCACCAACCGTCTTCATGATCGTAATCAACACATCCGGTCTGGTTGTTTCCGAATTCCTGTGATTGGGGTCGACTGGGCGGTACCCGTCACAGGGTGTCGAACGGGCTGTCCTTCGGTGCCTCGTGACGCCCAAACCATGTCGCTCCGGTGCGCCAGGATCCGGTCGTCGGCATCAGACGGGTAGTCTAGCCGGAAGACGACCTGCATGTACCCTTCGAAACGACAAGGCCGAGCTTCACGACTTCCGTGATCGGCGCGGCCGGGGTGCTCTTCAGGGGGCGGGGGTTTCCTGAAAGAATCTGACGGCTCTGGCGGTGAACAGCAGGTCGTACTCATGGCCGCCGGCGTAAGTACAGAGGACAATCGGGGCCGCCGCGCATCCGTCCCCGGCGACGCATCCGGCAACCCCCGCGGCTGGGGGAGCGGAACAGCGGTTCTGGTTCGCCCAGGCCAGTGAGGCCTCCACGGCGCGCGCGTATGCAATCGTGCGGTCCTGGAGGCCGTGGCTGATGATCACGGGTGTGGGTGCAGCCGGCGCGCAGGGCAGGCGTCCGGCCGCGCTGGCCACACCGGCAATGGCCGACCGCCGTTCGCACGCCACAAGGCTGGCAAACTGCGCTCCGTTCGAGTACCCCAGCACGAATACCCGCCGGCGATCGATGCAGGCACTCGCCTCCAGCCAGTCCAGCATGGCGTCGAAGAACAGCAGGTCGCGGTTGCCCTGATCGGCCGGCGTCGACTGCCAGGCGCGAGCGGCCCGTGCGTCGCCGATCGCCTCCGGGTACACGGCAATGGCGTCTGGCCACGCACGCAGAAGCGGGACGCGGGTCTGCATGTACTGTGCGTTCATGCCGAACGGATGAAACGCAAAGACGACGGGAGCGGCCGTCCGACCGTCGTGTGTGGACGCGACTCGCACGACGAACGTACGTGTGAGCCCGTCCACGGCAATCGTGCGTGCGCCGGACGCGGCCGGCGCCCCGTTGCAGAAGGCCGACGCATCCGGAACGTAAACCAGCAGCACAGAGCAGGTGAGAGCCATGAAGTGAGTCAGCGTTCGCATGCGCATCGTCAGCGCCTCCGTGCGGATTGTACTGGGGTCCGCTCTTCGTCCGTGTCCCCGCAGCACAGCGAGGTTCGGCCTCGTTCGTCGCGAGACGGCGGCGGGACCCCACGGACGCAGTCTGCAGTCGACTCATCCTGTTCGCCACACACCGGCTCCGCAGGCCGGACACATGCGGCTCCGCTCGGTACCCGGCCGCCGCGCGGCGGTCCGGGTGGTCCGCACACCGCAAGCAGGCGAAGAGCGGCACCGGGTCACTCCAGCACTTCGGGGGCCTCAGCAGACCGCCGCGGAAACCTCGCTGCGCCGCATGTGTCGCGCCTCCCCGATCGGCCTGCTCCGACGGTGTGCTCGCGCCCCGGACGAGTCGCCTGCCGTCATCATGACTGATCCGGGCTACGTCAGCCGGGCAACGGGCAGTCCCCCCGATTCCCATGCCGTGATCCCGCCGGCAATCTCCGCGACGTCCTCGAATCCGTCGCGCTGCAGGAGACTCGCGGCGATGGAGGAACGGTAGCCGCCCGCGCAGTACACGAGCACGGGGCGGTCGCGTGGAATGTCTGCCAGCTGTTCGCCGAGGCGGCTCAGCGGCACGTGCAGACTGCCGTCGATCCACTTCTCGCTGCGCTCGCCCGGCGCGCGCACGTCGAGTGCGACGGGGCCGTGTGCATCGGACATCCGCTCGGCGGCGAGAGAAGGGGCAAGGCGGTCGGTCGATTGAATCAGGTCCTGACGCGCCTCAGCGCTCGCCAACCCTCCTTTCAGATAGCCGGTTACGTGATCGAAGCCGATTCTGCCGAGGCGCAGCGCCGACTCCTCTTCAGTGCCGGGTGCTGCCACGATGACGATCGGGCGGTCGCGGCGCAGGACAGTGCCTGCCCAGGTCGCGTACTGTCCAACGAGGCCGATGTTGATACTGCCCGCCAGGTGTGCGGCGGCAAACTCCGACGGCTCCCGTGTATCGAGGATCTGGGCCCCCGCAGCCCGGGCGGCGACGACCTCGTCGAGGCTCAACGGAGTCAACTCGCGTGTCAACGCCTGTTCGAGCGTTGGACGTTCTTTCGTGTTGAGGACCGCGTCGAACACGAAATACGGAGGTGCGTCCGGCTGGTCGGCGGTCACCAGATCGATGAACGCCGATTTGCTCATTGGCTGCAGCGCGTAATTCGAGAGCCGCTGCTCGCCCATGGTCGAGACCGTTTCGCGCGACAGCGCCTTCCCGCACAGCGAGCCCGCACCATGGGCCGGATAGATCAGCGTGGCATCCGGTAGCGGCAGCAGCTTCCGGTGGAGCGACTCGTACAGCCGCCCTCCCAGGTCCGTGGCCGACCACCCCAGGGACGCACGCAGGTCTGGCCGCCCGACGTCACCGACAAACAGCGTATCGCCCGTGAGCACGGCGTGCGGCAGGACATCGCTCTTCGTGAGGTCGTACACGAGAATCGAAATGGACTCGGGCGTATGGCCCGGTGTTTCCAGTGCGGTCAGCCGTACGCCACCGAACGTCACGGAATCGCCGTCGCCGAGCGGCGTGAAGTTGTACTCGGCCTTGGCTGTCCTGCCGAGATAGATCGTTGCTCCGACGTGATCGCGCAGCTCCAGGTGTCCGGCGACGAAGTCGGCGTGGAAGTGTGTCAGCAGCACGTGCCGGATCGTGACGCCGTGTTCGGCGGCGAACTCCAGGTACTGATCGACGTCGCGCTGCGGATCGACAACGGCGGCTGTGCGCGTCTCCTCGTCGGCGATGAGGTAGGACGCGTGTGCGAGGCAATTGAGATAGAACTGCTCGAGGAGCATGTCACACCCAACGATCCGGAAGCTCGTTGCCCTCCGGCGCGTCAGTCGCTGCGTCCGTTCTCTCGAGGACGTGTCCGGAGGAGCCCGATGCTACGAAGGTGCGGCACTCATGGCTTCGGGTCAACCCATCGACTCGCGCAAGACCCGGCGCGCGTCATCGAGGTCTGGCACGTCGTCGTACGCGCCTCGATTTTCTGGAGGCAGCAGACGGGCGATCGCCAGGCCGACGGCGTCCATCATCAGCCTGCGATCCGCGTTGACACGCGCGCGGAGTACATCCACTTCGATTGGAGGGCCCAGGTGCGCCACGATGCGGACCGGATGCAGCGTGTCCTCTCCTATCGGAAACATGGCATCCGTTCCGGTGATCCCCACGGGGAGGATCAGCGTGCCGGCGTCTTCGAGATAACGGGTCACGGCGGCCAGCATCGGCTGCAGGCCGCCCGTCCGGCTTCGGGTGCCCTCGGGAAAGACCAGCAGTGCATCACCGAGCCGCAGGCGCTCGTGGGCAATCTCGATGGTCCGCCGGGCAGCTCGCGCGACCTCCCGTGGGTTCATCACGGCGTCTTCACTCGAGCGTCCGCTGCTTTGCGGGGTCTTGATCGTGCCGAAGCACAGGCTGGAGAACCGTCGTTTGAGGCTCGAATACACTTTGGGCCCCGCCATCACGGTCAGGCGATCGGCAAGCGCCGCGCCTCCGCCGCGGTGCAGCAGCACCTCCAGCAGGTTGGCATCCGAGTACGAGAGGTGGTTCGATAGGATGATGACCGGCCGGTTCGCGACGAGCGGGAGATGTTCGGCGCCGAGCAGGACGGAGTCGGCGCCCACCAGCGTGTCCGCCAGCACGTGGTGGATGCGCCGCGCGAGGGGATCCCTCGGGTAGTAATCCCATTCGTTGCCGGCCACCGCAAGCCCCTGGCTGAGCGCGGGAAGCGCATTCGGGCCGGCGGCGTCTATCTCGCGCGCGAGCCCCGCACGGATCGCGTTCAGGATGCGTTCATCGCGATCCCCGAGAAACGTCAGGATGGCATTGACGAGGGTATCCCGGGTGAGCACGAAATCGGGCGTCGGCGGGTATGCAGCGTGTTCGGTCGCGTTCGTCATCAACGGGATGATTCGCTGTCGGCCGGCAGTGAAGCTCCGCCTCAAACCCGAGACTCACAAAGCCGGAGTGGCTGCGCTTCACTGCCGCCAGTATTGGCTTTGCCCCGCCTCGCGGGGCTAGCCATCTCCTAACGCCGCCGCAAGAACTTGCTTCGTTCGTGACGATCTCAGCGTTAGGAGATGCCTAGTGCATTCGCGCCCGAACGTGTCGCGTCAGGCAAGCGGGCCGCGGGCTCTGCGTCTCCGCCCCTTGGCGTTCGCTACTGCTCAGGACAACCCCGAGCGCAGTCGAAGCTGATATCCCTTGCCGCGCCCCGCGGCAGGGCGCGCCGGAGTACGATTCCCGGGCTCGCTCGAGTCGAGGCGCGGTTGGCTTCCCGACGACAGCGGTCGCGGCTAGTGTCGCGCGGTTGTCGACGTCTCCCCCATCATCTCCTGGATGACCCGCGCCGTATCTTCCCGAACGATTCCCGTGTTTGCGCCGAAGCCGAAGCCACCGGCACGGCCAAGCGCGACGTCGAGCGGCGTGAACCCCCGCTTGTCCTTCGTGTCCAGCCTGGCGCCCCGGTTGTGAAGGAAGCGAATGACGTCGTTCATGCCCCAGAGCGCGGACCCGTGCGCCGCCGTCCGGCCCTGGACATCGGTTCCGTTGACGTCGGCCCCAGCAGCAAGCAGCACTTCGATGGTCTCGATCGCCATGGCCTCCGTCTTGCCTCGGCCCGTCATGTCCTCTTCACGGGTGCCGACGTTGGCCGCCATCATGAGCGCACTGACGCCATTGCGAGTGGTGGCCTTGGGATCGGCGCCGTGCTCCAGGAGCAGCTTGACCACCGCCACGTCACCTGCTTTCGCGGCACGGATGAGTGGAGTCGTGCCGGCGCCCAGCACGCCGTCGCCTCCGCGATCCAGCTTGGTCCGGTACGGGACCTGCTGTCGGAGCGCGGCGTTCACGTTGGCGCCCCGCTCGAGCAGCATCGTCACGATCTCGAAACTGGTGAGCGTGCCGTCCAGGTCCTGGGGACCAGGCCGGTTGGAGGCAATGGGCGAGTTCGTGTCCACAGCCGCGTAGAGCGCCGTCCGTCCCGTCCGGTCGGCCAGTGCGAGATCGATACCGTTCCGGATGAGAACGCCGGCGACGTCGAAGTGCCCGTTCATCAGCGCGAGCACGAGGGCGCTGTGTTGCTCGGGCGTGACGGTATTGATGTCGGCCCCGGCGTCGACGAGCACCTGGGCGCACTCCGCACAGCCTTCGCGCGCCGCGAAGAGCAGGGAGGTCAGTCCACCTGGCGGGAGCCACTTCTCACGAGGTTCCGCCGTGCGCTGGCGCTCCCATTCGATGATGGTCGACCGCGCGTTCGTGTCCGCACCCGCAGCGATCAGCGTTCGCATCATCTTCGGATGCTTGCGCGCCGCGGCCCACATGAGCGGCGTCTGGCCTCTCCAGCTCTCGCCCGGATCGACGGACGCGCCGTGTGCCAGCAGCACCTGCGCCGCTTCGGGTACGCCGGTCCGCGCACAGGTGTGGAGCGCGGTCTCCCCGAGCGGGCCGGTTGCGTTCGCGCTGACGCCGGCCTCAACCAGCCTGCGGACGGCCGCCGCGCTCCCGTTCTGGCATGCGAGAGAGATCGGCGTGACGCCGTAGCGGTTTGCCGCATTCACGTCGGCGCCGGCGGCAATCAGCCGGTCGATCAGCGCCAGGTCATCGTTCCGCACGGCCCAGTGCAGCGCGCTGGTGCCATCGCGCTCGGCCAGGTTCGGGTCGACACGCGCATCCAGGAGCGCGAGCGCGGCCGTGCTGTTGCTGGCCTTCACTGCCTGCACGAACTGGGCAGCGTTTGCGGCGGCGTCGCCGGCGCCGGCACTCGCAACCGGAGCCAGCGCGACGAACGCGCACAGACCGAGGAATGTCACTCGCATCCCTGAACTCCTCACGGGGCATCGTCGGCAGAGTGGACACTGGGCGTGTCCCCCCTCCGACCGCGCTACAGTTCCACCAAGGGTCCCGTGCTGTCGCCAAGCGATTCCAGTTCCACGCCAACCTTGCCGATCATCGCCAGGAGCAGGTTCGTCATCGGGGTGTGCTCCGGGTATCGGAGGTGACGGCCACCCTTCATCCGTCCGGCCGCTCCACCCACCACCAGGTTCGGCAACGGATGGTGATCGTGGGCGTTGCTGTTGCTCATGTTGCTCCCGTAGAGCACGATCGAGTGATCGAGCAGCGTCCCATCACCGTCCGGTGTATTGCGCATCCGCTCCACGAACTGCGCGAACTGGGAGACGTTGAACGTCTGGATGCGGACGTTCTTCTCCATTGGATCGGCGCGGTTCATGTGATGCGAGATGGCGTGGTGGCCGTCCGTCACGTTCACCTGCGGATACGTGCGGTTGCTGACCTCGCGGGACACCATGAACGTGATGACGCGCGAGATGTTGGCCTGATACGCCAGCACCATCAGGTCGTACATCAGCGCCACGTGTTCCCGATAATCGAACGGGACACCGGGCGGCTTGTCTGGCAGCAGCAGCGCCTCGTCGCCCTGGGTCTGCTCGGCACGCTGGATCCGGCGTTCGATCTCACGGATGTTCTCGAGGTACTCTGTCAGCGTCCTACGGTCCGACGCCCCGAGCTCGAGTTGAAGGCTCGTGGTCTGCTGCCGGATGGCGTCGAGGATGCTGCGATCTTCCTGGATGCGCGCCACCCGGTCGTCGATGCTGCCGCCCTGTCCGAACATCCGCTCGAAGACCTTGCGCGGATTGATCTCCATGGGGAGCGGCGTCGTCGGAGTACGCCAGGAGAGCGTGTTCATGTAGATGCAGCCGTAGTCGCGGTCGCACGATCCAATCAGTCCCGAATGGTCTTCCGTGGCCAGTTCCATCGTTGGCAGCAGGTTGTCCTGACCGATTTCCATGCCGGCAATCTGGTCCGCAGTCACGCCGGCGTAGGCGTCCACGCCCTGTGTGGGCTTCGGCCGCACGCCGCTCAGCCATGTCGTCGGGCTGAGCGAATGGACGGCCGTCGTATCCGCCGCGCGGTGGCCCATGTTCGTGATGACGTTGACGTACTCGCGATGCGGCTCGAGCGGCTGGAGAATGGGTGTGAACTCGAATCCCGTGCCCTCCGTGGCCGGTGTCCATTTGTCCATGATGGCGCCGTGGGGGATGTACACGAAGCCGAGACGGGCGACTGGCTTCGCCACGGTCCTCGCCAGCAGCGTACTCGCCGGCACCATCGATTCCAGGAGCGGCAGGGCCAGGGTCACTCCCATGCCGCGCAAGAAGGTCCGCCGGGGCAAGTGCTTCTTGGTGATGAACATTGCGTTCTCCTCAATGGGTCCTGGCGGGAGTGCTGCCCCGCTCGACAACCCCTGGCGCCATCTTCAGAACCGTTCGGTATAAGTCCGTAGCCGCCGTCCTGCGACTCGTCATCCGGGTCCGCCGAGGACCCGTGTGTGGCAGCGTGCTGCACGCGGCTCCCAATCGGTGCAGCAGCTGCGCGGGAACAATCCGTCACCGCGGTCCCGCGGTCCCACTCCCGGCCACCGGCTCCTGGAGCGCGGCGACCGTCGTCACAGACCCGTCGTCATTGCCGTCGTGCGCCCGCTTCAACTGGAATGGCGGGCTGTTGACGATGCCGAACACGATCCAGGAGAACCGGTAGTCGTGCTGCGCCGCCTGCTGTTCGATGGCGCGCACGAACGGCATGTCCGCGTACTCCACGCCGCGTCCGAGGGCGTATGTCATGAGCTTCTCGGTCAGCGTCTGCACGAACATCCCGGGCCGCCGCAGAATCGCCGCCCGCAACGATACCGGGCCGTCGACGGGCGTGCCATCGGCAAGCTCCCCCGAGGGATCGATCGCACCGCCGGGCTCTTTGGTACGCCACTGTCCAATCCCGTCGAAATTCTCGAGCGCGAACCCCGGCGGATCCATCGCACGATGGCAGCCGGCGCATGCGGGGTTGCTTCGATGCTGCTCCAGCCGCTCGCGGAGAGACCGCGGTGCCTCTCCCGCGTGGTTCTCCTCCAGTGCCGGGACGTTCGGTGGTGGTGGCGGCGGAGGCGTCCCCAGGATGTTCTCGAGGATGAAGTGACCGCGCAGCACGGGCGACGTGCGGTTCGGATACGACGTGACGGTCAGAATGCTCCCCTGGCCGAGCAGTCCGCGCCGCGCCTCGCCCGGAATGGCCACGCGCCGGAAGTGACTGCCGTACACGCTGGGGATGCCGTAATGTCGCGCCAGACGCTCGTTGACGAACGTATAGTCCGCCGTGAGGAACTCGAGCACATTGCGATCCTCTCGCATGATGCTCTCGAAGAACAGCTCCGTCTCCCGCCAGAACGCCCACCGCAGTTCGTTGGTGAAGTTGGGGAGGTCCCCGGGGTTGGGGATGTGGTTGCGCAGGTTGCGCAGCTTCAGCCACTGCCCCGCGAAGTTCTCGACCAGTGCCTGGGACTTCGGATCGCCCAGCATCCGACGGATCTGCTCCTGCAGAACCACCGCGTCCCTCAGCCGTCCCTCTTCGGCCACGCGCAGCAGTTCGTCGTCGGGAACGCTGCTCCAGAGAAAGAACGAGAGCCGCGACGCCAGCTCGACATCGGTGACCGGCACGACGGCTCCAGGTGGCGGGGCACTTTCCGTACGGAAGAGGAAGCTTGGGCTCGCCAGGATCAGCCGGAGCGCGTGCTCGATGCCGGTCTCGAAGGTTCCACTGCTCCGTCCGGACTCGTAGAGCTTCAAAAGAGGCTCCATGTCCGTGGAGGTCACGGGACGTCGATACGCCCGGCGCGCGAGTGAGGACAGGATCTGATTCGCGCACGCCGACTCTTCGTCGCGCGCTGATGGATGGCAGGCGAAGATCCGCTGGCGGCTGGGCGTGTTCCCGGGGCCGGTCGCCTCGTACGGACCGGTAATGCTCATGTAGTTGATGAGCGGAATGCCGTTCATGTTCTGCAGGTCGTAATCCCGTTCATGCGCCTGCAACGGTTCGTCCCATTCAGCAGAGTTCCGCTTCACGAACGTGACGCCCACCATGCGCCGGCCGGCCGCGACCGGGACGCGCGAGCGCAGGCGCGCCTCCAGCATCTCGGCTGTGAGCGACATGTTCTCGTCCGACGCGGCGTTGTCCTCCTCACCACCCACGGGTGCCGCGAACACTCGGTCCCCGTCGATCAGGATCTCGAGCTCGTGCGCGAACTCGAGGCCGGTGACGTAGCCGACGATGTTCCGCTGGAGGACAACGCGGAAGTCGTAGACCGCATCCTGCGGGAACGTGTGCTCGAACAGCAGCCCGCCTCGCGTGCCGAGTGGAAGCCCATCGACGTGAGATTCCTGGGAGTCGTCCGGCGGCACCTGGAAGGCGTGCGTCATGACGTCCTTGTCGGCTCCCACCGCGAGGGCGCTGATCTTTCTCGCCGCGTTCAGGTACTGCTCGAGCAACGAAGGCGACACGCGCAGTACGCCCGCGATGTTGTCGAATCCGTGGCTCTCGTCGTCGGCAGGCAGGAACTCGGACGCGTCGATGGACAAGTCGAGCACGTCCCGGATGGCATTGCGATATTCCGTGCGGTTCAGCCGGTGGATGGGTTTCTGGCCCGGGTTGGGAGCTCCAAGTGCCTGTGCGTCGATGGTGTGCTCGAGCCACTCCACCATGACGTCCAGGTTCTCGGACGCGGGCCTGGGCATCCCCGCCGGCGGCATCATCCCGCCTCGGACCATGCGGATGACTTTCTCCCACATCTCGGCGTGCGACGCGGCCGCGTCAACGTCCAATCCCTGCAGCGTGAACCCGCCCGTCCTCATGCGGTCGTTGTGGCAGGTCACGCAGTAGCGTTGGAGCAGAGTCTGATGGTCGGCGGCTACCGAGGCAGCCTGGCCGACCGCCGATTGCAGCATCGGCGAGACAGACGGGAGCAGAGCCGCGGCATCGGGAGACGCCGCGCGTCCGGCGAGTGCGCTCACCGATGCGACCGCGACTATCGAGACAGCCGCTCCCCACAGCACCCGCACGTGCCGCATCCAACCTCCCACCGACAGGAAGAACCGTCGCGCCGACGCCCGTGCTCCGCGGTGATGAACCGGGACAGGGGCCGCCGTGAGGTATAAGCTATACCACCTGTCGCCCCCGGCCAAGCGGTTGGGGACAGGGAGTCCATTATGCCTCGCAAATGGCTGTCTATGCTAGGGATATTACTTTCCGTCGGGGTGGCGGGTGCAGCGCAGTCGCGCTGGCTGGGCCCATCCGACGCGGGCCTCACCACGGACGGAACTGTCACGGCGTTTCCGCTCCCCAATCCGGGCAGTGGACCGACCACGATTGCGCTGGCGGCTGACGGCACGGTGTGGTTCACGCAGGCCGCCGGCAACCGTATCGGCCGCATGAATCAGGACGGGACTGGCCTGCAGGAGTTTCCGCTCCCCACGCCTGGCAGTGCCCCGCGGATCATCGCGCTCGGGGCGGACGGGAACATGTGGTTCTCACAGCATGCAGGCAACCGCATCGGGCGCATCACGCCCGAGGGCGTCATCACGGAATTTCCCATACCGTCGCCTGACAGCATGCCGCGCGCCATTGCGCTCGGGGCGGACGGGAACATCTGGTTCGGGATGTTCGCAGTCGGCAAGATTGGCCGGATCACCCCGCAGGGCGTGATCACCGAGTTCAACATCCCGACTCCCGACAGCGGTCCCCGCGCCCTTGCTGCGGGTCCCGACGGCAACATCTGGTTCTCCGAGTTCCATGCCAGCAGGATTGGCCGCATCACGCCGGATGGCGTGATCACCGAGTTCGAGCTGCCACGGCCGAATTCGGGTCCGGGGGACATCACGGCGGGGCCCGACGGCGCCATGTGGTTCGTCCAGCTGGCGGGGCAGATGGACGGGCGGAGACCCGATGGCAATCGCGTGGGGCGCATCACGATGGACGGACAGATTTCCGAGTTCCCGATTCCCAGTCAGACGGGGTCACCCATCAACATTGCCGTCGGTCCGGATCGTCACATCTGGTTCACCAAGGGGAGTCTGCTGGGCCGTGTCGCCATGGACGGAACCATCACGGAATTCCCGCTGCCGGCTCCCAATGCAGGGGCGACTGGCTTGACAGCGGGCAGCGATCGACAGCCGCCCGCGCGGCTGAGCAACCGGCTCTGGTTCACGCAGTCGGCTGGAAACGCCCTAGCGTATCTGAGCTTCCGCTGAGGGCGGGGCGGGTCCTGCACGTCCGGTTGTTTCAGCTCGTGCCAATCAGCTGGTGGCGTGTGGCGTGCCGACGTGTCCCTGCGGCGACGCGACCGACGACTCGCGCGATAGGAGTCGGGCAAAACGCATCCGGAGCGTGAGGACCGAGCTGGGTTGCGGGACCCAGCTCGGGTCGCTGGCTGGCGGTGGAGGATGCGTTTTACCCGCGACGTCGTCGGGAGCGAGCTGCAGGGGCACGTCGGCACGACCACGCGGACACAGCCTGGGGGTGCTGAAACAACCGGGTTCCCGCATCGCGCTCGCTGGTCGCGCAGACCGGGACAATCGGGAAACACGGAACCGGTTCGTGGTGGAAGCCGAGCAGGATCGGTCACGCCGAGCAGGGCCGGTCACGCTGTTCGCTATGCGATGTCCGCGTGCGGCCGAATCTCGTCGATCAGGCTGGCCAGAGTGATAGTGGCGGCAGAGTGACTCGACCGGTTCTCCCGTTCCTGTCGTTCGCGCGCGTCCTGGTCCCGCACGAACTCGAGCGTGTGGTGGAGTGCGGAGATGATGGACTCGAGATTGGTTTCCGCCTGCCGTCGCTTCAGTTTGAGGCCGTCGATCTCCCGCTGGACATCCTCCAGCCGGGCGTGCGCGCGGCTCAGCAGCAGTTCGGCGTGGCCCTCCGCCTCCCGGACGATGCGCTCGGCTTCCAGGCGCGCGTTTTCGCGCATGCCATCGGCAAACCGCTGCGCCGTGAGCATGGTGCTCTTGAGACCGCCTTCGAGCTCGCGATAGTGGAGCAGTGACGCTTCCAACCGGCCGATGTCCTGCCGGAGGCGCTCGTTCTCCCGGAGCGCCTGTTCGTATCCGTCGCCGACCTCGAGCAGGAAGGCGGTCACCTCGTTCCGATCGTAACCACGCAGCGCCGTGCTGAACCTGGCCTGACGCAGGTCCAACGGCGTGACCGTGGAGCTGCGATCGGGCGATGGCAGACGCTTTGGTTCTGCCGGTGCGATGTTTTCGCGACCTAGCTCGGCATGGGTCGCGTGGACCTCGAGCGTGTGCTCCTCGTCGGCATGGCTCGCCGGAACGGGATGTCTCGATGCGGTGAACACGACAGAGCTAGAACCAGAATCAGTGTTCGACATCACGGCTTCCAAAGATCGCAGTGCCAACCCTCACCAGCGTGGCACCTTCCTCAACCGCCACCTCGAAGTCGCCACTCATGCCCATCGACAACTCGCGGAGCATGAGTGCGGGGACGCCCGACGCGAGCCACTCGTCGCGAAGGTCCCGGAGCCGCCGGAACCAGGGTCGCGCCTCTTCGGGGGTCTCTGGCAGTGGCGGCAGGGTCATGAGCCCTACGACCCTGGCAGCCCGGCACAGGGCGGCGGCATCGAACAGCCCGGATACTTCTTCCGGCCGGGCACCGAACTTGGTGGTTTCGCCTGCGAGATCCACCTGGATCAACAGCTCCGGCGTGTGCGCGGTCTCTTCGGCTGCGCGGTCGATCCTCCGGATGAGGTCGACGCTGTCCACCGATTGAATCATGGCGAACGCCGCCGCGGCCTTTCCGATCTTGTTTGTCTGAAGGTGGCCGAGAAGATGCCACCTGATTGGAAGATCGGCTGATCGGTCGATTTTCTGTAGGGCCTCCTGAACGCGATTCTCGCCGAACTCCCGTTGTCCGGCCGTGTAGGCCTCGCGAATCGCGTCGAGGGGAAATGTCTTGGAAACGGCGACCAGGCGTATCGAGGCAGGATCCCGGCCGGCCGCGGTGGCAGCGCTGTCGATGCGCCGCCGTACGGCGGTCAGCCGATCGGCGATGGACATGTGTCTGCCGCGGCTCCGCGGGGCGGCAGCCCGCCCGCGGAGCGCGTCGTCCGTGTCTCGAACCCGGCTACTGCGGGAGCTGTTGGACGAAGGCCTTGACTTCCGCGGACTTGGGCCCGTTCGGCTCCACCTCGAGATACTTCTCGAATGCCTCGCGAGCGGCGGGAATCTGGCCAAGGTTCAAGTTCGCCATGCCGAGCTGGTAGTAGGCCATGGCCATTCTCGGGTCGGCCTGTACCGCGGCCTCGAACTGCGCCTTTGCCTCCTCGAAGCGCCCGGCGTTCCAATGGATCACACCCTGGTTGTAGACGGCCTCCGCGTTGGCGCCGCCGGCGCCGCCGCCGGCCAGCTCGGCGGCCTTGGCGCTTGCCTGCGCGGCTTCGTCGAACTTGCGCTGCGCATTGTAGATGTTGGCCAGGCCCGTATATGCGTCGGCGGATTTCGGGTCGAGCTCGATTGCCTTGTTGAAGGCGGCTTCGGCGTCGGAGAACTCACGCTTGTTCGAGTGCGCGAGCCCGATGTTGTAATAGCACTCCGCGCACGTCGGGACCTTCAGGAGCACCTCGTTGAAGCTGGCAATCGCCTCGTCGTACCGCCCTGCCTTCATGGCGTCGAGGGCGGAGCCGGCCGCCGCCTGAATGGCAAGGGCCTCCTTGTTCACCTCTGCTGGCGAAGCGGCCGCGGGGGTGATACGGAAGCTCAACGGCTGATTTTCCCGCTGCATGACCTGCGTCGTGAGCGTGTGGGTCCCGACGCCGTCCTTCGAAGCGGTGACTTTGTACGCGCCGGACGTCAAGCCGATCTGCAGGAACTCGCCGTTCCGATTCGTCTTGGTTTCCATTCTTCGAGTGGTACCTTCCGCCTCGAAGAGCACGGTCGCGCCGTCGACCGGTTGGCCGTTGGCGTCGACAACCGTGCCGCGCACGATGCTTTGCGCAAAAGCAGGCGCTGCTGTCCACGTCAGCAGGACGGCCAGCACCAGCACGCCGCGGAACGAGTGGGTCCGCATGTGAAGCCTCCGAAGTTCTGGCAGTGGGCTCGAACGCGCGCGGGCACCGCGCCAGCGAAGCGATGCCCTCGCCGTAGTTTATATGAAGAACCGCTCCACCGCATCGAGGTCGTGGGTGACCGGCGCCGGGGGGAGCGAGGCCAGAAACCGCCGCCCGTAGCCCATGGTCCTGAGCCGGGGGTCCAGCACCGCCAGCACGCCACGGTCCGTCCGGTGCCGGATGAGGCGTCCGAGGCCCTGCTGCAGGGCGAGGATGGCGAGCGGCACCTGGTACTCGCCGAACGGGTCGCCGCCCTCGGCGGCGATCGCCTCGATGCGCGCCGCGGTCACAGGATCGCCAGGGGACGCAAACGGCAGCTTGTCGATGATGACGCAGCTCAACGCGTCGCCCACGACATCCACACCCTGCCAGAAGCTCGACGTGGCGAGCAGTACCGCGTGTGGCGTCGCACGGAACTGCTCGATGAGCGTCGACCGCGGTGCCGAGCCTTGCACGAACAGCGGGTACGGCAGCGCCATCTCCAGGAAGCGCTGGACCGTGCGCAGCACCGCATAGCTGGTGAACAGCACGAACGCGCGCCCACGAGTGCGGTTCAACAAGGCAAGGGCTTCTCGCGCCACTGCCTCGGGAAAGCCCGGCGCACGCGGTGCAGGCATTTTTCGAGGCAGGTACAGCACGGCCTGATGTGCGTAGTCGAACTCAGAGGGAACCGAGATCTCGGTGGCTCCCCTGATGCCCAATCGTCCTGTGACGTACGCGAATGACCCGTCGACGGTCAGGGTGGCCGAGGCGAGCACGACGGTGCGGAATCGGGTGAAGATCGCGTCGCGAACGATGGCAGACACGTCGATGGGGGATGCGCGAAGGAACACCCCGCGCCCGCGTGTCTCGATGTAGTAGACGAAGCCGGCCGCGTCGGCGCGTAGAAGGAAGCGCAGGTCGGCCACGAGTTCGGCGGCGCGCTGCTGCAGCGCAGCCATGGCTTCCCTCGCGTCTTCGAGCGAATCCGATTCCGTGGGATCTGGAGCGGCGCCGTCCGGGGATTTGCCGGCCACGAGGAGCGCACAGGTTGCTTCGAGGCCCTCCAGCGCACCGGCCAGCCGCATTCCGTCCTCCACGTGCTCGGCAATGGAGTCCGGTTGGTACCGGAGGCGCGGTTCCGCTCCCGGCCGCAGCATGCGTGTCGTACCGAGCCCTGAGAAGAAAATGCGCGATCGCTCGGCAACGCGACTGAGCGCCCGCCAGATATCTTCGGCTCCCTGAGGTTCGAAAGCCCGCCCGCTGCGGCGGCCAGCCCGATCGGTCACCTCCGTCGTGCTTTCGCGTGGCGTCAGGCGGGCGCCGGCGAGCCGCTCGCCGTCGTGCACGAGATCGTCGACGCGGAGGTTACTGAACGACAGCCCGAAGTACTGAGTTGCCACATCCTCCAGCTGGTGTGCCTCATCCACGACGAGTACCGGTGCTTCCGGCACGACTTCGCCAAACGAGCTGTGTCGAACGGCCGCGTCCGCGCACAGCAGGTGATGGTTGACAATGACCACATCGGATTCGGTGGCGCGCTGTCGCATGCGCGTGACGAAGCAGTCGCCGTAGCGTGGGCATTCGGTGCCGAGACAGCGCTCGGCGTCTGCGGCGAGCTCCTTCC
This sequence comes from uncultured Bifidobacteriaceae bacterium, assembly GCA_964505975.1. Classification (GTDB taxonomy): domain Bacteria; phylum Acidobacteriota; class Vicinamibacteria; order Vicinamibacterales; family UBA2999; genus Gp6-AA40. The sequence goes on along the minus strand of CAZDLW010000023.1, from coordinate 10,675 downwards.
AGATTGGAACATCCTCTGGCAGCTCACGCAGCTCGGCGCGGTCGCCCGTGTGCGTTCGATCGATCCACTCCTGCAGAACGGGCAGGAGCACCCGATCGCCCGACTCGATCAGACGGCCGCCGGCCGATGCATCGCCCTCGACGCCGTCGCGGTAGATGTCCCAGCGGTGCAGGCACAGGTAGTTCGATCGCCCTTTCATCAACGTGGCCGTGAAAGGCACGCCAAGCGCCTCCCGCAATGCGGGGAGATCCTTGAAGAAGATCTGTTCCTGCAGGTTCTTCGTCCCTGTCGAGACGAGTGCGCGCGTGCGGCCCAGGATGACGGGGATGAGGTAGGCGAGTGTCTTGCCCGTCCCGGTGCCGGCCTCGGCCAGCACTGTGCCGCCATGTTCGACGACCGGTGCGACGGCGGCAGCCATCCGGCGCTGACCTGGCCGCGGTTCGTAACCGGCGAGCGCGCGAGCGAGCGGGCCACGGTCGGAAAAGGCGTCATCGACGATATCCGTGAGGCTGTCCGACGACGTGGACGCGGGAGGAACGTGCGATCCCTCCGGAACGCCCACCGCACAGGTGCTGCCCGGGTTGGCCGAGCGGCTTCCATGAGGGGTGCGCGCCGAACCGTCCGCAGTCCCCGGCGGGATCATGGCGCGACGGGATACAGCGGAAAGGCGGTGCAGAGCCGTTCCACTTCCGCCTTGACCATCTTCAGCGCGCGATCGTCCTCCGGCGTTGCCAGCGCGCGGGCGATCAGCTCGGCAATCACGTCCATATCGGCGTCCCGCATGCCGCGAGTCGTCACTGCCGGCGTGCCGATCCGTATGCCGCTTGCCACCATGGGCGGGTTCCGATCGAAGGGAATCGCGTTCTTGTTGACGGTAATCCCCGCCTTCCCCAGGGCCGTTTCGGCAGCCTTGCCCGTGAGGCCCTTCGAAAACACGTCGACCAGCATCAGATGGTTGTCGGTGCCCCCGCTGACCACACGGAAGCCGTGGCTGACGATGCCGGCGGCGAGGCGCTGGGCGTTGGCGACGATCTGCCGCTGGTAGTCTGCGAACGCCGGCTCCATGGCCTCTTTGAAACAGACGGCCTTGGCGGCAATGACGTGCATGAGTGGACCGCCTTGCACGCCCGGAAACACGGCGCGGTCCAGGTCCTTTGCGAACGACTCGCGGGAGAGGATGAGACCTGCTCGCGGCCCGCGGAGTGTCTTGTGCGTCGTGGAGGTCACGATGTCCGCGTGCGGGACGGGGCTCGGGTGGACGCCTCCCGCGACCAGCCCGGCGATATGCGCCATGTCCACGATCATGTGTGCGCCGACCGTCCGGGCCACGTCGGCGATTCGTGGAAAGTCGATCACGCGCGGGTAGGCGCTCGCCCCGACCATGATGACCTTCGGCCGGTGTGCGTGTGCCAGACGGTCCAGGTCGTCGTAGTCGATCCGCTCGTCGTCGGCCCTCACGCCGTACGGCACGATGGTGTACAGCTTGCCCGAGAAGTTCAGTGGATGGCCGTGCGTCAGATGTCCCCCATGAGCCAGATTCATGCCGAGCACCGTGTCGCCAGGATCGAGCACCGCCATATAGGCCGCCAGATTGGCCTGCGCCCCGGAGTGCGGCTGTACGTTGGCATGCTCGGCGTCGAACAGCTGTTTGGCGCGGGCAATGGCGAGCGACTCGGCGACGTCCACGAACTCGCACCCGCCGTAGTACCGGCGTCCCGGGTACCCTTCCGCATACTTGTTCGTCATGACCGATCCAACCGCGTCGAGCACGGCCTGGCTGACGAAGTTTTCGGAGGCAATCAGCTCCAGACCGTCGGCCTGACGTTGCATTTCGTGACGTATCGCGTGGGCAATATCCGGATCGACGTCGGCGAGCGGGCGTTGCATCAGGGAAGGCTGCAGGACTTCGGGCATAGGCATGGGCAAGGATTGTACTCTGGACGATGGCATGGTCCTGTCGAGAACTGCAAGGCGATGTTCGTTGTGTCACCGTCAATGCAGAGTGCAGAATCCGGATGTGGAGGATCCTGACCTGCTGGGCGAACAGCCATGCCAAGTGTTGTCGTGAGCGCTCGCGGCGAGCAGCGCGTACGCGCTGGTCACCCCTGGATCTACCGGGCGGACGTCGCACAGATCGATGCGTCGGGCGGCGACATCGTGCAGGTCATCGGTCCGCGGCGCCGGACAATCGGGTATGCCCTGTTCAGTGATCGTTCGCAGATCTCCATCAGGATCCTGACGCAGGGTGATGTGCCCGCGGACGAGGCGCTGATACGGGCGAGGCTCGAACGCGCCATTGCCTTCCGCGCTTCGCTGCAGGTGGACGGCACGGCCTATCGCCTGGTTCACGCCGAAGCCGACCTGCTTCCCTCCCTGATCGTCGATCGGTATGGGGAGTACGTCGTCGTGCAGGCACTCTCCCAGTCGATGGACCGCCTGCTGCCCGTCGTGGTGCGGCTGCTCACGGAGATGCTGGCGCCCGCCGGGATTCTCGCGCGCAACGATTCGAGAGTCCGAGAGCTCGAGGGGTTGGAGCGAAAAGTGGAACTGCTGCATGGCAGCGTGCCCGATCTGGTGGTCGTGCGAGAGGGGCCGATCGAATACGAGGTGGATCTGTACAAGGGGCAGAAGACCGGTCTCTTCCTCGACCAGCGGGAGAACCGCGAGGCGGCGGCTCGCTACGCCGCCGGCAGACTGCTCGATTGCTTCAGCTACAACGGCGGCTTCGCGCTTCGTCTCGCGCGGCAGTGTCCGGAGGTCGACGCGCTCGAGCTGTCAGCTGCCGCCGTGGAGCGCATCCTCGCCAACGCTGTGCGGAACGGCGTGTCGCACGTGCACGCCCGCGAAGTCAACGTGTTCGACGAGTTGCGCCGACTGGAGAGGGCGGGCTCGCGCTACGAGACCATCGTGCTCGATCCACCCGCGTTCGCGAAGAACAAGGCGGCCATTCCGCATGCGGTGGCCGGCTACAAGGAGATCAACCTGCGGGCCCTGCGGCTGCTCGTCCGCGGGGGATATCTGATCACGTGCAGTTGCTCGCACCATGTGGACGAGCACCTGTTCGAGGAGATCGTTCGTGAGGCGTCAATCGACAGCCGCGCGCCGGTCACCGTGGTCGAGAAGCGCATGCAGGGGCGCGATCATCCGGTACTCATGGGAGTTCCCGAGACGTATTACCTGAAGTGTCTCGTGCTGCGGCGCGTCGAGTAGCAGAGTCGGCCGACCCGTCGATACAGGCCGCAAACCGAGTGAAAACAGGGGGGAGTCCGCTCAAATCACGACGCTCGGGGCGGTGACGCAGTGGCAGGGGGTTCCGGCATCTCCGACAACTGCGGATCGGTCGTGTCTCCCTGCATCAGCGCGGCGCTGTTCGGCACCTCGTCTGCGGGTGCCTCCTGAAGAGAGACAGTCGGGAGTGTTCCGTGACTGAGGTAGGTGCAGGCCCGCCAGGCGTGATAGCCGATGCGCTCGAGCCATCGCACCGCATCCGTGGCTTCCAGCGCCTGCAGCGGGCCGCCAGCGGCCGACGTTTGCCGGAGGAGGGCCAGCCGGTCCTGCCGGCGCAAATCCGCGAGATCCGCGGCGTGCTGTTCCAGAGTGCTCAACCAGTCGGCTGGCGCCATGCCGTTGAGACCCTCGGCGGCCGTCGTGACGGCCCTCAGCGCGATTGTGACCGGTGGCTGGAGCCGCTCGTGATGCAGCATTCGTCGCACGCCGCCGGAGGGGTTGAGACGCGAGCGCAGCCGAAGCAGATGATCGACCGCATGCATTTGGGCCACGCGCGTGTCGGCCAGTGCTTCGTCGTCGGCGGGTGAGGGAATGCGCGCGAAAAACCGCTGGGTCTCGTCCAGCGCTTCCACGATCTGGGCGCGCCGATCCTCGTCGCCCACGTCCGCGCGGCCTGCGGCTGCGTCGCGAATGGTCGCGAACATCTCGCGCGCAATCTCGACGAGCGCGCGCCGCGTGGCTTCGAGCGCCACGGCTGGAGCCTGGAGCAGCGTGGCATCGAGATGCCGCGTCAGTCGGGGACCGGTATCGGGGACGAGCCGCTCGATCCCTCGCGCAAATGCATTCACGAACGGCAGGAACAGTGCCACGCCAATCCCGATGAACGTCGTGTGGAACGCCGCGAGGCTGAGCGCACCCGGCTCCAACAGCAGGTATGCCTGCGCCTGGCTGATTCCCCACAGCAACGCGGGCAGCAGTATGAGCGCCACGAGCGCCGTGGCCAGATTGAACAGGATATGGGCGAGGGCCGTGCGTTTGGCCGGCACGGTGCCACCAATCACGGCCAGCCCACCCGTCACCGTCGTGCCAACGGCGGCTCCAATCACCAGCGTGGCCGCTCGCTCGAAATCGACCGTGCCAGTATGGAGCGCGGTCAGCGTTGTCGCCACGGCCGCACTCGAGGACTGCATGACGACCGTCATCGCGGCACCGACAGCCATGGTCAGCAGGTGCGCCCCAATGCCGCCGCCGGGGAGATCAGAGGGGCTGAACATGGTGGAGAGCGTCTGCATGCCCTGCTGCAGCGTGTCGATGCCGACGAAAATCAAGCCAAAACCGGCCAGCGCCAGCCCGAGCGACTTCAGACGCCCTCGCCCCAGCAGCTTGAGAAAGGCTCCGCTGCCAACGAGCAGCAGCGCATAGTGTCCCAGACTGACCTTCAGGCCGAGCGAAGCAACCAGCCAGCCCGTGCCCGTCGTGCCCAAACTGGCCCCGAGCACCACACCCACCGCCTGCGGAAACGTCAAGAGCCCGGCGCTCACGAATCCAATCAATGTGACCGTCGTCGCGCTCGACGACTGGACCATCACCGTAATCAACGCACCCGACGCGAACGCCTTGAGGGGAGTTCCCGTGAACCGCACGAGCGCCTGGCGCAGCGATTCACCCGCAAAGGCCTTGAGTCCGTCGGTCAGGATCACCATCCCGAGCAGGAACAGGCCGACGCCTCCGAACACGTACAGCAACATGGCAGCAGGCACAGGGTCCAGGGCTCGACCCGCGGCGGCGCGCTGCTTCGTCTTCGTCGTCTCGCTCGAAAGACCGTGCGAGCGGACCAGGCGCGGACTGCCGCGGGCAGATGCATGAAGCCGACGCCGGATGGCGCCGCTATCCGGAAGAGCCGGGCAGCAACGAAGTGCCGAGATGCTGACGCGCCAGACGGGTTACCAGGGCTTCGACCGGCTCGCCGTCCAGGACGAACGACTCTGCGGCGGCGGACCAGGCCAGCTTATAGCTCCGCGCCAGGGCCGACAGCCAGATCTGCCGTACAGGCGCGTTCGGGCTCAACACGAATTTCGCCGGCGCCGGCTCCTCGAAAACGATCTGCAGCACGCCGTTCTGCAGTTCCACCTCGAAGCCCTCCGCGTCGGCAAGCGACGCGAGAGCCAGGTGGACCTGCTCCAGCGCCTGGTCGGCCCTGAGCCTGAACTCCTGTTCGGACAGCGGATCGGGCATTTCCGGGAATTCAGAATGCAGAATTGAGAATGAAAAATGCGGAGGCTCGCGTCATCCGACGGAGGCCGTCCGCGCGCTGGATGCTCCCGGCGTGTCACGGTGCATCTGGTCGATCCGGAGTCGCGATGTAGCTGCGTCGGGCACGGGCGTTCATTCCCGGCTCCTTCAACCGGACCTCGATGCGTCGTTCGCGGCCGTCGAGGACCTCGGGCGTGAAACCGAGCAGGTAGAGGCTGTGCAGCTCCTGGATGACACGGGTGAAGGTGGGACCCAGCTCATGGCTCTTCTTCAGTTCGAATGACCCCCCACCCGTCTCCTGGGCAAGTCGCCACAGGCGGCGATCGGGGCGGGTCCGCACCACGCGCACGCCGTTGAAGTATTCCACCTCCAGGCCAATCGCGTAGATCATCACGTCTTCGTCGCGCGCTCGGCTGAGCACTTCGCGGTTGCTGGCGAGCCGGCTGGCGGTGTCGTCGCCGTCGGTGAACACCACAACGACCCTGCGACCCTGGACCCCGTCGAGCATCACGATGCTCTCGTAAATGGCGTCGTACAGCCTGGTGGCGTTGCCGAACTGCAGGTCGTCCAACGCGGCAATCAAGTCGTCCCGGTCGCTCGTGAACGACCCGCTGAACTGGATCTTGTCGCTGAAGGCTCCAACCATGGCGCGGTCATCGGGCAGCATACGCATGAGGAACTGTTCCGCTGCCGACTTCAGCAGGTCCAGGTGTGCCGTCATGCTGGCACTGAAGTCGAGCATGACGACCGCCGTGAAGGGCACCACCTCGTTCTGGAAAATGGCGATCTCCTGCGGTCGGCCGTTGTCCAGGACCGTGAACTGATCCCGGTCGAGACCGGTGACGAGCCGGCCCTCTCGATCGGTCACCGTGGTGAGGACGGGCACGATCCGCACCGGCGTTCCGCGGAACACGGGCTGCTGAGCGGGCGCCGACGCCGTGGCCAGGAGGACGACTGCCGCCACCAGAAGGACGCGCATGCCGGGAGCTTAACAACCTGGGCGGCCCGAGTAAAGCCCATGAAGGAGGGCCCTCCGGTGCGGTAATATCTCCCGCTATGCGCAACCTGGTGATTCTGCTGTTCTGCATCCTGGCGCCCGCCGTGGCTGCCGGCCAGTCCGTGGTGACCGGGGTGGTCACGGACGAGACGGGCGGGGTCGTGTCCAACGCGACGGTCATCGTGCGTGGCGCGAACGGGGTGGATCGTCAGGCGGTGACCGCGCCGGATGGCCGCTTCACGATTTCCACGGTCCCGACGGGGCCGTCCACGCTCGTGGTGCGGGCGGTCGGGTTCGCCGAATGGACACGTCCCATCGCGGGCGACGGCGAGTTCGAGGTCGTGCTCGTACCGGCCGCGTTGTTCGAGTCGGTCACAGTCACCCCGACGCGCACCGAACAGCGCCTGGGGGACGTGCCGGCAAGCGTCAGCGTCATCGACCGCGACACGATCCGTCGTTCGCCGGCGGTGGTGGCCGACGATGTGCTCCGCCTCGTGCCCACGTTCAGCCTGTTCCGCCGGACGAGCAGCCTGTCTGCCCATCCCACGGCGCAGGGCGTATCGCTACGCGGGATCGGCCCGAGCGGCGTGAGCCGGTCGCTCGTGCTCATCGACGGCGTGCCGTTCAACGATCCGTTTGGCGGATGGGTGTACTGGACTCGCATTCCGCTCGAGAGCGTCGAGCGCATCGAGGTGGTGGACGGCACGAGCTCCAGCGTGTACGGCAATTTTGCGATGGGTGGCGTAATCAATGTCGTGAGCGCGCGTCCACGGCCGCGCACCGTCGAGCTGCGGACGCACGGCGGCAACAGGCGAAGCGGCAAGGCCGATTTCCTCGCGAGCGACGTGTGGGGCAAGCTGGGCGCCTCGATCGAGGGCAGCATATTCGGTACCGATGGTTTCCCCATCGTCGTATCGAACGAACGCGGGCCGATTGATACGAAGGCTTCCGTCGACTATCGTAACCTGACCGTCAAGTTGGACTACAGTCCGAACGCACAGGTCAGCACCTTCTTCCGAGCCGGCTATTTCCGAGAAGAGCGCGACAACGCGAAGTACAGCACCTTCGATGGGACGCCCGAGGCCAACAACACGCTCTGGAAGTCCGCCAGCGGCGGCGTTCGCATGTCGCTGCCCGACCAGAGCGACCTTCAGGCGCGGCTGTTCCTGGATTTCGAACGGTTTCACAGCACCTTCCTCGCAGTGCCGAACCTGACCACGCGCGCAATTGGGCGGATGTCGTTACGACAGCGCGTGCCGACGACCGGCATCGGCGGCATGGTGCAGTGGACGAAACCGCTCTCGACCCGTCATCTCTTCACCGCGGGCACCGACTGGCGGCGTGTGGAGGGCGCCAGTCACGAACAGGCACTCGACGCCGTGACCGGCACCACGGTGACGCTCCGGCGAGAGTCGGGAGGAATTCAGCAGAGCACTGGTGTGTACGCGCAGGGACAGTTCTGGCTCGTGCCGAATCTCTCACTGACCCTCAGCGGGCGCGTCGATCACTGGCGTAACTACGAGGCCCGTAATCTGGAGACGACCGTTGCGACCGGGCTTCCCACAGCGGCGAGCCGGCTGCTTCCCGACACGGACGATACGGTGTTCAGTCCTCGCGGGGCACTGCTCTTCCGAGTGAACGACAAGGTCACCACCTGGGGCAGCCTGGGATGGGGTTTCAGGGCTCCCACGTTGAACGAGTTGTACCGGCAGTTCCGCGTGGGCGCATTGCTGACGCTGGCCAACGACCAGTTGGGGCCCGAACGTCTGGTTGGCGGCGAACTGGGCGTCAACGTGGCACCGTTGCCTGACTTCACGGTGCGCACCACCTGGTACGACAATCGCGTGAAGAACCCCGTGTCCAATGTGACCCGGACGGATCTCGTGAATACGCTCCAGCGCCAGAACCTTGGACGGACCCGCATCTGGGGTGTGCAGAGCGATGTCGAGTACCGCATCGGCAGCGACTGGCGGGTTGGCGCCGGGTACATGTTCAACCGCGCCAGGGTCCGTGAGTTCTCGGCGAATCCGAGCCTGGTGGGCAACGTGCTGCCGCAGGTGCCGACGCACCGGGGCTCGGTCAGCGCGGCGTATCTGAACCCCCGTTACGTCACCGTGTCAGTCAGTGCCATGCTGTTTGGCCGCCAGTTCGATGACGACTTGAACGTGCGCGTGAAGCCGGGTGAAACGGAACCCGGGTTGCCGGGGTACGGCGCGGTGGAGCTGACGGCGTCCCGAGCGATCGGGCGGAATCTCGACGTGTTCTTTGGCGTTCAGAACCTCTTCGACACGGAATACTACGTCGGTCTCCTGCCGACCACCATCGGATCGCCGCGTCTCGTGAACGGCGGAATCCGAGTGCGGTTCTCCGGCCGGTAGGTCGTTCTCCAAGGTCTGTGCACGTGCGCTTCATCACGACGACGCTCTTCGTCATGCTCGCGGCGGCGGTGGCGGCATGTTCACCGGCAGCCAACCGCCAGCCGAGCCAGGGTTCCGACCCGGCAGCACAGATCGGCGATCGGACCGTGACGCTTCAGGAGCTCGACGACCGCTGGCGGGCCGACAATCCGACCCAGCATGCCGACGTCGTGCAGTCGATGTACAACGGCCGGCGCAGCGCGCTCGAAGGCATCGTGGCCGATGCGCTGCTCGCCGATGCGGCGAAGCAGCGCGGCGTCAGCCCCGATGCCTTCGAGGAGGCCGAGCTGTCGCAGCGCTCCGCTCCCGTAACCGATGCCGACGTCACGACGTTCTATCAGTCGAACCTGAGCCAGATGCAGGGACGTCCGCTCGAGGAGATGGCGCCCCTCATCCGCGACTACCTTCGGGAGCAACGGGAGGCCGGGGCGAGACAGGCGCTCATTGCCGATCTCCGGAGTGCCGGGCCGCCGGTTCGGGTCATGTTCGATGCCCCACGGCACGAGGTGGCCGTCCATCCATCGGACCCGGCGATGGGCAGCCCGTCGGCGGCGGTCACGCTGGTGGAGTTCTCCGATTTTCAGTGCCCGTTCTGCCAGCGCGTCGCCCCCACGCTCAAGCGCATCGTGGAGACGTACGGCGACCGGGTTCGCGTCGTCTGGAAGGACTTTCCGCTCACGCAGATACACCCGCAGGCGTTCAACGCTGCCGAGGCGGCGCATTGTGCTGGCGACGGGGGCCGATACTGGGACTACCACGACCGGCTGTTTGCCAATCCGCAGGCGCTGCAGCCCGAGGATCTTCGACAGTATGCCCGCGAGGTGGGCCTGGATGCGGAGGCGTTCGACGTGTGCCTTCGCTCCTCCAAGTACGCCGATCGCGTCCGCGCCGGGCTCGAGCAGGGCACGAGGTTGGGCGTGAACTCCACGCCCACGGTGTACATCAACGGGCGTCTGCTCTCGGGCGCGCAGCCGTACGAGGTCTTCGCCGCCGTCATTGACGAGGAACTGTCACGCCTGGGTCAGAACCGGTGAGTGGGAGGCCCTGGCGATCACGTGTATGGCGCCGCGAATCCCTGTGGAGGCGGCCGACGCGCATCGCCTGACCGCGCGAGACGGCGCGGGGGATCCGCCAGCTCACGGAACTGGCGTCACGCGGTCCGTAGCGGTCGTCGCAGTGCGGTCCGGCCGCCGGAACCGGGATTCGCGGCGCCATACACGTGATCGCCCGGTCCGGTTGAGCGGACACGACGTGGCGATTGTTCACAGACTCTTCAGCCGGTCCGGCACCGCGCGTGCATCAGCTCACGGGACCAGCACGATCTTACCGAACGCGCCCGGCTCCATCACGGCGACGTGCGCCTGTGCGGCATCTGCCAGCGGGAGCTCCCGCCCGATCACGGGCCTCAACGTTCCATTTTCGAGGCCGGCGACGAGTCCCGCATGAATCTCCCGAAACTCCTCCCGCGTGGCGTTGAACAGCGTCATGCTGAGAATCGCCCCATCCTTGCCCATCGCCTTGCGGGCATCGATTTCAACCCGACCCCGGCTGCCAATCACCATCACTCTGCCGCGAAAGGCGAGTACGTCGAGATCGCGATCCAGGTTGACATTGGCGAGCATCTCGATCACGACGTCGACGCCGCGCCCATTGGTGAAGGTCATGACCTGCTGCAGATACTCCTTCTCGTGGTGATTCACGACCAGGTGCGCACCCTGATCCCGGACGAGCGCAACGCCGCGTGCGCTGCCGGCGCTGCCGATGACCCGCAGCCCCGCGG
>CAZDLW010000022.1:0-34989 GCA_964505975.1 uncultured Bifidobacteriaceae bacterium | reverse complement strand
CCGCGGGCGGTCCAACCCGCGCCGCACGTGCCGGCGGCGTCGCCGTGTCGTCACCCAGGACGTCACGATACGCCAGGCCGAAGATCTCCCACGACGTGACGAACAGCCCGGCCAGAATCGGGCCGATGATGAATCCGGCAGGCCCGAACGCCAGAATGCCGCCCAGGGTCGAGAACAGAATCAGCAGATCGTGCATCTTCGTGTCACGGCCAACCAGACGCGGTCGCAGCACGTTGTCCACCGATCCGACGACGAGGCCACAGTAGGCTGCCAGCAGCACGCCGGTCAACACCTCGCCGCTCGCGGCCAGGATGATGGCAGCCGGGACCCAGACGAGCGCGGCGCCAATCACCGGCAGAACGGACAGCACCACCATGACGACCGTCCAGAACAGCGTGTTCGGAACGCCGGCGACCCAGAACGCAAGGCCTGCCATCGTCCCCTGGATGATGCCGATCACGAGGGTCCCCTTCAAGGTAGCCCGCGTCACCGACACGAAGCGTTCGGTCATCTGCTGCTTCTCGGCTTCCCGCAGCGGAAGATAGGTCAGCGCGCGACGAAGCATGGCTGGACCATCCATCAGCAGGAAGAACATCGTGTAGAGCAGGATGAAGAAGTGAAACACCATCGTCACCGTGAAGCGGGTGACTTCCGAGAGCGACGCCACGAGGAACACGCCGATGGCATCGATCACATCACCGGCCCTCATGAGGATCTGTTCGCGGTACGGTTCCAGGCGGTCGGCGCCGGGAATCAGCTGGAGCAGCTCCGCGAAGTACGTCGGTTCTGCGATGAACCGTTCCACCACGGGGCGAATGTCGGTCGTGACACGAATCGCCTGATTCACCACTACGCCGAGAATGAGGATCAGTGGGACGAGCACCAGGACGAGGGTCAGAAGCAGGGTCACGACGGACGCAAGCGGGCGCCGGCCGCGAAAGACTTCGTTCAGGCGCGTATAGAGTGGATAGGTCAGTCCAGACAGGAGAGCTGCCAGCAGGATGGTGAGCACGAACGTCCACAGCATCGCCACGAACGCGGCCGTGACGCCGACGACCAGGACCAGCAGGAAGGCCTTGCGAAAACGCTCCTCGGTCATGATGAAGGGAGTGTCACGAGCCGGCGCTACTGCTGCACCACACCCAGCCTACACTGGATTGCCCTCACGGGTCTGCGTGTGCCTGGTGCCGTCAGATGTGCGGGCCGTCATCCGGCAGACGATCGCCTCTCTCGCGCTCGCCGGCCAAGCGCGAGCCCCAGCAACAACCCGGCGACAGCGGCCAGCGCCACCGGCATCGATACCGTCGCCAGCGCACGTGCGTTGCCGTCCAGCGTGGTCCGTGCGGAGACCACCAGCCCGACGAATCCATCCGTCACGTGGGCAGATCGGCTGACGAGCACTGCGCCGCCGCCGTGGTCGATCTTCTGGTCGCCCGCGGCGACGAACCACTGCCCGCCTCCATTGGTCACCGCCAGATTCCCCCTGGCAATGCACACCATCCCACCGGCCTCATTCAGCTGAACCTGCTCGCCAACGACCACGGGAAAGAACCCACGGCGGGCCAGAACGTGTCCATTGTGGTACGTCGATGACATCTCCACCTCCTCGGTTATGCGACCCAGAGCGCGACTGTACCAGCCACGGGGCTCGGCGCGAATATCAAGGGGCGGAGCCCTGGCCTGGTCAGGAAGGCCATGGCAGGACGAGCGGGGCAACGCTCACGAGGAAGGCGATCGTGCAGGCGTCGTTCAAGCTTTGCTCAGTGAGCCCGGGACGTCGCCTTCCCCGTGGCGTTCGACCTGTCTGGAGCAAGAGGCGCGCCGTCAACACGTGCCGACCTCTGCGGCACCAGGCGAGTCTTCGAAGTGTCGCTCCGACAAGAGGTTGTCGACTTCGGGCTCTCTGATGGGAAACGGCCCTGTCTGCCAGATAGCGCCATTTGTTCCCGACCGTTGCCGGATCTCGCTCGAGCCGGCATGACTCATCGAGCGGGCTCACACGCACACGGCCCACGGCCATATGCTGCATCTCAGCGTTCGGCATGCGACAACCGGCTACTCCACAGCGTCCGGCGCCGCCGCGTGTGACCGCACGGCCTGCGTGGGGACTCTTCGGTAATCGGAAAATTCGGTACTGCCCCCGAGGCGGACACGGCGAACCAGCATCAGACGAGCGCTGGCTGTGTACCGGCTGCGAGCCGGCACCCACGTTCCGTCTTCGAGTCTTCGCCGCTCGAAGGAAAAGGCGGAGCCTTTGTGGATTCGCCCCACCAGACCCCACCCCATTGTGACGTCGTTCAGGGCCTCGACTTCGAGTCGAACCAGTTCGTGATCCGCCTCGTGCACCCACGCCCGACCGTGGAAGTGACGCATGATCTTGCCCTCACGCGTCTGCGCAGGGGCGTTCGAGCGCGGTTCCATGGAAAACACCACCGTGTCATGACCGTCCATCCGTTCGCGCCCGACCATCCTGAACGTGAACACGCGGACGGCATCGTTCACGCGTTCGTCGGCCGACGCCCCGTCGTCCCGGCGCCGAGCCGGCCGCGCACGTTCCTCGTCCGACAGTGCGGCCTGGGCCAGCTCGTATGCTTCCACGTGCGCGCGGCGTTCCCGATCCTGGCGGGCGAGCTCGGCCGGAGGAACAGGAACGCCGTCCTCTTCGACGAGTCTCCTCCACCGCCGTTCCCCGGGCAGCCCGGGATGACTTTCGAAGACCTTGACCGATTCCTCGACCGGGCGGCCCGTCCCGTCCAGTCGCTGCTCGCGCCTGGTCTCCACGTACGTGTACGCACGCTGGCGATCGTCGTCGGACTGCAGCCGCGCGCGAACCTCGTGAAGAAACGTGTCGGGATCGGGAAGTGGGTCCGTCTGATTCGCCCCGCCCGAGACCGTGAATCCTGCGACCATGCACAGGATCACCACGGTCGTTGTGACGGATTCACGCATGACCATATAGACGCTCACCTCGCCCGTCCGGTTCGGTGTCACGACTCGTCGCTCGGGATCAGTCACCCGGTACTGGGCGCTGGCTCGCATCCCGGCCGATCAACTCCAACCACAACATCCGCGGGTCGATCCGGCGCTGGCGGGACCGATCGATCCACGCAATCGGCACGGCACTATCTGGGCTGAAGCGGATTCCCCACACGGGTTCGAAACGCTCCACCGAAGACGAGTACCGCGCGTCTCCAATCAGGTCTGGCTCGGCGGCGGCCCGGGCGACCCACCCGTCCGAGAACCACCAGAAGCGCTGAAAGTCGCGCCTGAGTCTGGCGTCCGCGCGCACCTCAACCGGCAGGTGCTCTTCGTGCAACGCCGGTACGGAGCTGCCGGGACTCCACGTGGCACTCGCGAACCACGGCACGCGCAGGCGATCCATGTACAGCCTGTCTCCAGCGTGGTAGAGGGAGCGCCACACCATGTTGGTACCAAACGCAGGAAAGACCGCGCCCCGATCCCGCTCGTGCCCTCGTGACGCAGCAATCAACAGCTGGGCGTCAAGCGCCCGCTCGCGTTGCACCGCGCCCGTCGCGACATACATGAGGCCCAGTACCAACGCGACGAGCACCGGGCCCGCAGAACCGCGCCAGAGGGCTGCCGCGACGCCGCATGCGAGTACCAGCGTGAAGAGCGGATCCACGATCGAAATCCAATTCCATGCAAGGCGGGTATCGCTGAACGGCCAGAGCAGCAGCGTGCCGTAGGTGGTGGAGGCGTCGAGCACGCCGTGGGTGGCATATCCGGCCGTCGCAGCACCCACGTACCAACGCCAGCGCGATCTGAGATGCGAGCGCAGGAGCCATGGCAGCGCGGCGATCGCTCCGCCTGCAGGGATGAACGCGAGCGAATGGGTGAAGTGTCGATGGAGCTCGGCGTACAGCAACGGATCCGACGCACTACGAAGCGCGCCGTCCACGTCCGGCAGCAACGCGCCGACGGCCCCTGGCAGCCATGCGGCCGGCCCGAGCGGACGGGCCAGGGCCACACGGGCCGTGGCCGCACCCAGGAGCGCATGCGTCACCGGATCCATCAGACGATCACCAACGGGTGGTGCCAGTACCGCGGGTGACCGGCACGGTCGCCACTCAGTCGCGCCCCGACGGCGCAGGTGTCTCCGTCTCGGGCTTCGCCTCTTCCTGCGTGCGTCCCCTCAACAATCCTCGCAGCGCGTCCTGCAACTGACGCGCTGGCTCGCGCTGTTCGGGTGGAGCAGCCTGCGGCGTCGCGTCGGGGGCCGCCGGGGCTTCCGCCGCGCCATCCGGCTGCCTGGCCTCGCCACCTGGCGCGTCGGACTGGGCCTGCCCACCGCCACGGCCGGTCAGCGCGTCCACGATTCCACCGAGCGTGCGGCGCGAATCTCGCGATGCGTCGTCCTGCCCTTCCGCTCCCCCGAGGATTCTCCCGGTCAGGGCGCGGGGATCGCGGAAGTTCGGCACGAGATTCTGCAGCCTCATCTCGGCAATGCGCTGGACGTCGGGCGCAAATCGAGGCTGCTGCGTCGTACCCGTCACGAGCATCGGCACCACGAGCTCACCCTGCTGGTTGGCGAGCGCCGTCGTCATGAACCCACCCACGCGCGTTCCACCCACACGCTCGCTGAACTCGCGGGAGAACACGGTGACCAGACGCAAATCGAGGCTTTGATCCACCAGGTTGATCGTGCCGGTCGCGGCCATCGTTCCACCTTCAATCGCGGCCATCACATCGTCGGTGCGCGCCACGCCATCGACCACATCCAGGGTGCCACTGAGCTTCGCCACGCTGGTCGAACGCTCGGCACGTTCGCGGCCAGTGACGAAACGTGCGATATTGCCCACTTCCTGCGTGAGATCCATGTTGGCGATACGTCCCTCTGCCAGATTCAGTGAGACCTTCCCATTCAGCGAGCGGGCAATCGTGTCGGCGCCGTCGGCGAAGAAGGTGACCTCTGCGTTGGACATCAACGATCCAAAGATGACGTCGCGCACACTGGTCACCGTCGAGGCCAGTTGATTCGCATCGACGTGTTCGAGATTGCTGGCCACGGTGACGAGAGCCGGCGTGTTGCGAGCGTCCATCACGATCGACCCACGATACCGTCCGCCAAACAGCTCGGCCGCGAGGGGATCCAGACGGATGACCCCTCGATCCAGCGTGATGGTGGATTGAACGTCGCTCAGCACGATCTCGTCGTACGCGATGGCGCCGATACGCACCGTACCGGACCCGGTCGTGCGCAGGAGCACCCCATCGTCTGCCTCCGGTTCCTGCCGGGTAGTCGTCGTCTCTCCCTTCACCAGCAGGCCTTGCAGCTCGACGACATCGACCCGGTCCGCCGACAGCTGAAACTCCACACGTGGTGCGGCAAAGTTCCGCAGCGTCAGGTTGCCTTCTGCGGTGGTCTGGCCGATCGACGCCCGGAGGTCGTCGAGGACCGCGGCATCGCGGCTGAAGGACAGGCGTGCATTCTCGACGCGAAGCGGCTGCGTGATCACGGCCGGCGCGTCCAGCCTCGCCTCACTCACGCTGCCGCTGCCGCTGTACGTCAGATCGTCGAGGGGTCCCTGCGCACCAACGTCAACGGTCAGCCGACCGCTCCCGCCCAGCCCTTCCGCAACACCCACGCCCCATGCCCGCGCGACGTTCAGCACTTCACCGAGATCGGCGTTCGTCGTTCGGATCCGTGCGTCGACGACAGGTGTCGGGCTGGCGTAGTCGGTCGCGGACACACGAACAGCCAGCGACGTGTTGCCGGTGACTGCAGAGAACTCGTTCGATCGGATCTGATTCGGCGTCAACCCGATCTCGACACTCTCGGTTCGCACGGGCTGGGGAATATCCGGACCGGAGATCGACACGCCCTGCATGCGCACCTGGCCATCAAGGGCGGGGAGGTCTGCCGGGCCGCGGGCCCGCACGTTCGCATCGAATCGGCCTTCGACACGCATACCGCTTCCGAATGCAACGCCGAACGCCGACGCCAGACGAGCCGCTTCTCCCAGTGCTGCATCTTCCGCCGTGAGGTGGACGTCGAGCACCGGCGTCTCGGGCTGAAGATTCACGGTCCCGGTGAGCGAGATCGGAGTCCGGTCGAGACGCAGCGTGCCCTCTGCGATCGTCAGGATGTCAGTGCCGAGATCATGCGTAAGCTTGTAATCTGCTGTCATCGGGTACCCGACATCGATGCCCCGCGCGCGCACCTCATCCAACCGGAGCGAACCGCCAGAGGACAGCACGCCTTCCTGATTGCGCATGTCGGCCGAGCCCGAGATGACGCCGTCGGTCCCCTCGAGTGCCTCCACCTCGAGAAAGCGCTGCAGCGCGGACAGCGATACCGCCTCGAAACGGACATCTCCGTCGAAGGAGGTCATGGCGATGTCGTCAGCGTGAACGGGGCCGGCAGTCCCCCGCACGCTCAAGCGTTGTGTGCCGTCACCGGGCAGCGTCGCAGCCAGCAGGAAGCGAAATGCCCGGTCGGGGGCGTAATCGTTGAGCTCCGCGTCGATGTTCTGGTACACAGATCGACGCGATTGATTCTCGTGATCCGTGATGGCCACCTGGCCATTGGTCACCACCAGCCGTTGCAGAACCAGCGCGGGAGGCGCGGTGTCGGTGTCGGCGCCAACGGCCGCGACGTCGCGCGCCCCACCAATCGAGGCGAAGTTCCACGTACCGCTCGCATCACGCACCAGCTCAATCACAGGCCGGCGCAACTCCACCGACCGCAGATCCACCTGGCCGCGCAACAGCGGCCACAGTCGAAGACCCACGTAGAGCTCATCAGTCTGGGCAAACGGCCGACCTGTATCGAAACGCGGATCCTCGGCGATGGACGCGCTCTGCACCCGCAGGCCGAATGGCAGAAGACCGAGACGCATTTCGCCAAGCGTCACGGCGCGATGCAACCGATCCTGCAGCTCGGCCTCGATTCGCCCACGGTGTTGGTTCACGTCGACCAACCGGGGCAAGAGGAGAATCAGACCACTGAGCAGCAGCAGTCCGGCAATGCCAACAACCGCAATTCTCTTCTGACGCATATCTGTGCTCGTCTAGCGGTCGCATGCAATTCCAGCACCTACCGCGTCCTATGAATTCAAGAATAGCCACTGTCTCCAGCAGATGCGAGGGAGCGCGGCTGATTCACTGTGCCGCGAGTCAACCACCTGGACCATTGGCGCAATGGCTGCGGTTGGCGCGGGACTAGGACAGTTGTGGAACACCGACGCGCCAGGATGGAGCCCGTCCAGCCTTCGGAACAGTGCTTCCCGTCAGTCGTGCGCGAGCCTGGCCCCCGACGCATCGCCCGCGACGCCGAAGTCCAGGTTCTCGGTAATCCGCGTGCCATCGCGGAACGCGCCAAGATACAGTGCGATCCGCCGCTTCGCCTCCTCGAGGTCCTCGTTGTTCAGGTTGATGTTCAGGAGGTCGACGTACCAAGGCACCTTGACGGGTTCTTGCACGTAGGTCGCCACGATTTCTCGCGCGATGGGCAGCGTCGTCCGCTTCGATACGTCGTGAACATCCCGGTCCTGTGCCTGGAGGAGCTTGGTGTACTCCTCGTGGAGCAACCGGGCGAAGAGCTCGAGCGTAAACGTGTCGCCTGCCTTCACACCCGTTTCCGGATCCGGGTCTGTGAACCGGGCCTGTTTGTGGAGCCACTCCCAGAGAATGCTCAACCGGATCTCCCCCGTCGCCATGTCCTCCATGAGGTACAGTACGTTGTCGTCGCCAAAGAAGTCGGCCGGTTTGAGCGCGGCTGCCTGGTATCCCTGCCCGAACGCGTTGCCATACTGCAGCGCCACGCTGAGGAGATCGCGCGCGCCACGGACCGTGCGGGGCGCGGGCTCGAGCAGCAACAGGCCGTCGGCGTCGGACTCCGTGTAGGTCAGCGGCGGAAAGACACGCCCGAGCTGGTTCGGCTCACCCACCTTTTCCCAGACGGGCCGGACAATGTGAACCATCTTCCAGTGGGCAACCCACTTGCCGCTCGCGCCCTCACGCCGCTCGCGCTCGGCGCCCGCGACGGCCCGAGACATGGCCGCCTGGACAGCAGCGGCAGACCCCACAGGGATCTGCGGTTCCATCCCGCCCTGCCACAGTGCGCAGCGTCCGTTTGCGTCCGGGGTATTGACCGCACGGCGCACACGATCCTCGTAGTGACGCATGTAGCCGTACGTCATCGTGATCGCATCGATGTTCGGATTGATGAATCCTCCATCCCAGGCCATCGCGTCCGACACGCTGTTGATGTAGTCCCAGCGCCCCGTGTTGAATCCGACGAAGTGCGGGCTCAAGGCGGCGCGGATCTCCATCAGCTGAAAGCAGGCCTCGAGCTGTTCGACCAGCACGTACACCTTTACAGTTCCCACTGGCAGTGCGAGGTGTCGCTCGAGCGCCGACAGCATGTCGTTCCACAACGCCGCCTCTTCCGCTGTCTGGATCTTCGGAAGGTACAGCACGATCGAGGACCCGCGCCCACGAAGCGTCTCGTGGTTGTTGACGATGTAGAGCGCCATGTCGACGATTGAGGCGGAGAAGCCCCCGCCGCCGGCCGTACGCACGTGGCGATCGTCCAGGTGCAGCCCCCGGGCCCGAAAGATAATCGTGGTGAAGTCCAGCTGGCGCCGCCAATCCTCGATGATCCGCCGGCCGAAGAAGCCTTCCGCCCACGTGTTCATCTCGGCGGCGACCTGTTCGGCCACACCCAGGAATGCGGGACTGCGGCCCAACGCGAGCGTCAGGTTCCGCTGGTTGTCCAGCGACATCGTAGACACCTGGCCAAGGGCGTCCTCCCCGTCGAACATCCAGCCATCGGCACCCGACAGCAGCGCGTAGGCGACGTTGCGCAGGCCCTTTTCGACCGTGGCGTGGGGCCTGGTCCCGGGACCGGTTCCCTGAATCCACTGCCGCTGCAGGTCCGGCGGAATCTCGCTGCCCTCGAAGGCACCGCGGCGGGCATCGTGCACACGAATGCCGGTGCGCGGAATCGATGCGTCCGGCTCGAAGAACGCAATCCGTTCGCCCGCACGGGCGCGTCGCGCGCGCCGGTCGATGCGCGTCTGCATCAGCGCCTTTCGATCCTCGTCGAATGCCGCAAGCGCCGCGAGGGCCGCCTTCGCTCGAGCCGTGAACACCTCGGCGTAGTCCTGCGCGAGCGAACCCCTGATCTCGAGTCCGGACGTGTCAACGCGTCCGGAGTGGCTATCGTGACGACTTGATGTGGTCATAGGCTCGGGCCGCAGTGTATCGCACGCGGGTCGTTTCGTGATCGCCTCCCCCCGCGGCCGGGGTGGACGCGTCCGTTCGGCCCGGTGATGGCTCTCGAGCACATGCCCGCTTGTGTGGTGTCTCCGAAATAGCTTGTGCACCGAGGGCGCCGATGCGCCCGGCCCGCAAGGCGCGACGACTGAGAATATTGGGCATATTTGCGGGAGGAGCAACGCCGCGGGCCGGGATGCAGCGGCGGCCGAATGCCAAGCTATGTCGGAGACACGACACTAGCGCCCGGACACCAGCAGGCGCTGGTCTTCAAGCGTGCGGAACGTCGAGCCGGCTGGCCCCTCCCGGCATGGCGCTTCTGCACGCCCAGCGGTCGCCCTCGTCAGCGAGTCGACTATCGGGAACACGGTGTCCAGTCGGGTCACCGCCAGGAGCCGGCGAACCCGGCCGGGGGGTGCGGCAAGGGTCAGTCCTCCGCCGAGGCGGGTCAACCGCTGGCACGCGTATACCAGCTCACCAAGACCCTCCGCGTCCACCGATGCCACGCTGGACAGGTCGACCACAATGTTGGTCCGGCCCACCGCGACGAGCGCGTCCACAGCCGTACGGAACGCCGCCAGCTGAGCTCGGTCTGCTCCAGCTTCCAGACGCCCGTCCGCCCGAATGACGGTGGCGCCGTCGACGTGTTCCTGCAAGATCTCCATCCTGAAGATCTCAACGAATCCGTGGGCGTCGCCGAACACGCCAGATCAATCCTGTCCCCGCAGGACCTTCCCCTCGTCACGTCCGACGCACGACCGCAGATGCTCCTCATCACCCATGTGGCTCCGCCGCTTGATGTCCCCACCGAGCCCCCGCGGCTGGTTCCCAGTCGCTCGGCTGCATTATTGGGAGACGCGTTGCACACAACAGCACACGGTCGCACCCGCCAGATGATGGCCTCATATCCTGCCCTTCCCCCGCAGCCGGATCCATAGATAGAGCCAGTCTTCCACCACTTCTCTCCGCGTCGCCAGACTTTCCTGGCCCGGCTGGAACAGCACATACAAATCTGGCGCGCAATCCGTGCGAAATCGAGGCGGTTCACGCTGGCCGCCAACTTGCTCCGTCCCACGGCGGAGGTATCAGACATGGAGTCCGACATGATCCGGCGGCAGGCAATCGCCGATCTGCTCGCGATCCCGGATGCTCCCGACCTGCGGCGCGGTCACCGCATCACCGTTGAGGGAAGTCCGGACAGGTACCGACAGATCCAGTACCTGGCTTCTGTCTTCATCCAAACGAAGCTGGTGGCCTTGCAGGAGCGAGAGACCGCAGCCGCTCGAGCGGGGCTTGGCGAGACACGTCATTGCACGTCCTCACGGTCGTCGGCCAAGGCATCATCCGCCCCTTGCCGTTGGAATCCCGGCGAGGGCGTTCTGATACGGGAGCTCCACAGAGCGTAGTCGGGCACTTGCGGAAACGCGTCCCACACGCCCGGGCACTCACAGCCGCGTTCCCCTCCCACGGCATCTCAACCAGCCAACGCCAACGGCTCTTGCCCTTGATATCCCGGTAAGGCCCTTGGCCGGTCGCCCGGTCTCGCGCACCACGCGCCTCCGCTATGGGCGGCCGTAAGCACGACACACAACGAGAACAACATTCGGGTTCCCGGCCCCTAGCGGTCCAGGCAGGTCCGGGACCGCTCGACACTCCGCATCGGAGCCGAGCGCACGGATTACGACAACGCCGACGGAGGAGGGTCGACGCGAACCCTCAGGTGCGCCGGCGCCGGCCTCGCGCGCTGCCATGCATAGATGGCGCAGACGAGTCCAGCTCCAATCGCGTTCATCCAGGGTGCCGTCGTGAACAGGGCGACAGTGCCACTCGCCAGCAGCAGCCACTCGAGGCGGGTCGTGCGACGCACCAGATACCCTTGAAGGAGCGCCCCGCTCGACGCAGCCGCAACGGTTGCCGTGACAATCGCCAGCAGATTCATCGACGGCGTCGACGTGAACAGGAGCGGCGTGTACACGAACAGGAAGGGCATGACGACCAGGAACGCCCCGAACTTCAACGCGTGAAGAGCCGTCCGAAAGGGATCCGCGCCGGCGATGGCCGCTGCAGCGTAAGCCACCAGACACACGGGCGGCGTGATGCTCGACAACTGGCTGTACCAGATGAGCGTCAGATGCGAGGCTGCCACCGAGACGCCGAGCGTGGCAAGTGCTGGAGGCACGAGCGTCGCCAGGATCACATAGGTGGCCGTAATCGGAGCTCCGATGCCCAGGACGAGCGCTGTCATCGCCACAACGATCATCGCCAGGAGCAACGACTCCCCAGTCAGCGACAGCATGATGGACGAGAACCGCACGCCGAGCCCGGTCAGCGCGATCACGCCCACGACGATACCGATGCTGCCGGCCACGGAGGCGATGATGAGCGTCTTCCTGGTCGCCTCGGCGAGCGATGCACAAATCTCCCGCGGCCCCATGCGCGTGGCCGGCCGCAACCAGCTGACGACGACCGCCGCCACGATGCCCCAGAAGGCTGCCACGCCAGGGCTGAGACCGCGAGCGAGCTGCATCAGGAGCACGGCGAGCGGCAGCGCCAGGTACCAGTCGCGGCGGAGCACGAGGCGCCAGTCGGGAAGGTCGATGCCCGCGCGCTCGTGCGGACCCTCGCGCGCCGCCTGAAAGTGCACCATCGCCATGACGGCAACGAAGTAGATCAGCGCCGGCACCGCTGCCAGCTTGACGACCTCGATGTACGGAATGCCCGTC
Source organism: uncultured Bifidobacteriaceae bacterium (assembly GCA_964505975.1). Lineage (GTDB taxonomy): Bacteria > Acidobacteriota > Vicinamibacteria > Vicinamibacterales > UBA2999 > Gp6-AA40. The sequence continues at coordinate 23,026 of CAZDLW010000022.1, read as the reverse complement.
AACTCCACCATCAGAAAGGCCGCGGCCCCCATCACCGGAGGCAGGAACTGGCCTCCCGTGGACGCGGCCGTCTCGATCGCCCCGGCAATGTGCGGCGCGTATCCAGTACGCGTCATCAGGGGAATCGTGAACGTTCCCGTCGCAACGGTGTTCGCCGTCGGACTTCCAGTCACGGAGCCCAGCAACGCGCTCGCAGCCACCGCGACCTTGGCAGATCCTCCGGGGCTGCGTCCCAGCAGTCCGTACGGCAGCTCGATGAAGAACCGTCCCACTCCGGATCGCTCCAGGAACGCCCCGAAGATCACGAACAGGAAGACATGTGTCGCGAATGTGTACGTGACGACGCCGTAGATCCCTTCGACGCTCGTATACATGTACGCGACAAGCCGATCGAATGCGATTCCCCGGTGCGCGAGGACCTCGGGCAGGTACGCCGCCGTCCCCCGCCACGCGAACAACAGGGCTGCGACACTCACGACGGGTACGATGGGTCCCACCACACGCCGGGTCGCCTCGAGGCCGAGGCCCATGGCCAGGAGCCCGAGCACGATGTCGCTCGAGGTGTAGACGCCCGCGCGGCGCACCAGCGTCGGGTACTCCACCAGGAAATAGCTGGTAATGACGACCGCACCAAGCGCCAACATGGCGTCGGCCGCCGTGAAACGACCGCGTGGTGATACCTGCCGCGACGGAAACCAGAGAAAGATGAGTACGAGCGTGAGACCCAGAAACAGGGCTCGATGACTTTCCGGTGAGAAGACCCCGAACCCGGCGGTCCAGACGTAAAAGCCGGCGAAGACCGTCGCCACCGTCTCGGCGATGCGCCGATACCCCCGCGTCAAAGGGCGCGGGCTCGCCATCAGCATGTGCTGCACGAGCCGGGCCGCCCACCGCCGGGGCCGTGGCATGGCGGCCGAGGCCACGTCACCCCTCACCGGCGTCTCGCGAAGCAGACGCACGCGTGAGGTCTCTGCGGGCCACCGTCCTCCTGTCGTCCAGGCGCGCTCACCTCGTTTCGTCCCAATAGCGAGCTGCGCCCGGATGCAATGGCACGCTGAGGCCGCGCAGTGCCTGCGCCGGGGTCATGTCGTCCAGCGGCTGAAACACCTGCGGCAGATACGCGTGGCCGTCGGGCGAGTACGCGGTCCTGACCATCTCGTACACGAGCTCGTCCGGCAAATCCTTGTGGACGATCCAATATGCGCCCATCAGCAGCGTCCGAACCGGCTCGTCAATACCACTGTACGTGCCCCCCGGAATCTCTCCAACGGCGTAATACGGATACGCATCGAGAAACCCGGACGCCACCGCAGACGCCGCCATGTCGAGAAGCACGACCTGATGCGTGGCCACGGTGTCGAGTACCGCGGAATTCGGCGCTGCCGACTGCCAGTGATAGGCGTCTACCTGCCCGTCCTTGAGGGCGCTCGATGCGGCACTCCCCCCGAGGTACGACACCCGCAGCCGATCCAGCAGCCGCATGTGGCCGAAGTAGCGTTCCGCGGCCAGGGCCGAACCCGTTCCGGCTCCCCCGATTGCCACCCGTCGACCTTCCAGATCGGCGACCGATCGAATGCCGCTCTGCGCCAGTGCCACCACGTGCCCGTAACTCCAGAACACCAGACCAACCGCGCGCACGTCCGTTTGCGGCGCGTCCCGGAAGTCCTCTCGTCCGTAGTAGCCCGCGTCGATGTCGGCACCGTACGCAACGGCCATGTGGGTCTCGCCGGTGTGGACAAGACGCACGTTCTCACTCGAACCACCGGACGCCTCCACTGATACACGGAGCCCGGAGAGTCGCTGCTCGATGAACGTACCGATTGCCGCCGCAGCGGGAAAAAAGGCCCCACCGGGGGGACCACCGCCAAAGCCGACGAACCGCTCTGGCGCGCCACACCCCTGGATTCCGACAAGCAGCCCCAGCGTCAGCGTGACGAACCCATGAAGACGTCGACCGGCTGGCATTCCAACCGCGCGCGGTGCCCGTCTACACTCCCGGACTGCGGGGGTTCGCTGCGCCACCCGTGAGCTCCCGTGTCAGTGACCGACCATGAGCTGCGGCGCCTTGTTGTTCTCCTGGCAGACGAACTCGATGAGCTCGGCATCGAGCGCGCCATCCAGCATCAGACGATGGTGGACGCGCAGCGAGAATGGTTCCGTGTATGCCTTCGGATCGTCGATCGTCACGTCGATCTGCATCGTGCCGTAGCTCATTCGCTGCCAGCGTTCGGTCATCCTGGCCGCATCCGTCATGGGACTGCCGTCGATATCGAGCCATCCTCCATCCGTGAAATGCGCCGTCTCGACAACCAGTGTGTCTCCGTCCCAGCGTCCCACCGAGTACCCGTACCACCAGGGCTGCGGATCGTTGTCGGGCAGCGGGCGGCCATCGGTGAAGATCTGACGTACGCCGGCGTTTCCCTCGTACAGGACGACCAGCACATCCGGCGTCTGCACGATCTTCCTGGGCTGCGGATGCATGTGGAACTGCATGAGCCCCATCGGCAGGCAATGGGCATCCGGATTGTCCTTGCTGCGCTGCGCTTTGCGTTCGGCCTTCAACTGGGCGGCCCAGGGCCGCAGCGGCGGATTCGCAAAGTTCTGAAAGACGTCGCCGAACGTCGCCGCCGGGGGCTCACCCGGGGGCGACACCGGCAACTGCTGCAGGCGACCGTCATAGAACCAGGCGTTCAGCCATACCCCGGTGAAGTCCGGCCGCCCCTCGGCCGTCCTGGGGGCGGACGCGGCACGATCCACACGGCCATCGGGCGTTCGAGGCACGTTCCGGTCCGGGTGCGCTGGCCACTGCGCCGAGAGCGGCACCGACAGGGCCAGCGCGGCAACAACACATCCGGCCGCCGCGCACCAACGGCGCGCCCTCCGTTCAAGGCGATTCATCAATGACATGGACATCCGCCCTCCTGCACGCGACATGGTATCCGGAGTGCGCCGGGACCGCCATCGATCAGGAGCAGGCTCTTCACGGGGTGGAGCCTCGTGACTGACTTGCAACCGGCTCGCCGTGTACGAAAATCGTTTGGAATCAGCGCGCGTCTTCGCAGTATTCTCAAACGCGAGACACCTTTCGAGTCCCGAGGTTTCCTTCATGGCCGGAACGCTCATCGTCCTCACGGCACCGCTGACCGAAATGATCGACCACAAGGGGTACTTCATCCAGATGGCCGCTGCCTCCATCCCTGTCTGGATGCAGCGCGTCCTGGAGAGCAGATATCCCCGCTGGAAGGAGGTCACACGCTTCCCCGATGGGTCGGCCACGCGGGCACCGGCCGGGTTGCGAATCCTCGAACGCGTGCTGACCGCGGAATTCGGCCGCGACAACATCGTCTCGTGCTACCCCGACGACGTGGAGCGCTTCATCGGGCCCGACACGCGGGTCGTCGCGATCTCCACCCACAACCCACTGGGCGTCACCTTTGCCGCCGGCGTGTACACGTCGCTTCTGGGCAGCTCGAAGATGCCAATCAACGCCCACTACGCCGACGAACTGTTCCGCACGCTGCGGGAGCATCCCAACCGGCCGGGGCTGCGTGTCATCGTCGGTGGCTCGGGTGGCTGGCAGATCACGCAGACCGCGTCGCTGGACTCCCTTGGCGTGGACTGCGTGGTCGACGGCCGAAGCGAATCGCCCGAGACGATTGAGCTCTTCAGGAGGGCCGTACGCGGCGAGCCGCTTCCACGCGAGGTGACAGTCAGTCATCCGACCGACCCGACGGCCATCGTGTTCCCCGACCGGCCGACCACATTCGGCGTCGTGGAAATGACCACCGGCTGCGGGCGCCGTTGTCAGTTCTGCGTTCCCGACCTGAATCCTCAGATGGCACTACCAAAGGCTCGAATCATGGAGGCGGTGCGCGCCAACGTCGAGCAAGGGAATACCCAGATCTCGCTGGCCACCGAAGACATGTTCATCTGGGGCCAGGTGCGAACGGGCGTCCCGTTCTTCTTCCCCAATCGGGAAGCCCTGATCGACCTGTACTCGGACGTGGTGAACTACGCCGGTGTCGAAGACCATGTGCTGAGCCACTCGACGATGGCCCCGGCGGTCGTCGATCCGGAATTGATTCGGCGCCTGTCGGACATCCTGCTCCCGAAGAGCCCCCTCAGGCTGCCAACGGCGAGCACCCATCCGGACAAGCGCATGCTGTCGCCGCTCATCGGGCTCGAGACGGCATCGGTCCCGATGGCGAAGAAGATGATGCCAAGCAAGGGTGTGCCGTTTCCAATCGAGGAGTGGCCAAGTGTGCTCGTCCGAGGTCTCGAGGTGTTCAACCGATACAACTGGTTCCCCGTCATGACCTTGATGATCGGCAATCCGGGGGAAACGGACGAGGACGTGAAAGCCACGCTCGATCTGGTCTACGAATTCGAGCGGCGGGGGCTCTTCGCGTTTCTCGTCCCCTCCGTCTTCACGCCGCTCGACGGTACGCGGATGGCCGGCGATCGTGGCATCACCCAGACACACCAGCTCAGTCCTCTGCAGTGGCAGCTCATGATGAAGTGCTGGAAGTTCAACATGTCACGTGGCCTGCACACGTGGTGGGGGCAGTACGCGCTCCGCCTCGGTGCGATCGTGCTCTGGATGAAACGACTGCGCAAGACCAATGGGCCCAACTTCTTCTGGCCGCTCATGATGTTTGCCGGAGCGCTGCCGGAGCGGCTCATGGTCCGCATGGGCAAACTGTATGGGGGGCGTCCACTGGCCGTGAAGACGCGTGCCCAGCTGCTCGCGAGCATCAAGCCCAACTACTGGAAGTTCCTCCGCGCTGACACGGGAGACCTGCCGGAAGGTCCACCACCCCCGGCGGAGCCCGTCACATCCAGTTCGCGCCGCCTTGCGGTGGTCGAGGCACACTGAGGTTCGGTGTCCCGGCCGAATCACGGGAACCGTGGTCCTGGCTTTCAGCACGCGAGTGGGACAGTTGAACGACCACCGCCTGAAAGGCGGTAGATTCCGCGCGCTCCTCCGCCCCACCGCGCTGAAGAACGCGCAGGGGACCCCGGCTGAAAGTCGCCGCGCGCGTCGTGGCGCCGCCGGACGCGGTCGTCGTTCATAGGCGCGCGCGACAGCGCGCACGTGCTAGAGCTGCAGCCACCACCGTGCCGACGACGTTGAGCGACTATCGCCCGGAACCAATCGTCCAGCCGTCACCCCACCCGTACGGCACGGTGACGAACGGAAAGACCTCGACGTGACGGATACGCCCACCTCGAATGGCAAACGTCTCCATCGTGACGAGGTTCTGAATCATGGCGGGCGGCGCATCCGGAGGTGCCCCGCGCCGCGACCCGTCGTGGACGAACACGGGGAAGGTCCCGACCAGGCCCTTCTGTTCGTCGACAATCAGTACTCGTCGCGGGCGAATGTGCTTCTGGAACGTGAACAGCTTGGCGTCGATCTGTCCTGCGCAGGTGAGCATGCTCAGCGCGAGCTGCGACTTGCCTTGCTCGGTGTTCGGGTCCGGGATGTTGGGCCCTGGCGTCAAGCGCCCTCCGGGCGGAGGATTGTTCACCGTGCGATACCCCTGTTCGTGGCGCACGCAGTCGTCCCCGAAGGCCCCGATCTTGCCGCTGTCCCCTTCCAGTGCGTCGAAGTACGAATTGGCCGCCCAGATCATCATGGTGCGGGACACGCGGTCGGCGGCGCGAATGTCCTCGAGCAGCATCGGACGCGGCGTCGTCAACAGCTCCAGTGCGGCCGGATTGACGTTGCCGGCCTGCAGGTGCTCGACTTCGAGGATCTTGAGGCGATCGACTTTCAATCGGATGGCCACCAACGTTTCGCGTCCCTGCACTCTGAGGCGCGCCTGGAGCGCGACCTGCTGGGTCACTGGATCGGCGACGTAGACATTGAAGCTGGTTGGAACGATCCTCGACCTCCACAGCACTCCCTCCCCAATCTGCACTTCCGCGGTGTTCTCCGTCATTCGGACGTCCTTCTGCAGGGGAGGCAGCAGGTCGAGATCCCGCTTGAAGATCGCGTCCATGTAGCGGTCGATGATGTCGACCAAGCACGCGCGATCACATTCCATGACACGCGCAGGGTCCCATTCAGGTTCCTGCGCGGCGACCGTGAGTGTCACACTCAGCACGACCGAGCCGGCGATCAGCAGCTTCTTCACGGGTCTCACCCTCCTCGTCGGGCGGTGCGCCCTCGCCAACGCGGCCACAGTCTACGCGAGGAGTGCGGGCGGAAGATACTGCCAACCTAGCGAGGCGGAGCCGTCCCCGACGTGCTCGCTGGTCTGAGGCGGAGCCTCGCTGGGATTGACGAGGGAAATCGAGTCTCGGATAATTCCGTCAGTCGCCCGTCTCGCACCTTCTCCGCACTCCGTCCATCACCGAATGACGTCCACGCGTATGCCCGCGATGGATCAGGCCCGGCACTCTGCGACCACGTTCGGCACGGGGTCTGCAGCAGACACACGACAGCCTGGCAATCGTGAGAAGGATGGAACACCGGTGACGAACCTTGAACGACCATGATGAAGCTCATCGTTGGCGTGGCCGGCCTGATCGTGATCCTCGCGGGCATGCGAGCGACATCGACGATTCTGATCCCGTTCGTCCTCGCGATGTTCCTGGCGCTCGTGTGCTTTCCGCTCGTGAGGTTGCTCCAGGAACGTAGGGTGCACCGAGTTCTGGCGGTCATCATTACCATGATGGCCGTGCTCGGCGCGCTGGTTGGTCCGAGTCTCCTCGTCATCACCGCCATCCGTCAGTTCGCCACGGCCGTTCCGGGCTACGAAGCTCAACTGCGGCGAATCGTCCAGGACGGGTTCGAGTGGCTGCGTGTTGCACAGATCGACACGGCGTTCCTCACCACGTTCGCGGACCCCGCGCGGATCTTCAGCCTGATGGTGAACGCGCTGACCGGCGTCGTGACGCTGCTGTCACTCGCCTTTCTCGTAGCGCTCATTGCGGCGTTCATGCTGGTGGAGGCGGCAGACGCGCTGAACGGCCGCCGAAGCCCGCTCCCCCTGCAGGTGCGACAGGTCTTCGCGAAGATCGCCAAGGACATGCAGACCTGGCTGTGGGTGAAGACCATCATCAGCCTGGCCACGGGTGTCGCCGCGGGGTTCTGGGTGGGTCTGCTGGGCATCGAGTTCGCCCTGCTGTGGGGCCTGACGGCCTTTCTCCTGAACTACATTCCCAATCTGGGCTCGCTCATCGCCGCTGTTCCCCCGGCACTGCTGGCGCTCGTCCAGTTCGGCCCGCTGGTCGCCGGCCTGGTGGTTGCCGGCTACATTGTCATCAACGCCTTCTTCGGCAGCGTCCTCGAACCGTATCTGATGGGACGGCGCATCGGCCTCCGGCCGCTGGTCGTGCTGCTGTCTGTCGTCCTCTGGGGGTGGATGTGGGGCATTGCCGGCATGCTGCTCGCCGTGCCGATCACGATGGCCGTCAAGTTCGGGCTGGAGAGCTCGGAGGAGTCGCGGTGGATCGCCGATCTCCTCGGCGACAGCTCACGTCAGGTGGCGCCGGCCATCACCGCCACGACGACTCCGGTGCCGAAGTCCCCGCTTTCGGCGGGCACGGCAACGCAGGGAGACGTTGGACGGGTCTGATTGTCCGACAATTCGATTGCGTCTGCCGACGACGAACGCGATTGCCAGTGGGGGCAGAGCCCTTGGCTGGTTCGACAGTCCTTCCCCCTCAGTCGCGGCGCCACTCGGCGGGAATGTCAGTCCGCTCATCGCGCGTCCGTTCCTCGCGCGAGGCGTCGGGAGACCACTGGTCGAATCGCACCTGCACGCTTGTGCGTCCCTGCCGCACGACCCGGAGCAACACGTGCCAGAGCATGGCACGAATCAGGCGCCGTGTGAGCGGAACGAGGCACGAGAAGCCGGCGATGTCCGTCAGCACGCCGGGCGTGATGAGCAGCGCCCCTGCCACCACGATGATCACGCCATCGACAATCGTGGCCGCTGGAAGCTGCCCGGCCGCCAACTCCGCCTGAACCCGCCGGACGACGCCCAGGCCTTGCCGCTTCGCCAGCAGCGCCCCGATGACCCCGGTACCCACGATGAGGAGCAGCGTCGCCAGAGTCCCCATGCGACGGCCAATCTCCAGCAGCAGCAGGAGTTCCACCAGTGGAACCACAGTGAAGAGCAGGAGCAGCTTGGCAAACAACAGTCGCATGTCGTGTGTCGATCGCCCATCCCATCTTACAGCCACCCCAATGATGGGCTCCGTGGCAGGCGGATGAAAAACGTGTCAGCGTCAATGCAGAGCGCAGGATTCAGAATGCAGAACCTCAGAAGTGCGCCACAACGATGGCCTCTGCATTCTTCATTTTGCATTCTGCATTCAGGTTGCTGGCTCTTTCAGCAACCTGCTAGAGGTGCGGCAGCAGCGACCGAACGCGGCGACCCTGGAGCTGACACGGATCGTCGAAGAGCAGCGGCAGCGTACCTCCCGCGATCAGCACCATGAACAGGAGGGCGGCCATGCAGCCCGCGGCTGCCATGAAGCGCACCCGGCGCGGCACGGTATGGCCGTCGTGCTCACGCATGTATCGCACGTATCGATAACTCGAGATCCCCGCAAGGGTCGCCGTGACGAAGAGCACCGCCGATGCCGTCACGAGCGGCAACACGGAAGAACGCCGGCAGGCGAGCTCGACGAGGGGATACATCAGCATCAGATGCGCGAACCAGGCCAGGGGCCCGCCCAGGACACCGCCCCACAGACGGACGTTGTTGACCTGTAGGTGCTGACCTTCTCGCGGCGAGACGAGCGTGGGGCTGAACTCGTGCAGGCGCGACGTGAACGGTACGTGGCTCATACTCGCACTCCGTCGCGCATCCGGCCCCCCACCCTCCATCACATCAAATGCGGTGCCACGTACAAGGTCACGAACGTGGGGATCGCGCTGAGCGCAACGAAGTACCAGTAGACTCCTATGGCCTCCACGGCTACTACGCGTCTGCCGCGGACGTGACCGGCACGGTGCAGCGCCCACAGCACGCCGCCGAGCACGAGAACGGCCAGCACGTGAAGTGCGGAGTAGCCGCTGATGGTCCAGACAATGGATCCGTAGGCATGGCTGCCACCCGTATAGGGCAGTTGCAGATGTTCAACGGCCTTGAGCACGAGATAGCCCGACGCCAGCAGCACTCCGAGAGGCACGAGCGTTCGAATCCGATCGGTCGACCCCGTGCGTGTCGCCCGCTCGGTCAGCCAGATCGGCAACCCGCTACAGAGCAGCAACGCCGTCCCGATGGCCGGCATCAACACATCGGGATGCGGAATCCCGCCCGGGGGCCATTCGGACTGACTCATTCGCAAATAGAAATAGGAGGCGGTCAGCGCCCCAAGCGCCGCCAGTTCGATCACGACGAGCATGAGCATCCCGGCCCAGGCCGCCGACCTCCCGCGCGCCATGACCGGCAGTCCATTGATCGTCTGGGACGGATGGTCGTCCATGTCCCGATCGTCCCACTGCGGCCAATGCCAGCCGATCAGACCGACGACGGCCAGTCCTCCTCCGACGCCCAGCAGGATCGGATGCACCATCACTCCCACGAAGCCGACCGACAGCGCGATGGCGGTCCAGAACGGCCAGAGGCTGGGACTTGGCAGAATCAACTGGTGATCCGGCACCGCGTCCATGGCCGTCGTGGCGATCGTCTGCCGGCGACCGTGGACGGCGTCCGCCATCTCGGAACGCCATCCAAAGCCAGGCCCGAGATCGGGCGCCTGCGGATTCATGTCATCCCACAGCGGATTGCCGCTGCGCACGACCGGCAGGTGGCGGAAGTTGTAGAGCGGCGGCGGCGAGCTCGTGGCCCACTCGAGCGAATCGGCACCCCACGGATTGTCGCCCGCCGGCTCGCCGACACGAGCACTGAGCAGCACGTTCACGACGAACGCCAGCACACCAGCCGCCATCAGTGCAGCCCCGGCCGTGACTACCAGGTTCAGCGCCTCCCAGTGCATCTCCGGCAGGTAGGTGTACACGCGGCGCGGCATGCCCTGGAATCCGAGAAGATGCATTGGAAAGAAGGTCAGGTTGAAGGCGACGAAGATGACCCAGAACGTCCACCGGCCGCTGGTCTCGTCCAGCATCCGGCCCGTGATCTTGGGGAACCAGTAGGAGATGGCGGCCAGAATCGGAAAGACCACCGCGCCCACCAGAACGTAATGGAAGTGCCCCACGATGAAAAACGTGTCGTGAACCTGCCAGTCGAAGGGCACCGACGCGATCATGATGCCGGTGATCCCGCCCAGGATGAAGAGCACGATGAAGCCAATCGAGTACAGCAGGGGTGTCCGGATGACCAGGGCGCCGCGCCACATGGTGACGATCCACGCGAGTATCTGTAGGCCGCTGGGCACGACGATCAGCATGCTGGCGGCCACGAAGAAGTTCATCCCCATGATCGGCAGGCCCACCGCGTACATGTGATGGACCCACAGGCCAAAGCTGATGAAGCCGATGGCAATCAGCGACACGACCAGCAGGAGGTATCCGGCAATCGGGCGCCGCGAGAACACCGGCACAATCGCAGAGGTGACGCCCAGCGCGGGCGCGAGCATGATGTAGACGTCCGGGTGGCCGAAGAACCAGAACAGGTGCTGCCACAGCAGCGGGTCTCCGCCGGCAGCCACGTTGAAGAAGTGCGTGCCGGCGAACCGGTCGAGCCCCAGCATCATGCTCGCGACGACGAGCGGGGGCATGGCGAAGACGATCATGAACGAGGTCACCAGCATCGCCCAGACGAAGAGCGGCATGCGATTGAGCGACATGCCTGGCGCGCGCTGCATGAAGATCGTCACGATCAGCTCCACTGCCGCGACGAGTGCCGCCACTTCCAGAAAGGTGATCAGCGTGACCCAGTAGTCGATGCCGGGTCCTGGCCTGAAGCCGATGCCGGTGAGCGGCGGGTAGTTGAACCATCCGCTGTCGGGCGCCGTACCGGTCAGCAGGCTCCAGTGGAGCATGACGCCGGAGGCCAGGTACACCCAGTACCCGAAGGCATTGAGGCGCGGGAAGACCATGTCCCGTGCGCCAATCATCAGCGGTACGAGATAGATGCCAAGACCCTCCAGAAACGGCACGACGAACAGGAACATCATCGTCGTCCCGTGCATCGTGAAGAGCTGGTTGTACGTGTCCGGGTGGATGATCTGCAGGTCCGGCAGGCTGAGCTGCACTCGTATGATGAGCGCCTCGACGCCGGCAATCAGGAAGAAGGTGAACGCCGTCACCATGTACCGCAGGCCGATGGCGCGGTGATTGACGGCGGACAGCCAGCCGGCGAGGCCCGGCGCCTGCCCCCAGGCGTGTTGCAGCCGCGCGTGAGGCGTCGAAAGCTGTTCCGAAGAGCCCACGAGGTCTACTCCAGCGAGCGCAGAAACGTGACCAGCGCGTCGAGGTCCGACTCGGTGATTACGGTTCGCGGCATCCGTACTCCGGGCTTCCGATCGTGCGGGTTCCCGATCCACGCGCGCAGGTTCTCCGCTGTGTTCGGCATCGAAGCTGCCGCGAGCGTTCGCCTCCCGGCCAGATGGGTCAGGTCGGGTCCGGTGTTCGACACGCGCGGATCGAACAGACCCGTCACCGCGTGGCACAGATGACAACTGGCTTCCACGAATACCTCCTGCCCGCGGAGTGCCTGCGCATCGACCGGTCGTGCTGCCGCGCGCTGGCTTCGCGCCACCCATTCGTCGAACTCGAGCCGTGGTTCGGCCACGACCAGCAGACCCATGAGCGCGTGCTGGGTCCCGCAGAACTCTGCGCACTGACCGCGGTACACGCCGGCACGATCGGGCTGCATCCAGAACACGTTGGTGCGCCCGGGAATCGTGTCGATCTTTCCGTGCAGCGCAGGCACCCAGAAGCTGTGAATCACGTCCGCCGACGTGAGCTCGATCAGCGTCGATTCACCCACCGGAATGTGAATCTCGTTCGCCGTGACCACGCCGAGGTCCGGATACCGTACTTCCCACCAGAACTTGTGACCGACGATCTGCACGCGCACGGTCGCCTCTTGCGGTGGTTCGGTCGTGTGCTGACCGGTCCGAAAACTCTGTACCATCAGCACGACAATCACCGCGAGGGGCATGACACCGCCCGCCCAGAGGATGATGGCCACGTCCCGCGAGGCCGGAACATCGCTCACGCGCACGGCGCGACGGCGGCGGAGCACGACCAGGAGCAGGAAGCCGATGACGAGTGCCGCCGGGACGACCGTCATCCAGAACAGCCACCACCACAGGGTGACGATTGCCGCCGCGCCGGGTCCTGCCGGCGTCAGGACCGGCATGGTGCCGCACCCGGCGAGCAAACCCGGCAGGCCGATCAGCAGCACACGCGCGAATCCCCGGCTGGACGGCCACCGTCTCGTCATCGCATGCCCGGCTGATCGCGCAGTGCAGGCAGGGCCTGCAGAAACGCAATGATGCCGTCGAGTTCGTCCTGCGACAGGATGTCCCGGTAGGCAGGCATGTCCGCACGGAACCCCTGCACGATCCGCACGGCGATCTCCTGCGGCGATATGCGCATCGCGACCTCGGTGAGATCCGGTCCGTACCGACCGCCGCGGCCGAGCGCGACGTGGCAATACTGGCACCCCCGGGCGTGAAACGTCGCCGCGCCCTCCAGCACGGCCGGCCCGGTCTCGACACCAAGTTCCGCTGGACCAAGGGGCATGGTGTCGTAGGCAGGTGACCAGGGAGCCCGATAACCAAGCACCGTCAGCGTTCCGAACGTCACGACGACAGCACCCACGACAAGGATGGACCACGGGCGCTCCGTGATGCTGCGGTTGCCGCTCCGGAAGAACAGCGGCAAGACGAGGAGACCCGTGACGACGAGGATCGGCAGATACACCATGGCGAGTGATTCGAGCCCGCGCGGCTTGACGTACAGGAACGCGTAGTACCAGCGCAGAAACCAGTCCGGACGCGGGTCGGCGAACGCGAGCGTCGGGTCGGGCGGAGATCCGATGCGCTTGGGACCGAACACGAGCGCCAACACGACGACGATCACCACGACTGCACACGCTGTGACGATCTCCTTCCACGCGACATCGGGGAAATACCGGGCGCCCTCGTCCTTGAGGACCTGGTATCTCGTCTTGTAGGTCGAGGGATCGACCGGTTCGCCCCTCTTGGGTGGTTCGGAGATACCGTGGTGAACGACGAGATACACGTGCAGGCCAACCAGTGCAACGATCAGCCCCGGAATCAGGAACACGTGGGCGGCATAGAAGCGCGTCAGCGTGGCTCCCCCGACCGTTTCACCTCCGAGAACGAACTCCGCGAGCCACGGGCCGATCATCGGCACGCGCGCGGCGAATTTCGCCGCGACCACCACGGTCCACAGTCCGTCTTCGTCCCACCTCAGCATCTGCCCCGTGAGCGCCATCGCCATCGTGAGCAGCAGCAGCAGCACGCCCGAGATCCAGTTCATCTCGCGCGGGTACTTGTACGCAGCGGCGAGATAGACCTGGATCATGTGGACGACCACGAGGAGCACCATTGCCGACGAACCGTAGAAGTGCATGGCGCGGAGCAGAGCGCCGAAATCGACGTCTTCGGTGATGTAGCGAACGCTCTCGTGGGCGAGCCCCGTGGACGGCACGTAGATCGTGGCAAGCGCGATCCCGCTCACCACCTGGATGGTGAAGGCCGCCACGATGCCCATGCCAAAGACGTACATCCAACCGATCCGCCCTCGCAGCACGGCCGGAACCTTGTGCTCCTGAAGGAAGCGCAGCACGGGATCGAGGCCAAGGCGGTCCGTGACCCATTCGACGATCGGCCGCAGCAGTGCGGGAATCACCTCCTGGCCTCACGCGCCGCGCGGTGGCAACGGAATCCGCGTCGTCCGGATCTCGACACGACCGTTCCGGACCCGCGTCTCATGTCGCTCCAACGGTCGGGGCGGCGGACCGGCGGCCACCGAGCCGTCACGATGAAATGCGCCTCCATGGCACGGACAGAAGAACAGGCTCGTGCTGTCCACCCACTGCACCGGGCACCCGGTATGCGTGCAATAGGAGGAGAATGCGACGAAGGTCCGATCGTCCTCACGTCGGAGATACGCAGCCGTCTCCGCGCTGAAGCCGGCCCACGGCAGCGGCTCGGGATCCACGTACACCACTCTGACCGTATCACCGATCTCGAAGTCGGAGACGGTGCCCACGACGCGCCAGGCATCCGGAGTGCGACGGCGCACTGGAGCAATCAGGAAGCCGACGACCGGAAGACCGACAAGTGCTCCGGCAAGACCGGTGAGGCCGAGGCTCACACGGGTCAGGAAGCTCCGGCGCGCCGGTGGGATCGAATCCGGCACGTTCGTCATCCCTTGCGTTCGTGATCGCCCATCGCTGAAGCGGCGACCGTGTTCGGAGACACGGGGAGTTCGCATCTGGACGACAGACCCTCGGGATCCGGCACGAGCGCGCTCGCATGTCCCTCGACGGCCGCGAAATACAGCAGCGTGGTGATGAAGCCGATGTGGGTGAACGCCTGTGGGAAATTGCCGAGGAACGCGTCCGTCGAGGGGTCGATCTCTTCGGAGTACAGGCCGGCATGATTTCGCCTCGCCACCATGCCCAGGAACATGCGCCTGGCCTCGTCCAGCCGGCACGACAGCACGAGGGCCTCACACATCCAGAAGGTGCAGAGCCCGAACGCACCTTCCTTGCCCGGTAGACCATCGTCGACGCGGTAGCGATAGACCAATCCGTTTTCCGTCAGCTGCTCGAGCGTCCGATCAATCGTTCCCTGAACACGAGGGTCCGAACACGGCAGGAACTCGAGCATCGGGATGCGCAGGTTGGCGCCGTCGAGATCCTTCGTACCGTACGCCATCACGAACGCGCCAACGTCCCCGTCATAGCCTCGGCTGAGGATCTCTTGACGCACCTCATCCCGGTTGCGCCGCCATCGGCCGACGTCGCCGTGGAGGCTGTGCTGTTCCGCGAGGCGAGTGGCACGATCGAGCGCCACCCAGATCATGAGCTTCGAGTAGGTGTAGTGCCCCGGCTCGGACCGGAACTCCCAGATTCCGTGATCGGGTTCTCTCCACACGTCGCATGCCTGGTCGGCCAGGCGGGCGAGGAACTGATAGATGTCCGACGGCAGCCGCTCGCCGTGGCGCACGAGCTCGAAGGCACAATCGATGAGCTCGCCGTAGACATCGTGCTGTGACTGCAGCCGTGCGGCGTTGCCAATCCGCACGGGCGCCGACCGCTGGTAGCCCTCGAGGTGCTCCAGGATGTCCTCGTCCGGGGCCAGGCGTCCGTGAAGGTCGTACATCAGCTTGACGTCGTGCTCCTGGCGCTCTTCGCCCATGGCCGCACGCTCGGCGAACTCCACGAAGTCCCGGGCCTCGCGCGAATGTCCCAAGGCCATCAGCGCCTGCACGGTAAACGAGGCGTCCCGAATCCAGGCGTAGCGGTAGTCCCAGTTGCGCACACCGCCAATCCACTCCGGCAGTGAGGTCGTCGGCGCAGCGGCGATGCCTCCAGTGCGCGGGTGGGTGAGCATCTTCAGAACAATGGCCGACCGGTACAGCAGGTCACGGTGGGTGCCAGCCCACGAAAAGTCCTCCTCGCCCCCTCCCACACGCATCCAGGTGCGCCACGCCTCGATCGTCTCGGCGAGCTTGGCGTCGCTCCGCGCGAGGTCGGCGTTGGCGTTGTCCAAACCGTACCGCGTCACCAACGCCATGCGTTGCCCAGCCGTCAACCGAAACTGGCTTCGCACCTCTGGTCCGTGTGGCCCCTGCACGACCTCTCCGGCACGCACGCCAGCCAACGTCAGTCGCCGATCGGCGTCCCGTGCAGTGAATCCAACGTCGTCCTGTTCGATTTCCGTGCGCGCTCGGGCGTAGTCGAAGCGGGGAGACCACTCGACATCGACCTCCACCCACCCCGACTCGCACTCGAGGATGCGGTGGATCTCCAGCTCAGCCACGGGACCGTCACAGCCGATGAGCGAGCCCCGGAGCGGCATGAAATCCGTGACGCACAAACGGCCACCTGGCCGGTCGAACACCGTGACCAGGACGCCGGTGTTGTCCAGATAGCGCTGCGCGTGTGAGCGACCAGCCGCCACCGGAGCTACACGAAAGCAGCCGCCTTTGCGAGCGTCCAGCAGCGACGCGAACACGCTCCCGTCCTTCAACTCCGGGAAGCAACACCAGACGACGGCCCCCTCGAGGGAGACGAGCGCCGCCGTGTATTGATTGCCAATGAGTGCGTGATCGCGGATCGGCAGATACCCGGAGACAGGGTCGCTCCGCGACGCCGATGTCGTGACGGGACTATCGTATGGCTCAGGCACCGTGCCGCCTGTGCAAGATGGATACCGGGCCTTCTCTTCCGTACCTGAATCGCTCGAGCCGATGAATACCGCCGGCCTCGTGCCTGCGCGGCCGTCGCTGGAGCATCCGGCTGCGCAGGCGCCGCCGAGGCGAATCCCTCCAATCACCGGACGTGTTGCGATCCCGCATAACCAGCCAAGGGCTCCGCGCGGCTCCGCCCTTGACATCCTGGCAGAGCCCTCGGCTGGTTAGCCCGCGTCTTTGGCCGCGCTCCGCGCGGCTAGCGACGCGGGCGTGTTTCCGGATCGACCTCGAGCTGATTGACGACGTCCCGCACGCCCTCGAGATTGCGGGCACGCTCCTCGATGCGGTCCCGAACCTCCTGCGATTCGACGGTGCCCGAAATCGTCACGACGCGGGCTTCCACATCGAAGTCGACGCGCCCACGGTCGAACTCGAGGGGTGCCCACGACGCGCGATCCTCGAACATGGCCTCGAGCCGCTCCTCGATGTGCTCATCCATGGCACCGGTGTCTACGCCTTCCACTCGGACTTCGTTCACGATCCGACCGGTCGTGCCGACGACCTGCATCGCGAGCTCTTCTGCACGTGCTCGTTCTGCCTGCGTCTCCACTTCACCCGAGAGACGCAGCTCCCGATCGTCCTCGTGCCAATCGGCTCGCACGTCGTCCAGATTGGCGGTGCGAAGGTTGTCGTTCACCTGGGCGGCGAGATCTCGCCGGTCATCCGCCACACGGTCGGCCCCGCACGCTCCAAGTACAGGGACGGTCACCACAAGCAGGGCGATGATCGCCCACGAACTGAACTTTTTGTTCACACAGCCTCCTCTGAAATTGCCACCTGCTGCACATAGGAGCAAGCACCACGCCAGCGTCACACGCTGGAGGTCAGCCGTTTCAGGGGCTGATGCAAGGCCCCCGGCGGCGACGACGACGACTGGCAGGAGAGCACGGCCTTCCACCTGGAGTGTCGTACACTGGAACCGTCTCGTGACTGAACCGCACACTCGCCAGATCGTCTTTGCCTGCGTGCACAATGCCGGACGCTCACAGATGGCGGCCGCCTTCTTCAACCAGCAAGCCGATGCTCGCCACGTTCGCGCCCTGTCGGCGGGAACAGAGCCCGGTCGGCGCGTCCACCCCGAGGTGATCGCCGTGATGCGCGAGGTGGGCATCGATCTCAGCGCTGCCGAGCCACGTCTGCTCACGCATGAGCTCGCCCGTGACGCGTCATGGCTCATCACCATGGGATGTGGCGAGTCCTGTCCGGTGATTC
The DNA here is from genome assembly GCA_964505975.1 of uncultured Bifidobacteriaceae bacterium. GTDB lineage: Bacteria > Acidobacteriota > Vicinamibacteria > Vicinamibacterales > UBA2999 > Gp6-AA40. The sequence continues at coordinate 5,430 of CAZDLW010000022.1, read as the reverse complement.
CTGGCGCGCGTCGGGAGGATTGGCCACTGGACGATCCGAAGGGGCAACGCGTCGAGCGGGTGCGGGAGATTCGCGACCAGGTTCGACGGCGCGTGTCCGATTTCATCGCACGGGAGGGGTTCGGGTGACTCTCGGATATCCCCTGGAGGGCACCGGCCGATACGAGTGATCAGCATGACGCACCTACACGTACTTCGTGGCGCGTTGATCGCCCTCTCCTTGGCGGCGGCGGCCGATCCGGCTCGTTCGCAAGGAGCAGGGGCGCCCGTCGACGTCGTGATCTTCTCCCGTGCCATGCAGCCGGGCGAAGTCGTTCGGCTCGACGTCACGTGTGCGTGCGGGTCCGAGATGCCGCGCGTCACGGTGTTCGACAGGAGCGTCCACCTGTTCGAGGTCATGCCAGAAGCCCATTGGCGTGGACTCGTGGGCATCGACCTCGACACCGTACCAGGCACCTATCCGGTGACGGTTGCCACCAGCCGTGACGGGCCGCTCGTGTCAGCCCAACTACAGGTAGTCGCCAGGCAGTTCCAGACGCGACGGCTACGAGTTGCGCCCGAGTACGTGGAACCCCCCGCCGCCACCGTCGAGCGGATCGTCCGCGAGGCGGCGCGCCTGGAATCGCTCTTCTCGAGCGTCGGGCCGCGACGGTGGAACGAGGCATTTGCTCCTCCACTCTCGACCCGTCCATCCGATAACTTCGGCGCTCGCAGTGTGTTCAATGGTGAGCCCAGGAATCCGCACGGAGGCATCGATTACGGTAGCCCGACGGGAACACGCGTCTCCTCACCGGCCGCCGGCCGCGTCGCGTTGGCTGAGGACCTGTATTTCACTGGGAACACCGTGATCGTGGATCACGGTGTGGGGCTGTACTCCGTCCTGGCTCATCTGTCGACAATCGACGTCACCGAAGGTGATGTCGTAGACCGCGGAACAATGGTCGGACGCGTTGGCGCGACCGGGCGGGTCACTGGTCCTCACCTGCACTGGGGCGTCCGGCTGAACGGCGCTCGAGTGGATCCGTTGTCCCTGCTCGCCGCCACGAAGTAGCGGGTACTGCGGGTCGGCGTCGAACGGGAGAGCTGTGCTCCTGCCAGCGAGACAAAGCCCGGCCGTCTGGCGTTCTCGCCGGGGCCCGCATGCCTGAGCTGCGCGTTCGATATGTCTCAGGATTTCGTGGGGCGTTTTGGCCGCTGACGTTCCGATGCGTGGGAACGGATCGTCGAGGCGGACTTTCTGCGACCAGATATGTCGACGAGCGAAGCCCATCCCTCGGCGATGAGGAGTACCGCATCACGCTCGGGAAGGTCCAGAATCTCCCCCACGCGTCGTCCCGATAGATCCACGTCGTCAATCCGATTTGCGTACTTGCGGTTCAGACGGACTCGCATGCCCGTGCCCTACTGACGCGTCGGCGCGGCTGTACAGAGTTCCAGTCCGGGCCCGCGAACACACGGCCCAAGGTTCCACCAGCACATGATGCAGCGTGTGCAAGTCCTGATCCGGAAAGCCCTGAGTGGATCGGGTTGAGCCGCGCCTTGCGCGGGTGGCTCAGGCGAATGGAATCTACGCGGCGGCTGCGCCGCAGTGACGGGGGAGCTGTACGGTGATTACCGTTTGTCCTTCGGCACTCGACACCGAGACCTCGCCGCCGTGTGCCCGGGCGATCTGGTCCACGATGTAGAGGCCCAGACCCGTACCGCCGGAGGACGCGGCTCCTGCAAACGGCATGAAGATGCTGCCGCGGACGTCGGCGGGCATCTCACCCCGGTTCTGGACCTGAAGCTGCACGCTGTCTTCGTGGTCGCCGGCAACTCGGACGACGATGGGCGCGGCCGGATCGCCGTGCTGGACGGCATTGCCGATGAGGTTGGCGAGCACCTGGTGCAGCCGATCCGGGTCCCAGGTCCCCGCGGAATCTCCGGATACGCAGAACTCCACCCGCGTCGCGCCACCCGCGACGAATTCGGCGGCCGCGGCTCGGCACAGCTCGCCGAGATTGGCGGACTGCGGCTTGATCGGCAGCGTGCCAAGGCGCGCTGTCGCGAAGTCGAGCAACTGCTCGATCAGCCGTGTCATGCGCGTTGACGCAGATCGGATGCGCCCGGCTGCCTGCTGAATCCGCTGGTCGTGCGGATGGGTCGCCGACAGCGTCTGGCCGACCAGGACAATCGCATTGAGCGGCGCGCGCAGGTCGTGTCCGAGCACCCCCAGCAGCAGTTCGGCCGTGTTGACCAACTGTTTATGTTCCTCTACCTGGGCCGCCAGTTGCTGCCGTTGCCGGAACAGCTCGATGAACACGCCGACCTTGCTCTGCAACAGCAGCGGATCGATGGGCTTGTAGAGGAAATCCACAGCCCCTGTCTCGTACCCGCGGAACGTGCGACCCGGTTCCGGGGTGGCGGCGGTGACGAAGATAATCGGCACGCGGCGCGTACGGTCGGCGCCGCGCATGAGTTCGGCGAGCTCGAAGCCATCCATCGTCGGCATGCGGACGTCCACGACCGCCAGCGCCACCTCGTGCTGCAGGAGCAATTCGAGCGCGGCAGGCCCGCTGGACGCTTTCAGGACCGACACTCCCGGCTGCTCGAGCAGCGCCTCGAGCACGTCGAGATTGTCCTGGCGATCGTCCACCAGAAGGATCCGCACGTCCTCCGGTACCGACCGGCGTGTCTGGTCGAGCAACATGTTCAAACAGCCGCACCCGGCACCAGCGCCGTGCTGGCCATGGTCAGGCCACCCTCCGACACCAGGTGGCCAGCACGCGACCCATCTCGTTGGGCTCCATCACCACATGCGGCGCCAGGGTCAGCGCAGCGTCCGGCATGGCCGGCATGCTTGCCGATCCCGGGCTCTGCACCCACGTCAGCCCTCCATGGGCCCGAAGGAGCGCAAGACCCGCGGCGCCATCGGCGCTGGCACCAGACAACAGGATCCCCAGCCCCCGCCGGCCGCACGCGTAGGCCACGGATTCGAACAGCACGTCGATCGAGGGCCGCGAGTAGTTTACGGGGCCGTCGCTCGACAGCGCCAGCACCTTCTGCGCCTCGAGGAGCAGGTGATAGTCGGGAGGCGCCACATAGAGCCCCCCCGCGCGCACCTCCATCTTATCCCCGGCCTCCCGGACAGCGAGGCCACAGTGCGCGGCGAGCACCGAGGGGAGCATACTCTCCCGGTCGGGGAGGACGTGCACGACCAGCAGAACCGGTGCCGGAAAGCTCCGCGGCAACTCGGGCAGCAATTGCCCGAGCGCGTCCAGCGCGCCAGCCGACGCTCCGATGGCAATGACCTCGGGCGCATGGGCCACGAGCGTCTCGACCGCGCTGCTCATGACACTCACGCCCCGACGCACTAGAAATTCCGCCGATAAATACGTTGGCCGGGCACGATCGCCTCGAACGCCTCCGCATGCCGCGACACATCCAGGCGCTCGTGCACGCCGAGACCCAGGTAGCCCCGAGCGACGAGGGCCTCCCGAAAGAGACCAAGCGCTCGGTCCTGGAGCTCTCGATCGAAGTAGATCAGCACGTTCCGGCACGACACGAGCTGGACTTCGCTGAACACGTGATCCGTGGACAGGCTGTGATCGGAGAAGGTCATCCGTTCCCGCAGGCGGCGATCGAAGACTATGCCGCCGTACGCGGCGATGTAATAGTCGGCCAGCGGCCGCAGTCCCCCCGCGCGCTGATGGTTGCGTGTGAAATTCGCCACCCGATCGAGGGCATACACGCCCGATTCGGCCGTACGCAGCGAGGCGGGATTGATATCCGTCGCGTACAGGATCGTGCGCGCGAGCAGCTGTGCCTCGTCCAGGAGAATGGCCAGTGAGTACGCCTCCTCTCCCGTGCTGCACCCGGCTACCCATACCTTGAGCGACGGATACGTGGCCAGCACCGGCATGACGTGCTCTCGGAGGGTAGCGAAGTACCCGGGATCGCGGAACAGGTCGCTGACCGGCACGGTCAGCTCGGTCAATAACCTCGTGAAGAGGCTGGCATCACGGAGGATGCGGTGCTGGAGCATCGACACGCTCTCCGCACCCAGGCGGGGCAGTGCGGTCAGGATTCTCCGCCGCAACGACGCGCGGGCATAGTGGCGGAACTCGTAGGAATACTTGCGAGAGATCGCCTCCAGGAGAAGGTCGATCTCCAGATCCACATCCGAGTCGATTTCCTGGCCCGGCTCGTTCACCGCGACAACCAGACTCGACAGAGAGAAACCAGCCTGTCCACGTCCAGGGGCTTGGCCAGATAGTCGCTGCAGCCGGCGGCCAGGCATTGCTCGTAGTCCTCGCGCGTGGCCTTGGCCGTGAGCGCGATGATGGGAACATCGCGCAGCTCCTGGCGCGCCCGAATCGCGCGTGTGGCTGCCAGACCGTCCATCTCCGGCATCATGATGTCCATCAGCACCAGATCCGGCTGGATGGCTTCCGCCCGCTCGACGCCTTCCCGGCCATTGCGTGCAATGACGACCTTCGCCCCCCGCGGCTCGAGCACGCTGGTCAGCGCAAAGACGTTTCGCACATCGTCTTCGACCACGAGGATCGTCCGATCCGCGAAAACGTCATCGCGTTCGAGGGCCGTGCGCAGCAGCCGCCGTGAGTTCGGCGGCAACCGCGACTCCACTGCGTGCAGAAACAGGGTGACCTCGTCCAGGAGACGCTCGGGGGACCGCGCCCCTTTGAGGATCACCGACCGAGAATAGCGTCTCAAGCGTGCTTCGTCATCGGCCGACAGGGCTCTGCCCGTGTAGACAATGACCGGTGGAAACGAGTACTGCTCGCTGCGACTCATCTCTTCGAGGACCTCGTACCCACTGGCGTCCGGCAGGTTCAAATCCAGCACGACGCAGTCGAAGCTCTGCGCGGCAACCAGCTCGAGAGCCTCCCGTGCTGTGCCCACCGCGTGAATGGTCACGCCGTCCAGACGCAGCAGGTCCTTGATGCTGTCGCGAAGCGGCATGTCGTCTTCGATGACGAGCACGCGTCGCACGCGTTCCTCCAGACGCGCTTCGAGCCTCCGGATGGCTTTGACCAGTTCCTCGCGGGTGGCGGGCTTGACCGCATAGCCGACGGCGCCCAGGGCCAGTGCGGTCTGTGTGTAGTCGCCCACGGAAATCATGTGTACCGGAATGTGACGTGTCTCGGCGTTCCGCTTCAGACGGTCGAGCAGCGTCAATCCGGACCCGTCCGGCAGCTCGACGTCGAGCAGAATCCCGCTCGGCGACAGCTCTCGGGCCAACGCGAGGCCTTCGGTCTTCGAGGTGGCCACCACGCAGTCGAAATCCAACTCGTGCGCGAGATCCAGCAGGACCCGGGCGAAGTCGACATCGTCTTCAACGACGAGAATGAGCCGTCCCGGATGCGCCGGGTTCGCGCGATCGTCCTCGAACCCCTTGGGACGGGCCATCGCCGGCACGGCATCGGCCGCC
>CAZDLW010000021.1:0-36840 GCA_964505975.1 uncultured Bifidobacteriaceae bacterium | reverse complement strand
CATCCGTTCCATCCCCTCACCGGTCAGGAACTCGTGTGCGTCGGTGAGCGAGCGAACCGGTACGGCCGTCGGTTGTTGTTGGCAACCGATTGCGACCGGGTGTGCGCCGTTCCTGAGCAGTGGACCGACGTCGTGCCGCCCGATCCGGAGGTCGTTATGGGAAGCCACCGAACCGTCATGCGTGTGGCGGACCTGCTCAATCTGGCCGCCCTGGTCGATCGGCTCCTTCAACGGAAGGCGGCAGGGACGGCGCCGAGGCCGTAAGGTGAATTGTGGCGCAGATGTTAATGGAACTACGCCGCAATGTCGTTCCGGTGACGCGGTGCTAATGCCTGTTGCACCAATTATCTGGATCATGGTAGGTGCATCCGGCTTGACGTGGCATGTCGCGAGCGGTATTATTATATTGACGGTTCGCCATGCCTTCCCGCCCCGACCGCGTCCAGCAGAAAGCCGACGCCCTGCGCGAAGAGGGTACGCTCAACGCGACCCCGGAGCGCGTCGGCGATTCCACGTTTCAGGCCAGCGAGTTTTTCGACCCTCGCGATCTGGTCCAGGTGAAGTACGAGATGTTGCGCCGTGTCGAGATCGAGCACGCCTCGGTCACCGATGCGGCAGCCGCGTATGGGGTCTCCAGGCCAACCTATTACCAATCCAAGGCGAGTTTCGATGCGGCTGGCATCGCGGGGCTCGTCCCGAGGAAGCGAGGCCCCCGGGGTCCGCACAAGCTGCGGAGCGACGTGCTCGCATTCTTGAAAGAGCAGGTGGCGCCCGGCGAACCGATCCGCGCCCGATCGCTGGCCACGCTGGTCCAGCAGCACTTCCATCTGACGGTGCACCCCCGAACGATCGAGCGCGCACTGGGTGGAAAAAAAACGCCGCGGTGACGGCGGCCGTCGCGACGTCGCCCCCGAACTCGTTGTCCGACATCGCCGCTCGCTACGAACGCTTGCGCGCCGCGGCGCTCGGTGCTCCGCTGCCACCCGATGCGCGGCAGGGCCTGCTGCTCTTTCTTCGACGTGGAATGTGGGCATGGGCGCGGGCGGTCACCATCGTGCCGACAGGACGCGCGGTGTCGCCGCGATCGCCTTCGTCCGGTCCCATCTTCGAGCAGCCCGCGATCATTCAGATTCTGGCGTCGATCACCTTGGCCTCTGCTGAGAGGAGTGTCCCATGAGTGAGTCCCTGAAGGTCCACCCGCGTCATCTGGAGCGCGAGGCCTACCTGTACATCCGCCAGTCATCGATGAAGCAGGTCCTCGAAAACGTCGAGAGTACCAAGCGCCAGTATGCGCTGCGAAGCCGGGCCACCGCCCTCGGCTGGCCGGATGATCGCATTGTGGTGATCGATTCCGATCAGGGCGAGTCGGGCGCGTCGACCGCTGGGCGCGAGGGATTTCGACGCCTCGTCACCGATGTCGGGCTCGGACGCGCGGGTATCGTGATGGGATTAGAAGTGTCGCGTCTGGCCCGGAATAATGCCGATTGGCATCGGCTGCTGGAAATCTGCGCGCTCGCGGACACGCTGATCCTCGATGAAGACGGCGTGTACGATCCGACGCATTTCAATGACCGCCTGCTGCTTGGGCTCAAGGGCACGATGAGTGAGGCGGAGCTTCACGTGCTGAAGGCGCGGTTGCGCGGCGGCATTGTGAACAAAGTCCGACGCGGCGAGTACCGCTGTCAGCTGCCGACCGGATTCGTGTACACCGAGACTGGAGAGGTCGCCCTCGATCCCGACGCGCAGGTCCGGGACTCGATTCGGTACTTCTTTGACACTTTTCCCGCGTCGGGTCCGTCCACCAAACGGTGAAGGCCTTTCGGCGCGACCAGCTCGCCTTCCCTTCGCGGGTGGCCGGCGGTGCGGTCGTCTTCCGCGCGCTCACCGCGTCGGCCGCCATGCGGACGTTGTATAACCCGCGCTACGCTGGCGCGTACGCGTACGGTCGGCGGCAGTACCGCCGCACCATGGACGGCAAAACGATCCGGCGCAAGCCTGACTGGCGGGAGTGGCTGGCTTGTATACCCGGGGCACATCCCGGCTACATCACGTGGGAGCAGTACGAGGAGCATCTCCGAATGCTGGAACACAACGGCCGGGGATACGCGATCGCACGCCAGTCGCCGCCTCGCGAAGGTGCGGGACTTTTGCAGGGTCGGGCTGTCTGTGGACGGTGTGGCCGCCACTGTCGCATGCGCTACGCCGCCCGTCGAGGGCGCTTGGAGGTGTGGTACGTGTGCGACCGGGCGAGCGGCGCACGGGCTGAGCCCCATTGCCAGTCGATCGCCGGTCGTCCGATTGACGAAGCCGTCGGGCGACTCGTCGTCGAACAGATGACACCGGCTGCCATCGAATTGGCGCTGGAGGTCCGACGAGAAATCGAACGTCGGCAGGAAGAAGCCGACCAGCTCCGGAGTCGTGCGGTGGAACGCGCGCAACTTGAGGTGGATTTGGCGCAGCGCCGCTACATGATGGTCGATCCGAGCAACCGGCTCGTGGCTGACACGCTCGAGGCGGAGTGGAACCAGAAGCTGCGGACCCTGGCTCAGGCGCGAGACGAACGAGACCGGGCGCGCCGCGATGATCTCATCGCCCTTGATCAGCGGGTCCAGCACCGCCTCCTGGCGCTCACCACAGACTTTCAGCAGCTGTGGAGCGATCCGGCAACACCCAATCGCGAGCGGAAACGCATGCTTGCGTGCATCATCGAGGATGTCACGCTGCTCAAATGTCCTGAACACGGCCGACGACGATCCATGTCCGCTTCAAGGGCGGGAAAACCGTCACGCTCGAAGCGTTGAACCCCAAGTCCTCAGCGCAGCAAGTCCAAACGGCCCCCGCGATTGTCCACCTCGTGGATCAGCTCCTCGACCACCACACCTATGCGGAGATCGCCGACGAGCTCAACGTCAGAGGACTCCAGCCAGGCGGGTCGGCTCGGTCAGGTCGGCACGACGCCTCGTTCACCCCGCTCCGGGTGGCCTACCTCGTCCACCAGTATGCACTGCGCTCCCGCTACCAGCGCCTTCGTGATCGCGGCATGCTCACCAAGCAGGAAGTGGCACGGCGCCTCGGCATCCATGAAGGCACGGTCGTCCGTTGGCGGGAACACGGCCTCATTCGGGCGCACGCGTACAATGGGCACGCTTGGCTCTACGAAGATCCGGGGCCACGTACGCCAAGCAAGCATTGCAGCCGCTGGGACCGCCTGGTCGACCGAGCGGCGATCATGCGCACTGGAACTGCAGCACCATCAACTTGCTCCGATCGAACTGGAGGGGATGTAGTGTGAAGACCTTTGGTTGAAGATGAAGTAGACTCCGAAGCGTCCCTTTCGCTCCATCTGCCGCCCGTAGGGCCGAACGGAGTCCTCTTTCTTCAGCTTCTTGGTTCTCAGCGGCTCTGCATCCGGCCACTCGATCGGGATGCGGTGGTTGCGCGCGAACGCCTCAACTCACTGCTGGTACTCCTGGGTCCGTTTGGCCAACGCGTCCTTGGTGAGGGGGTAGACCCCGTGCACGTCGCAGAAGAAATGCACGATGTGCTCCGGGCGGGTCAACAGCGGGAGACAGCCCTGCACAACGATGCGATCGAAACAGTGGTATACAAACAGGAGCAGGCTGCCAAACAGCGTGTGAAACGTCTCCATCGGTCGTCTCCGGTGATTCGTGCGTCAGCAACACGATCATGCGCGAGACGACTGGTGGAGACCACCCTTTCGATCGACTCAGACCGGAACGTTCGGAGCACCCCCAATTTCATAACCGAGGGCTCTGCCCTTGAAATCGAAGCGCCTCGTTGGTGGGTCGTCCGTGGTCCGCGGGATTTCAAGGGCAGAGCCCTTGGTTATGGCTAGGTGATGAATGACCCGCCACCTGTGTTGTCCTGGAACGACGCGCGCGTGGCGCTCTCCCGACCCGAGGCGGATGCATGCGAAAGATCGACGTCTTCACCCACATCTTTCCAGGACGGTACGTCACGCGCATGAGCGAGGTCGCACCCAACTACAAGGACGTCGGCAAGCGCGTCCGCGGGGTGCCCATGCTCGCGGATCTCGATGAGCGATTCCGCGTCATGGACCGGTTCGTCGGCTACCAGCAGATCCTCTCGATCGCCACGCCGCCAATCGAAGTCTATGCGAGTCCGTCGGATGCCGTGGACCTCGCCCGGATTGCCAACGACGGCATGGCCGAGCTCGTCGACCGATATCCGGACCGGTTCCCGGGGTTCATCGCCTCGCTGCCGATGAACGACCCCGACGCCGCCCTGCGCGAGCTCACGCGCACGGTTGGCGACCTTGGCGCGCGCGGCATTCAAGTCTTCACCCACGTCGGCGGGAAGCCGATTGTCGCGCCAGAGTTCCTGCCGCTCTTCGAAGCCATGGCCGGCTACGACCTCCCGATCTGGCTCCATCCCTATCGCGACGCCAGCTTCCCGGACTACAAGGACGAGGGTCGATCCCAGTACGAAATCTGGTGGACGTTCGGGTGGCCCTACGAAACCAGCGTGGCCATGGCGCGCATCGTCTTTGCCGGACTGTTCGATCGCTTTCCCGACTTGAAGATCATCACCCATCATATGGGCGCGATGGTGCCGTATTTCGAGGGGCGTGTCGGGCCTGGATGGGATCAGCTGGGAGCGCGGACGTCGGACATCGACTACTCTGCCGTGCTCAGAAGTCTCCGGAAGCGGCCGCTGGACTACTTCCGGATGTTCTACGCCGACACGGCGCTGTTCGGGGCCTACGAAGCCACCGTGTGCGGCCTGCGCTTCTTCGGACCGGACCGCGTCCTCTTCGCGTCCGATTCGCCATTCGATCCTGAGAAAGGGCCGATGTACATCCGCGAAACGATCGCAGTCATCGACCGCCTGCCACTCACAGGTGAGGAGCGCGAGCAGATCTACTGGCGCAACGCGATCCAGCTCCTGAAGCTTTCGTGAGCACCCGAGGCATCGGTCTCTCCGACCCTACCTGCCACACAGCGCGTCGTAGTCGCGGGGCGTGTCGATATCGACGAGGCAGCCTTCGTCGGCGACCGGCACATCGACAACATCGGCCGCATGCATTCGGATCACCGCCTTCGCGCCGGCATCGAGTGGCGCACGGCGCAGCGCGTCGAACACCTGCTGATCGAAGATGACCGGATGGCCGTGACGCCCGGCCATGGCGGGACGCACGATGGGCGCGCGAGTCCGGCGCCAGGTCTGCACAACCTGCGTGACCGTCTCGACACTCACCATGGGCACGTCCACGAGCGTCACCAGCACCCCCTCCGTGGAAGAGGTCACGACGGCATCCATGCCGACCCACAGCGACGACAATTGTCCTCGTGTCGGGTCGGGGTTCCGATGAATCGTCAGCGGTACCGGCGGGGCATCAATTGCCAGGGCGTCGACGATCGCGGCGTGATGCCGGCCGGTGACGATGCCGATCTCACGCAGACCGGCATCGGCGAGCACCGCGACGATACGCGCGACGAACGCACGCCCGTCCGGCGCCGCGAGCAACGCCTTCACAGTGCCCATGCGGGTGGATTCCCCTGCGGCCAGGACGAGGGCGGGCAGCACACGCCGATCGTAGCCCAACCTGCCGTGGCACAGACGTTTGGTCCGCAAAGGACCTTGCCGGGTAGTGCCGGCGTTGCTTGACTTCGCCCCCCGGGACTCCCTACACTGGCGCAGCTTTCTGGCCGTACGCGCGACGGACCGCCGGAAGACAGACCTCTGGCTTCATCGTTCGCTCACCCGCGGTCCGGGGCGTCTGGGGATTGTCCCAGGCTTACGCGCGCATCGGAGGATACGGCTATGCCGAACGGTACTATCGCACGGCTCCTCATCGACAAGGGCTTCGGATTCATTCGCGATGAGGGTGGTATCGAACACTTCTTTCATCGCAGCGCGGTTCGCGGAGCCGTGTTCGAGCTCCTGCGCGAGGGCCAGCGCGTGGAGTTCCAATCGGAAGACTCCACCAAGGGTCCGCGCGCGGGCGACGTCCGACTGATCGAAGGCTGATCCCGTCCCGGCCCCGGCCGAAAGGGCCGGGCGGATTCCTGCATTGGTGCCGCCCTTCGCGACCCGCCTACGCGGCAGATATCGCCGCCTCCTCGCGCTGCCAGCGCTCCTCGTTATCTGGGCAGGCGTGTACGCGTTTCTCGGAGTAGGCCGCTTCCTGTCACGGGAGGACGCACTCGCGCAGGCCGACGCCATTTTCGTGCTCGCAGGCACGACAGTCGAGCGACCGCTCGAGGCGGCGGACCTCTATCTGGCCGGCCATGCCCCGGTCGTTGTGATCTCGAGAGACACGAGCGAACACGAAGCCGCCGAACTGGAGCGCAGGCGGGTAACGCTGCCGTCTCGCCTCGATCTGACCAGAGAGCTCCTGCGCCAACTGAACGTTCCAGACCATGCCGTGCTCGTCTCCGACCGCATCCATGACAACACAGCCGAGGAGGCGGAAACGCTCCGCCAACTGGCGGCCAGCCACGGTTGGCGCCGGGTCATCGTCGTGTCCTCGAAGTACCACTTGCGACGCGCGGGGATGGCGTGCCGGCGGTATGTGTACGGTATGGACGTGCAGATCGTGATGCGGGGCAGCCGCTACGATGTCTCCGTCCCCGGCACCTGGTGGCGGACGCGTCATGATATCCGCTGGGTCGTGTCAGAGATCACGAAGTACGCGGCCTACCTGGTGGGAATCGGCATGTGGACGCCAGACTCATGCGTCCGCGCGAATGTTGCCGGCACGAGGCCCCTTCTGAGACGGCTCCTCGTCGAACATGACGCGCTGCCCTTCGTTGAGCTGCTCGAACGTGCCGGCCTGCACCGAGCTCCGGTGAAAGAACCACTCCTGACCGCCGTCATCCCGGATGAAGCCAAATCCGCGATCCCGTACCAGTCGCTTGATCGTGCCGTTCGCCACGTCGAATACCTCCGCGGGTCGCGCCCACACGACCCTGCACTGAATCAGTTCAAGTTCCGTTCCGCCAATCACTGAACCAACCGCGCCAACCCGACAGGGACGTCAACGCGCCCGTCGCCGGGTGGAGAGCGAAGACCTGCCGTGCCACACGGGTGGCAAATGCGCGGTCGGCGGTGAGAAACAGAGCCGTGAGCTCACGGTTGGCGACGATGCGCGATATGTCGGCCGCGAATGCCGGCGTATCGTCTCCCGACAGTAGAGCGCTGGGGTGTTCAGCCAGCAACACGTGCGGATCGAGCGCGAGCGCACGGGCCAGACGAACCCGCGCGCGAGCGGTGCCGGACAGCCGTCCGACGGGCGACGCTAACTCGACCGTTGCCAGTCCCACCTCCGCGGCCAGGTCGTGGACGCGGCCCTTCACCGCTGCGGGCACGTTCTCGAGGTTGAGGCTGAGCGGCAGCGTCAGGTTCTGTTCAGCGGTGAACTGCTCCACCAGCACCGCCCGCTCGCTGAGCAAGCCGAACCGGTCCAGCGTTCGAAGCCAGGAATCGGCGTCTGCGATGGCGCTCGTGGGCTGGCCGAGGACCGACACATCCCCGGTGTCGGGGACGGTGGCACCCGTGATCAGGTCTACGAGCACTTCGGCCATGGGCTGATCGACCCCGAGCAGCGCCACCGACTGTCCTTGCTGGATCTCGAGCCGCTCGACGCGAAGCGGACGCAGGCTGCGGTACTCCTTGGTCACGCTGCGAAACCGGATGATGGGCTCGGCCTCAGACATGACGGGGGCGCGCGGCGCTCAACTGCTCCCATGCCGGCCTCGGCAGCGTGGCGGCGCCAGGTTCCGACGCGTAGGCGGGGTCTCCGTGAAAGTCCGACCCGCCCGTCATCAGGAGCCCAAGGCCGGCAGCCATCCCTGCGTACCGCCCGACCTGCTCCGCGTCATGATCCGGGTGGTATACCTCGAGCGCATCGAGTCCTGCGTCGCGCAGCGCCGGGATCCGGGCATCGAGGCCGGTCCGCCCGGGATGGGCCAGCGAGGCGAGGCCGCCCGCACGATGCACGATCGCGACGACATCCTCTGGTGTGGGACCGCTGCGGGGCACGAACGCGGGCGCCTGCGCGCCGAGCCAGCGATCGAATGCTTCTCGCGTGTCCGCAACATGACCGGCGGCAATCATCGCGCGCGCTATCCACGGGCGTCCCACCGACCGACCGGGATGTTGCTGCGCCTCAGACACGATCGACGGAAGGTCGATGGGCAGGCCGAGATCGGCCAGCCGCCGGCCTATCTGTACGATTCTGGCCAGGCGCACCTCGCGCTGGCGTGCGAGAAACGCCGCGAGATCGTCATCCTCCGTGTCGATGAAGTAACCGAGGATGTGAACGTCGCGACCCTGCTCGACCGCCGTAATCTCGATCCCGGCAATCGACTCGATGGCTCGCGAGCGCGAATGCAGGCGCACCTCCTGCGTGGCATCGACGGTGTCGTGATCCGTTGCCGCAATCACGGACAGGCCTGCCGCGGCGGCGCGAGCCACGAGCTCTCCAGGTGTACAGCGCCCATCGGAGGCGGTTGTGTGGAGATGAAGATCGATCACGGTGTGATACCAATGGCCGCGCTTCGCGCGGCTAGGGCCGGCTGGAAAGCCGGCCCCCACGCCAAAGCGACGGGCCTCCTCGCCCTGCGTGGAGGAGTTTCCTCTCAAGGCGGAGCTTCAGTGCCGATCCAGTACGACATTCGGGCTTCGGACCGCATCGCCTGTGAGCGTGTCGAGGGGGCGGGAATCCCGGTGGCTCAGCGCGCGCTTGCACGCGCGATGGCCGTCGCGCCGGAGCGTGGAGGCTTCCGAGCCCGGCCCTGGCGTTTGACGAGCGCCCGGTACTCACGGATGAGCAGATCCAGGTGCGCGCGTTCCTCGTCGGCGAACTCCAGGAATACCTGCTTCCCCTCGGAGTCCTCGAATCGCTCGCCGTACTTCTTGAAGAACCGGTGCGACCCGCGCTCGCAGCGGATGCCAATCAGGAGGGCCTGCTGGTCGTTCACTCCGCGCATCAGCCGCTCGGCTCCTTCCGCGAAGATCCCGTTGGCGGCCCCCTTGAAGAACAGGAACGTCGGCCGTGATTCGAGCTGGGGATCGCGCCGCAGCAACTGCCGGTAGCGCTCTTCGAGCTTGGAGAGGTGCTCCTTCTCCTCCATGGCGAGGTCCTGGAAGACCTTGCGACCGCGCGCATCCCGTGCCACACGGGCTGCGCGCGTATAGAACTCGAGACCACTGCGCTCGGTGGCAATCGCGATGCGAAGGGCATCCCGTGCGAACACCAGATCCGTCTGGCCCTCCTCGCTCGATGGCGCCGTGCGACCCGTCCTGCAGTCTTCGCAGGTCCCGTAGATCTGGACGACGCTCTGCGAGGACGAGAAGTGGCGCGCCGCGGCCACTTCTTCGATGAGCGACTCGATGTCGGAGCTCAGAAACTCGAAAGACCGGTGGCAGGTCTTGCAGATCAGATGGAAATGCCGCGGCTGCCGGTAAGAGTGCTCGAACCGGAAACGCCCTTCGCCGAAATCGACTTTCCGGGCGATGCCCGCGTCGACCATCCACTGCAGCGTGCGGTAGACGGTCGCGCGGCTGATTCGACGATCCTCACGGCGGATGAGATCGACCAGATCGTCAGCGCTGAGGTGCCCCTCCTGGCGGAGGAAGACATTGACAATCTGCTCCCGCTTGCTGGAGCGCTTGCCACCTGTCGGCGTCAGCCGGCCGAGATCTGGTAGTGAGGCCACACACTCGAATGAGACTTGACTCAGTGCGCGCTGCCTTCGCCGGCAACGCTGAACGACTGACCGCATCCGCAGGTCGACGTCGCATTCGGATTCTTGATCGTGAAGCCGCCACCCGTAACCGTGTCGACGAAATCGACCTCTGCACCGTGCAGGTAGCTGACACTAACGGGATCCACGAAAAGCTTCACGCCATTCGATTCGAACGTCTGATCGCCGACGCCGCCGTTCTCCTCGATCATCAAACCGTACTGGAACCCGGAGCAGCCGCCGCCCTGCACGAAGACGCGAAGACCGCTGCCACTCTTGCCTTCTTCTGCCAGCAGTTCACCAATCTTGGACGCTGCCGTAGGGGACACGTGGATCATCGTCGTTGGCTCCTGAGAAAGGTAGTTGGATTATAAGCCCCGCCGGGCGGCTCAGCAAGCGCAGCCGTGAGCCGACACTGGCGTAGATCATTGCTATCACAGGGCTTATGCGGGCCAGATCCGGTCCGTAGCGTTCGCCGACGCCGCAGCTACGCCCGTGCGCCCACAGCCGCCAGCTCGACCGCCGATGCCTGCTCGACATCCTTGTGCAGGCTATGACCGTGTGCGTCCATGGTGACGATTGCCGGGAAGTCCTTGACGGTGAGGTGCCACATCGCCTCGGGCGTACCGAACTCCATCAACGACACGCCATCCACGCTGGTGATCGCGCGGGCGTAGAATTGGGCGGCGCCGCCAATGGCATTGAGGTAGACGGCGCCCGCCCCCTGCAGCGCAGCAAGGGTCTTTGCACCCATGCCTCCCTTGCCGATCACTGCCCGCACTCCATACCGGGTGATAACGTCGGCCTGGTACGGCTCCTCGCGGATGCTCGTCGTCGGCCCGGCCGCGGTGACACGCCATCCGTCGCCGTCCCTGGCCACCACCGGTCCACAATGGTAGATGACCGAACCGCGCAGATCGACCGGCGGCGCGTGTTGCATCAAGTGATGGTGTACGGCATCGCGGCCCGTGTAGAGTCGTCCGGAGAGCAGCACGACATCGCCGACCCTCAGCGCGCGAACGTCAGCCTCGGTGAGCGGCGTCTCGAGGACGATCTCACGTCCGGTCCGCTGGAACCCGGCCTGGTCCGCCATCGGTACGATTGGAGCCGACGGATCCCGGTACAACCACTGCTCGATCCGACCTGTGTGAGCATCGAGCAGGACACCAAGTCGCCTGAACGCCCAGCAGTCGTACGCGACGGACACGAAATAGCTGGCCGGGAGACGGTTCAGCACGCCAATCTTGCAGCCGATGAGCGACACCCGGCCGCCGAAGCCCATCGTGCCGACACCGAGCCTGTTCGCCTCGCCCATGATGGACGCCTCCAGCTCCGCGAGCCGCGAGTCTGGATTCACGTCATCCAGCGTGCGGAACAGCTGCTCCTTCGCGTGCACGTACCCCGACGTGCGGTCGCCCCCGATGCACACACCAACAGCCCCAGGCGCACATCCTTTTCCCTGTGCGTTCCAGACAGCGTGCAGGATGCACTTGCGGACACCTTCGAGCGACCGGTCCGCTCGACCGAGGTTCGGCAGATCCATGGGCAGCGAGTACTGGGCGTTCATGTTCTCGCAGCCACCCCCCTTCAGGATCAACCTGACCTCGATCTCGTCATCGTGCTCCCATTGTTCGAAGTGCACGATAGGCGTTCCCGGTCCGACATTGTCGCCGGAGTTCTCGCCCGTGATGGAGTCCACCGAATTGGGGCGCAGCTTCCCGCGCCGGGTGGCCTCGGCCACCGCCTCCCGAATCTGACGCTTCAAGTCGATGTGGTTGACACCCACGGGCGTGCGCACTTCGAACGTCGGCATTCCCGTGTCCTGACAGATCGCGCCCTCACCCTCGACGGCCAGATCGATGTTCTGCGCGATGATCGCCAGCGCCTGGGCAGACTGGGTCCCGGGCGACTCCTGGGCCGTTGCAGCTTTCATCGCCGCACGGACATCGGGTGGCAGGTCGGTCGAGGTGCGCACGATGAGGTCCAGGACGCTGTCGAAGAAGACGGAACGCATGGGCTCAGTATAATTTGGGAGCGCGAGGTCGCGAATGTCCTTCAGAATCGAGCGCGATCCTCTCGGCGAGCGCGGCGTCCCGGCCGACGCGTACTACGGCATCCAGACGGTCCGGGCAGTCGAGAACTTTCCCATCAGCGGCCTCCGGGCGCACGGCAGCCTGATCACGGCAACGGTCCTCGTCAAGAAGGCGGCAGCCGTCGCGAACATGGCGCTTGGGCGCCTGGACCGTCGTGTCGGCGAGGCCATCGTCCGGGCTGCGGACGAGATTCTGCAGGGCTCGCTGCGCGATCAGTTCGTGGTGGACGTGTACCAGGCGGGGGCAGGCACCTCGCACAACATGAATACCAACGAGGTGCTCGCAAATCGGGCCGCTGAACTGCTGGGCGCTACGCGCGGCGACTACGCCCTCGTCCACCCCAACGACCATGTGAACATGGGGCAGTCGACGAATGACGTGTTCCCGACGGCCACCCGGCTCGCGCTGCTGCTCGGGCACGCCGGGCTCATGGACGCGACTCGCTCGCTGGTCCAGTCGCTGCACCGCAAGGCAGATGAGCTGGCGGGCGTGCTCAAGGTCGGCCGGACGCACCTGCAAGACGCCGTGCCCATGACCCTCGGACAGGAGTTCAGCGGCTATGCGGATTGCATCGATCGGGGAGCCGCCGACGTCGATTGGGCTGCCGTGCAACTTCGGGAGCTGAATCTCGGTGCCACGGCAGTCGGCACGGGCTTGAACGCGGGCGACGACTACACCACACTGGCGATCGACCAGCTGCGCGCACTGACCGGTTTCGACGTGATACCAGCGGCCAATCGGTTTCGCGTCACGCAGAGCATGGGGGACGTGCTGGCGTATTCCGGGTCCATGCGCCGCCTGTCCGTGGAGCTCGGGAAGATTGCCAGCGACCTCCGGCTGCTGAGTATGGGACCGCGTGCGGGACTGGGTGAGATTGCGCTGCCCGCCGTGCAGCCGGGCTCCTCTATCATGCCCGGCAAGGTGAACCCGTCGGTGCCCGAGATGGTCAATCAGGTGTGTTTTCAAGTGATCGGCTGCGACGCCACGGTCTGCGCCGCCGCTGAGGCCGGGCAGCTCGAGTTGAACGTGATGATGCCCGTCATGGCATGGAACGCGATTCACGCCTCGACGATATTGCGGGAATCGATGAATGCGCTGCGCGTGCGCTGCGTGGACGGGATCGAGGCCGATGCGGAACGCTGCCGCGAACTGCTGGAGCGCAGCACCGCCGTTGCCACGGCCCTCAGCCCCTATATCGGATACGAACGAACGGCGGAGATCGCGAAGGAGTCGGTCAGAACGGGACGGCCTATTCGCGAGATCGTGCTCGAACGCCGCCTGATGGACGCGCGGCAGCTCGATCGCGTACTCTCCGCAGAGGTGATGACAGAGCCCGGAATTCCCGGCGCGGACGGGAAGCGATGAGCATCCGTCAGCGGACTGCGATTGTGCTCGTCATCCTCGGGATGACCAGTCATCCGATCGGGGGGCACGCTCTATCCCAGCCCGACCGGGACGACGGTTCTCCGCCTAGAGAGCGTGTTCCAGGCCAGAGTGTCGGCCAAAGCCACGGACGCCTGTTTCCACCTCAGGATCTGGGCCTGCTGGAGGGGCCCGATCGGGCCGCATGGCAGAAGCCCGACCAGATCATGGATGCGCTGGGGATTGCCGACGGATCCCATGTCGCCGACATCGGCGCCGGCGCCGGGTGGTTCACGATCCGGCTCGCGCGTCGCGTGGGCCCTCGAGGCATTGTGTACGCGCAGGACGTGCAGCCCCAGATGCTGGACGCCATCCGTCGTCGCGTCAGCCGTGAGGGTCTCCAGAACGTACAGACTCGACTCGGCGAGGGCAGCGATCCCAGGCTACCAGCACGGTCGCTCGACGCAGTACTCGTCGTGGATGTCTATCCGGAGGTCGACGATCGCGTGACGTTCCTGAGAAATCTCGCGAGCGCGCTGAAGCCCAACGGTCGGATAGGCATCATCAACTACAAGCCCGGCGGCGGCGGGCCCGGGCCGGCCCCGAACGAGGGCGCGCGCGTGGACCTTCCCGCCGTGGAGGCAGACGCGCGTGCTGCTGGTCTGCGGGTGCTGGCGCGGGAGAACCTGCCATACCAGTACCTGCTGGTCCTGGGACCGCAGTGACGCTTCGCCTCGAACCGCCGAGAACATCGGACGCACCCGAATCCGCCTCACCATGCGAGGTCTCGCCCCCTTCGCGGGGCAGGTCCTCTCGACCGGGCATCCCTTGATCACGGGGCAGAACGTTGACTCCCAGGACTCAGTGGCGGCCGGGGCAAGGCTCCAGCACGTACACCCGTTGCACGGGCGGTATGGTGTATCAGTGACGGGACATGGGCCATGCGTGTCGCGTTGACCGTCGCGGGCAGCGACTCCGGAGCCGGCGCCGGCATTCAGGCGGATCTGAAGACCTTCGCGGCGTTGGGTGTCTATGGCACGACCGCCGTGACGGCCGTGACCGCCCAGAACACGGTCGGCGTCGCCATGTTCGAAGCAGTGTCGGCAGACCTGGTGACAGCCCAGATCGAGGCGGTGGCTTCGGATTTCGATGTACACGCGGCCAAGACCGGCATGCTGGCGAATGCGGCGATCGTCGAGGCGGTCGCGGCGGCTGTCCGTGCACTGGAGATTCCCTTCCTGATCGTGGATCCGGTCATGGTGTCCAAGAGCGGTGCGCGCCTGCTGGATGACGAGGCACTCGGGGCGCTCAAGACCGAGCTGTTACCGCAGGCGTTCCTCGTAACCCCCAACATCGCCGAAGCCGAAACGTTGGCGGACATGACGATCCGTACGGATGAGGACTGCCGTGAGGCAGCGCGCCGCATTCGGGCGCTGGGGCCTTCGGCTGTGGTCGTGAAGGGAGGGCACCTCCCTTCCAACGACATCGTGGATCTGCTGTTCGTTGGTCACGATTTCACTCTTTACCGTGGAGGCCGCGTCCCGGGCCGCCATACCCACGGGACGGGTTGCACCTTTTCGGCGGCAGTCACGGCGTACATGGCGCTCGGACATGGGCTCACCGATGCCGTCCCGCTCGCGCAGCGCTACGTCGCGGGAGCCGTGCGCAACGCTCCCGGACTTGGCCGCGGACATGGGCCGATGGACCACTTCTGGCGCGAGCACCTGGACAAAGGTGGCAGGCTTTGACCCAGCCGACCGGTCGCACCATGTCCGGCTCGCCGGCAAAATGGACTATTGGCCATTGGTGGCGAGTGGCCGCGCGTGGGCGTCTGCTCGCTATACTTGATACATGCGTGTGGCGGCGCTTGCCGTGACCTCCCAGCCTCTGGATCTCCCGGCTCTGACCCGTGAGGTAGTCGGGGCGGCCGCCAACCTCGGAGCGGTGGCTTCGTTCGTGGGTCTCGTGCGCGATCACAACCAGGACCGGCGTGTCTCGTTCCTGGAATACGAAGCCTACGAACCACTGGCCGTCCGTGCGCTGACCAGGATCGTGGCCGAGGCTCGCGACGCATGGCCGGCCGTGCGCCTCGGCATCCACCACCGCGTTGGCCGGCTGGAGCTCGGCGAGGCGAGCATTGTCATCGTCGCCGCATCACCCCATCGTGTCGATGCGTTTGCCGCGTGCCGATACGCGATCGAGCGGGTCAAGCAGATCGTTCCGATCTGGAAGCACGAGCATTTCGACGGTGGAGATGTCTGGCTGGAAGGGGCGACGGCCGACCCTGATGATCAGGCCGCACGAGACGCGGCGTACCGAATTGCATGCGCGTGACCATTCGCTTGTTCGCCCGCTTGAGGGACCTCGCCGGCGCAGGGGAGATGGTCCGCGAGATACCGGGGCCGGCCACGGTACACACCGTCTGGACGACGTTGATCGCAGAATTGCCGGCGCTTCGCGAGTACGAACGTGCCATGTCGGTGGCCGTGAACGCAGACTACTCACGTATGTCGGCACCGGTCAACGACGGGGACGAGGTCGCGTTTCTTCCCCCAGTTTCAGGGGGGTGACACGGTACCGGGCCCAGCCGTGTCACTGTTCGAAAGACACACATGTTCGACAAACTCGCAACCGTTGAAGCACGATACGACGAGCTGATGGCCCGAATCGGCACGGCCGAGGTACAGTCGAATCAGGCTGAATACCGCAAGGCCGCGAAGACGCTCTCGGAGCTCGAGCCTCTGGTGCAAAAGTACCGGGAATACAAGAGCCTCGAGCAGGACATCGCCGGCGCCAACGAGCTCGTCGCCGGCGGTGATGCGGACATGCGCGCACTGGCAGAGGAGGAACTGAAGTCCCTGCACGCACGGCGCGACACACTGTTCGAGGAACTGAAAGTGCTCCTCATTCCCAAGGATCCCAACGACGAGAAGAACGTGATCCTCGAGATTCGCGCTGGCACGGGCGGCGACGAGGCCGCCCTGTTCGCTGCGGACCTGTTCCGCATGTACAGCCGGTACGCGGAACGGAAGGGCTGGCGCATCGAGGTGATGTCGAGTAGCGAAAGCGGGGCCGGAGGCATAAAGGAGATCATCGCCTCCATCGAAGGCCGTGGCGTCTACAGCCATTTGAAATACGAGAGCGGTGTTCACCGCGTCCAGCGCGTGCCGGTGACCGAAGCCAGTGGGCGCATTCACACGTCCACGGCAACCGTGGCGGTACTTCCGGAAGCCGAGGACGTGGACGTGCAGATCAACGACAAGGATCTTCGCATCGATACCTTCTGTTCGAGCGGTCCCGGTGGCCAGAGTGTGAACACGACCTACTCAGCGGTCCGGATTACGCACCTGCCGACAGGCGAGGTCGTCTCGCAACAGGACGAGAAGTCTCAGATCAAGAACCGGGCAAAGGCGATGAAGGTGCTCCGAGCGCGGCTGTACGAAATGGAGCGGCAGAAGCAACAGGACGCCATCGCCAGGGAGCGGCGCGGGCAGGTAGGCACGGGTGAGCGTTCCGAGAAGATTCGCACGTACAACTTTCCACAGAGTCGTATCACGGATCACCGGATCAACTTCACGACGCACCGCCTGCACGATGTGCTCGAGGGAGACGTTGGCGAAATCGTCGAGCGGGTGTCTGCGTTCTACAACGCAGAGAAGCTGAGACAAGCCAGTCAGGTCGAACCGGTTGCGGGCTCGGTCCTCAATCCCGCGAATACGCCGGGGTGAAAGAGAGAGGAGACGAGCATCACTGGGCATTCCCCCCGGCAGAGTGTCACGACAATGGCCTACCTGCCCGCAGTTGCATCGCCAGAACGGTGACGCGATGACTCTGCATCAGACACTCACGGAGGCCCGGGAACGACTGAGGGCGGCGGGCATCTCCCCTGCGGAGGCGGCCGTGGATGTGGACGTGTTCGCCCGTACCATCCTCGGATGGGATCGCGCACGCCTCCTGCTCGAGCGCGCGGCTCCTGGTCCACGCGCACTGGAACCACGATTCTCCGAGTGGATCGCACGGCGAGCCACCCATGAACCTACGGCCTACATCATCGGCACACGGGAGTTTTGGGGACTCGATTTCCTCGTCACGCCATCCGTGCTCATCCCACGACCCGAAACCGAGTTCATCGTCGAAGAGGCGCTGCGGCTCGCACGATCGCGTGACTTGTGGGCCGGCCAGTCGAGCGACCGGCTCCACGTGGCCGACATCGGCACGGGCAGCGGCTGCATCGCAGTCTCCTTGGCTGTTGAGCTGCCTCACGGTACAACGGTTGCCACGGACGTCTCCGCGGCTGCCCTCGCAGTGGCGCGTCAGAACGCCATGCGCCACGGTGTGGCCGCCCGTATCCAGTTCGCCAACACGTCGTACCTCGACGGCGTGGAAGGCGAGTTCGACCTGATCACCGCAAATCCGCCCTACGTGAAGACCACGGACAAGCCGGCGCTGGCTCGGGACGTTCGGCACGAACCCGAAGTCGCGCTATACGGAGGCGAAACCGGGTTACGCCATATCGCCGGCGCGCTCGACACGGCCGCAGCACGGTTGCGCCCGGGCGGCTGGTTCGTCATGGAATTCGGATTCGGTCAGGAGGATGATGTACGAGCGCTCACGACGGCGCGCCCGTCGCTGCGTCTCGCGCACGTGCGGGAAGACCTGCAAGGCATCCCGCGCACAGCAATCATCCACAAGGACATAGCCGCGTGACCACCGATTGCCTGTTCTGCAAGATCATTGCGGGCCAGATCCCGGCAGCCATCGTCCATCAGGACGACGACCTGGTCGCGTTCAAGGACGTGAACCCCCAGGCCCCGCTGCATCTGCTCATCGTGCCACGCCGGCACGTTCCCACTCTCAACGATCTCACACCGGATGACGATAGCTTGATAGGGTCCATGTTCCGGCGGGCCGCGGCGCTGGCACAAGAGCATGGGTACGCGGCTCGTGGCTACCGCACGGTCTTCAACTGCAACCGAGAGGCTGGGCAATCAGTGTTTCACGTGCATCTGCACCTGCTCGCCGGTCGGGGACTCGGCTGGCCGCCAGGTTAATGCCAATGCTGATCTCGGAGCTCACTTGCGTTGCAACGGGACGGCGACCTACGACTCGCGCGACAGCAGTGGGCCAAAACGCATCCGGAGCGTGAAGGCCGAGCTGGGTTGTGGGACCCAGCTCGGATCGCCTGCCGAGGGTGGAGGATGCGTTTACCGCGCGATGTCGTCGGGAGCCCGCCCCGTCGCAGCTCAAGCGAGCTCCGGTATAGGAGGAGGCATGAAGGACGAAGCCCGCTGGCTGGCTCAGCGCACCTGTCTGTCGTACGGGCCTGCCACTACCAAGGCCGCGCGCGACGGGTCGAGCGTGCCCTGCGCGGCCGCGTGCACGTCGTCGCGGGTCACCGTTCGGAGCAGATCCGGCATGCGAAGGTCGTAGTCGAGGCCCAATCCGAAGAACTCTGCCGTCTGAAGAAAGTTGGCAATGCCGATGTTGGTCTCCAGCATCCTCGGCATCGACCCGATCAGATACTGCTTCGATTCCACCATCTCGCGTTCGGTCGGCCCTTCGGTTGCCAGCGCGGTGAGCTCCTCGTCGATTGACGCGATGGCGCGTTCCACGTTGCCAGGATTCACGCCGGCACGGATCATGAGCGGACCCGGTATGACGTTGGCGTCGAGCGAGCTCGAGGCGTAGTACGCCATGCCCTGCCTCTCGCGGATGCTCTCGCCGAGACGTCCGCCGAGGGAATACTGTCCGAGAATGTTGTTCATCAACCAGTATGCGTAATAGGCGGGATCGGCACGCGTTATCGTCGTGAACCCGTACGCAATATCGACCTGGGCCTTGTTCATCATCGAGACTACGCGGGCGCGGCGAGCCGTGGCGGCGGGGATCGCCGGGAAGTCGAGCCGGCGCGCTGGTGCGGCCTTCCACCTGGTGAAAACGGCCGCCGCTGTTTCCACGACGCGGTGTGGTTCGATGTCGCCGACGACGACAAGCGAGAGCGCACCTGGCACGATGTGTTCGGCGTGAAAGCGTTGCAGCGTCGGACCGTCGATTGAACCAACGCTGTCGGCGGTCCCGCGAGGCCGGCGCCCATAGGGATGGGCCTCGCCATAGAGCGCGGCCATCAGTCCCTCGGCGGCAACGGTTGCCGGGTTGTCCTCGTCCTGCCGGATGAGCGTGAGGATCTCGCTGCGCCTCGTCTCCACCTCGGCGGGAGGGAAGGTGGGGACCATCACGATCTCGGCCAGCAGGTCCAGCATCGCTTCGTAATCGGCAGTGAGACAGGTGCAGACGAGCGAAAGGGCATGCCGGTTCACCGAGATCGCCAGCGAGACGCCGCGACTGTCCAGCTCTTCGGCAATCTGATCGGCAGAATGTGCCGCCGTGCCGCGATCGATGACCCGCGATACGAAATGGGCCAGCCCCCCAGCGGTCGGGGGATCGTAGGCCGTCCCGGCTCTGATCGATGCATGCAGCGTCACGGCCGGTGTCGTATGCGCGGCCTTGGCAGTCACCGTGACACCGTTCGCAAGGACCTTGCGAACAGGGGCAAGACCTGGCTCGGCTTCTCGTCCGGACACAAACGCCTGTGACGGGGTCATTTCCAGTTCCTCGAAGTCCGGATGCGGTCCACACGTCGCCTGGGCCGCCAATATGCCTGCGCGAGTCGTCCACCGTCGTCTGAATGTCCGGACATGATCGGCACTGGCGCCGGGTTTCGCACAGCCATCCCGTTCGCGTGCGTGCCTCTCACTCCCCTGACATCGGACCGGAGCCGGCACCGTGTCCAACCATCTCGGCGCCGGAGCCGCGGGGGAGCGGCTGGAATCTGCCGATGGTGCGATTTGAAGGCCGCAGCCGGGTCGCAGCCGCGGCCGCGACCTGTTCCATCGTCACGGAATCAATCTGTTCCGCCAGTGCCAGCGCGTGACGCCAGTCGGCAATGGTTTCGAAGTATCCGAGCTGGTGCGCAATGTTGGTGATGCTGTCGTTCTCGAACACCAACCGCGCGCGAAGCTGGTTCTTTGCCTTCCGCAGCTCCGACGGAGTCACACCGTGGGCCCGGACGCGATCGAGCTCGGCAAGAACGGCGGCCTCGAGCTCGTCGAGGGACGTGCCCTCGGTGGCCGTGAGCGAGATGGTGTACAGAAATGGTTCCTGCGTGGGTACCAATCCGCCGTTGACCGCAGATGCAAGACCGGTGTTCACGAGCGCCTGATACAACCGGGCGCTGCGCTGCGGCGGTGGCGTCCTGAAGCTCGCCCACAGATTCAGCCCCTTGGCGCCTGTCAGCACAGCGTCGAGCACCAGCAACGGGAAGAAATCCGCCTCCAACACCGCCGGGGTGTGATACCCAATCTTCAGATATGCGGTCGTGCCCTCCCTGGAGATGGTCAGGCGGCGCTCTCCCAGCTGCTCGGGCTCCCGAGTGTGGGTCCGCCGACCGATTTCGCGCGGCTGCACGGGACCGAACCGGCGAATGACGCTCTTCATCGTCGCAGCAGCATCGATGTCGCCCACGATGACGAGCGTCGCATTGTTCGGCACGTAGAATCGCCGGTAGTACCCGTAGAGATCGTCCCGCGTCATCGTTTCCAGATCCGACAGCCAGCCGATCGTTGGATGTCGATACGGGTGCGCGTGAAACGCGGTGGCGGTCAGCTCCTGATCGAGAAGCTGATCGGGATCGTTCTCTCCACCCTGGAGCTCGGAGATGATGACCGTGCGCTCCGACTCGCAGTCCGCCGGGTCGTAGACACAGCTCGCCATCCGCTCGGATTCGATGAACAGCATGTGGTCGAGCGCATCTCTGGTGGCGGTCTCCGTGTAGGTGGTCTGGTCAATCCAGGTGTAGCCGTTCCAGTAGCCACCGTACTGCTCAATGATGCCCTTGACCTTCTCACGGGGGATGTTGGTCGTCCCCTTGAAATTCATGTGCTCGACCCAGTGGGACACACCGGTCAGCCCTGGGGGTTCGTCCTTGGACCCGACCCGGTACCAACACCAGACGGTCGCCAGCGGCGCGGTGTGCACCTCCTGAATCAGGACGCGCAGCCCGTTATCGAGCACCTCGTTGTGAACGAGGGGCGCCGCGGGCGGCGGATGTTCGAGCGTGGCCATTCCGAAATTATAGGGGCGCACGGGGTAGAATCATCGTTTATGCCCGAGTGGAAGGACACGGTAAACCTGCCCAGGACAGGTTTTCCGATGAAGGGGAACCTCCAAACGGCTGAGCCGGCAGCGCTTGTACGGTGGCAAGCCATGGATCTGTACCGGCTCATCCGTGAACGGCGGAAGGGGGCCCCCACTTTCGTCCTCCACGACGGCCCCCCGTACGCCAACGGCCAGATCCACCTCGGGCACGCGCTCAACAAGATCCTCAAGGACCTGGTGGTGAAATCCCGGACGATGGCAGGGTTCGACGCCCCCTATGTGCCGGGCTACGACTGCCACGGACTGCCGATCGAGTTGAAGGTGGACCGCGAGCTCGGACCCAGGAAACGCGATCTGTCGGTGGCCGATGTTCGGCGCGCCTGTCGCGCATACGCGGAACAGTTCGTGGGCGTCATGACTCGCGAGTTTCAGCGGCTGGCCGTTCTGGGGGACTGGGACCACGCCTACGTCACGATGAGCTTCCGGTACCAGGCGGACATCGCGCGAACCCTTGGAAAGCTCGTTGAGCGCGGGCTCGTGTACAAGGGCAAGAAGCCGGTTCACTGGTGCATCCATTGCCGGACGGCGCTTGCCGAAGCCGAGGTGGAGTATGACGACCATTCGTCCCCCTCGATCTATGTCGAGCTCCCTCTGGCTGACTCGAGCGCCGGAGACATGGCGGCACGCCTCCCGGCGCTCGCAGGCCGCCACGTGTCGGTGCTCATCTGGACGACAACGCCCTGGACGATACCGTCCAATCTGGCCATCGCGTTTCATCCCGAATTGCAGTACGGCGTGTACGACATGGACGGCCAGGCCGTGATCGTTGCAGAAGCGCTGGCCACCCGTGTCGCCAAAACGATCGGGCGGGCGCTTGGCCCCCCTCTGGCCCGCATCTCCGGAACCGGACTGGAGGGGTTGCGGTTCCGCCACCCGCTGTACGATCGCGACTCCGTCGCCGTGCTCGGCGACTACGTCACGCTCGAACACGGTACCGGCGCCGTGCATACTGCGCCCGGCCACGGCGCGGACGATTTCCTCACCGGCATCAAGTACGGGCTGGACATCTACGCTCCGGTCGGGCCGGAAGGGCACTTCCTCGACACCGTCGAACTGTTCGGCGGTCAGCGCGTGTTCGACGCCAATCCCAGAGTGGAAGAGGCGTTGCAGGCGCGTGGGCGGTTATGGCATCGCGAGACGCTCGCACACCAGTATCCGCACTGCTGGCGATGCCACAATCCGGTGATTTTCCTGGCGACCTCGCAGTGGTTCGTGCGCATGGACGGCGAACCGGCCGTGACGACTGCCGACGGCGTGACGCGGACGTTGCGCGACGCCGCTCGCCATGCCATCGACCATCAGGTGAGATGGATTCCCGCCTGGGGCCGCGACCGCATCTTCAACATGGTGTCGAACCGCCCGGATTGGTGCATCTCCCGCCAGCGCGCCTGGGGGGTGCCGATTCCTGCACTGGACTGTCTGGGCTGCGGTACAGCAGTGCTGACGCCCGACATCGTCCGGACGGCCGCCGACGTGTTCGAACGTCACGGCGCGGACGCCTGGTACGAACGACCCCTCGACGAATTCGTGCCGCCCGGCCTGAGGTGCGGGTCGTGTGGCGGCACGTCGTTCGAGCGGGAACGCGACATCCTCGATGTCTGGTTCGACTCCGGATGCAGCCACGAAGCCGTCCTGCCTCGGTACGAAGAGCTGACGTGGCCTTCCGACATGTACCTCGAAGGCAGCGATCAGCACCGCGGCTGGTTTCAAAGCTCGCTCCTCGTGGCGCTGGCGACACGTGGCCGCCCTCCCTTTCGCGAGGTCCTCACACACGGCTTTCTCATCGACCTCGAAGGCCGCAAGATGTCGAAATCGCGCGGCAACGTCACTGCTCCGCAGGACGTCATCCGGGACAGCGGCGCGGAGATTCTGCGCCTCTGGGTCGCGATGAGCGACTACAGCGAGGAACTCCGCGTGAGCAGGGAGATCCTGACGCGCGTCGTGGACGCGTATCGAAAGCTGCGGAACACCTGCCGCATCCTCGTGGCAAACCTGTACGATTTCGATCCCGAGGTCGACCTGGTGCGGCTCGAGGAGCTCGACACGGTGGACCGCTTCGCACTGGCGCGCTACGCGGAAGCGGCCGAACGGGCTCTGCACGCCTACGCGACCTATGACTTCCCGACGGTCTTCCAGACGTTGAACACACTCGCCACAGTCGATCTGAGCGCCTTCTACGTGGACGTCACCAAAGACCGGATGTATACCTTCGGGGCCCGATCGCGTGGCCGACGATCCACGCAGACCGTGATGTACCTCATCTGCGATGGGCTGGCTCGGCTGCTCGCGCCCATCCTGCCGGTGACCGCCGATGACCTCTGGCTCCATATGCCGGGGACGCGATCGGCGTCCGTGCATCTCGAGGAGTTCCCGCGTGTGGCACCCTTCACCGACCGGGATCTCGTGAATACCTGGGAGCGCCTGCTGCGGGTGCGCGAAGACGTGAACGCTGCCCTCGAACAAAAGCGAAAGGACAAGATCATCGGCACATCGCTCGGCGCACGCGTCGTGATCGAGGCCACTGGTCCGGTGGCGACACTCCTCGAAGAGCACCGCGCGTGGCTCCCCACGCTGTTCATCGTCTCCGAGGTCGTGCTGGACGCCGGACGAACCGACGGACCGGACCAGCTGCGCGTCGAGGTCGAGAAGGCACCTGGCCTGAAGTGCGAGCGGTGCTGGCGGTATGTGCCTCGTCTGCGAACCGAGCCCGACTGGTCCGGCCTGTGCGACCGCTGCGTGGAGGCACTCGCCGAAGCGGTGAATCGATAGTGGTCCGGCGCTGGTCCTGGATGCGTTCGAGCCGATCGCTGCAGGCATGGGTGGCAGGGCTCGTGGTGATGCTGGACCAGTGGACCAAGATGGTCGTGCGGAACCGGTTCGAGCTGTCCGACAGCGTGACCGTCATTCCGGGGTTCTTCGATCTGACACGTGTTCACAACTACGGCGCAGCGTTCGGCATCCTGAACAGTGCGGAGTTCCCGTACAAGACCGTCGCGCTCGCCGTGGTCGCGATGGCAGCCCTGGCCTTTCTCGCCATGTACGCCTGGACGCTCGAGCCTGGCCAGTACCTGACGCGCCTTGGGCTCTCGTTCGTCATCGGGGGCGCGGCCGGGAATCTCGTCGACCGCACGACCGCCGGCTATGTGCTGGACTTCTTCGATTTCTACTGGCGCGGTTGGCACTTCTGGGCGTTCAACGTGGCCGACGCCGCCATTACGGTCGGAGTAACGCTGATGATTCTGGACCTGCTGCTGGGCGGTGCGAGGGGACGGCCTGCACCGCGCGCGGAGTGACCCGAGCCCCCAGGGAGTCGGGGCGAGGCTACGCGTCAAACGGGCAGGCCCTCGACAGGCCAGACCATCGACTCGACGGTCTGGCAGGGCCCCGGTAGACTGAGAACATCGTGTATCCAGAGCTGTTCAGCATCGGTCCAATCACCGTGTACTCCTACGGCGTCCTGCTTGCGGCGTCGTATCTGCTCGGACTGCGCCTGGCCATGGTGCGCGCGAAACGATGGGGGCTGGACTCGAGCCGGGTCCTCGATCTGGGCATCTACATCATCATCGCCGCACTCATCGGTGCCAAACTCCTGCTCGTCGTAACGGACTACGACCAGTTCCGCGGTGCGCCGGAGGATCTCCTGACCCTGGCGCGATCGGGCGGCGTGTTCTATGGCGGGCTCATCGCGGCAGTCCTGGTGGCGTTCTGGTACATCGCGAGACACCGGATGCCGTTCTGGACGACATGCGACGTGTTCGCACCGGCGATTGCCCTGGGGCACGTCACTGGACGTCTCGGTTGTCTGGCTGCAGGCTGTTGCTACGGCCGGCCGACCGACGTCCCGTGGGCGATCGTCTTCACCAACCCGCTGGCAGCGGCCAACGTGGGGACGCCGCTCGGGATTCCTCTTCACCCCACCCAGATATACGAAGCTGGAGCCGAGCTGTTGATCCTCGGCGTTCTGCTCGCCACGGAGCGGCGCTGGAGGTACTTTGCCGGCCGGACGTTCTGGATGTACATGCTGCTCTACGCACTGTCGCGCTACGTCATCGAGATCTATCGGGGTGATCCGCGCGGCATGGTCTTCGACGTGTTTTCGACGTCCCAGTTCATCTCGATCGTGCTGGCGCCCCTCAGTCTCGCGATGCTGATCTGGCTTGCCGGGGCGACGCCGGAGACGCCTCGCCAGGTGCCCAAGCGGCGGCGAGCGGCCGCCTGACCGCAGCGAGACGTCGTGGCAGTGCGCGCACGGGAGAAGCCGCAGGAATCGATTGCCCCACGTGCCGGGAATGGTGCCGGGGCGAGCGGCCGAGCCGCACTCGATGCCATCCCTCGTGACCCGCGTCGAGCCGTGAGCACCGAGGCGCTCGTTGTCTCGGCAGAGCACGAGGGCGAGCGGCTGGACCGTTTCCTGGTCTCGGTACTGGGTGGGCGATCGCGATCCCAGCTGCAGAAGCTCATCGCCGATGGCCACGTCACGCTGTCTCGCGGCGGGGCCCAAGGGCCTCCCGTGGAGGCCCGCCGCCACGTGACCGTGCGCGCAGGCGATCATGTCGCGGTGACGCTGCCGTCGCCAGCCGCAACTGCCCTCGTGCCAGAAGCGGTAGAGCTCGAGATCCTGTACGAGGACGCGGATCTCGTCGTCCTCAACAAGCGCGCCGGCATGGTCGTGCACCCGGGTGCCGGCCACGGCTCGGGAACCCTGGTACACGCACTGCTCCATCACGTGCGGGATCTGAGCGGGATTGGCGGCGAGCTGCGTCCAGGCATCGTGCACCGGCTGGACCGCGGCACCTCCGGCGTGATGGTCGTGGCGAAAAACGACGCCGCCCACCGCGAACTCGTGCGCCAGTTTCACGATCGCGAGGTCGAGAAGGAGTACATCGCCCTCGTCTGGGGCGTCGTCCAGGCGGGGCGGCGCATCGACGCAGCCATCGGCCGCGATCCCGTGTACCGCCAGAAGATGTCGGCACGGGCAAGACATGCACGGCACGCCGTCACACGTATCACCCGTGCCCGACATCTGCCGGGCGTCACATTGTGCCAGGTCGCCATACAGACCGGGCGGACGCATCAGATCCGCGTGCACCTCAGCGGCATTGGACATCCAGTCGTGGGTGACTCCCTGTATGGGGGGGCACGGCGCCACGTTCCCGGGGACCTGCGCGCCGTGCAGCGGCTGCAGCGCCCGTTTCTCCACGCCGCGCGGTTGATGTTCCACCACCCCCGCGACGGACGACGGATGGAGTTCGTCGCTCCGCTGCCGGACGACCTTCAGCACGTGCTCGACGAGATCGAGCCCGTGGCGCGCGAACGCGTTCTGTAACTAGGGCACCGGGGTCGGCCACCAATGGGCACACATCGCGAGCCGCACGACATCCGCAGAATCTACGAAGGCCGAGTCTTCACGGTCCAGGTTGAATCCATCACGCTGCCAGGCGGCAGCCAGATGGACGTAGAGATTGTTCGTCATCCCGGGTCGGTAGTCATCGTCCCGGTCACAGACGCCGGCGACATCGTCCTGGTGCACCAGTACCGACCGGCCATCGGGCGCATGGCCTGGGAGTTGCCGGCGGGCAGCCTGAAGCCAGGGGAGGCGATCGAGCAGGCAGCGATCCGCGAATGCCACGAGGAGACCGGCCTCATCCCGGCACGTGTGGAACGACTCGGCTCGTTCTTTCCGACGCCCGGGTACTGCGACGAAGAGATGAACTTCTATCGCGCTACGGGGCTCCGCGTTGCCGGGCCCGGCGATGCCGCGGCGCAGCCGGATGAAGACGAGGACATCGACGCCCGTCCGCTCTCGCGCGAGACAATCTGGAGAATGATTGCATCTGGAGAGATCCTCGATCTGAAGACCGTCGCAGGGCTCGCGCTGCACGCCGGCATCTGATACCGTCGCGGGCCGGACCAGCATCCGCGATCGAGAACCGTTGCGGAGTCTCCCCGTCGTCGGTTCCGGATCCCGAAAGCACTCAAGCTGCCGGCGCGTCGAGGCCGGGCCGAACGTACGAGCGTGCCTCGGGGAACCGCTCGTCGACCCCGCGCTCGAGATCGTCCAGAACCGAGACGAGCGACTCCACTGTTCGTGCAGAGGCCGAGGTCTTCAAGCGGAGTAACGCCTCGCGTGAGCGTTGAAGGGACACCAGCGCCACCTTTGCGCAGCCTACGGCGTCGTCATGCCAGTGGCGGGCGCCTGTAGCCGCTCGCACGTGGGCCTTGGTCGCGCGCACGAGCTTCATGTGGATCCGCAGATGGTGCCAGAGCACGATCGCTTCGGGGGCAGGCCCAGACGATCGTGCACTCAACTGGCGCAGCTCCTCAGGCGTCAGAACGAGCCAGAGACTCACTCCCAGCGCATACTCCCATGCCAGCGCGGTCAAGGGATCCTTCGTCCTGAGCCCTCCAGTGCCCTGCTCCCCTCCGAGTGCCGTGTCGAGTCCCGGCACGCCAACACCCTCGATCGCCGTCAACTCGCGCGCGAACTCGGTGGCTTCGCGTCCCGTCAGAAACGTCGGCTCTGAATCCCGTCGTCCCTGCTGCCTTCGGTACACCGTCGTGCAGCGGAACGCCAGGCAACGATCGCTGACCGCGCAGTGCTCGCAGAACTCGTCACAGTAGCGATGCACGCCGGGAATGATGCGAGGATCCCGGGCAATCTCCAGGTACTTTCTGTTCATGGCGATCCCTCCCTGCACGCGTGCGCGTCGCATCGCACGTGCCCGTGGGAATCGGGCCTGATTCCGTGCGACGGAAGCCGGATGTTTCAGAAAGTCCGTACTGCTGAAGGAAGGAAGTGTGCGGGATCCGCACGAGCGGGCGACGCCAGGCTCGGGCGCGCCCGGTTCGTGGTGATGCCCGTACCACGATCGCCGGGTGGTCGATGAGCGTTGGACCGCTCTGCGGTCAGGAACGCGAATTCAAGGGCAAGAGCCCTTGGCTGGCTCCGAGGGATTCTCTATTGGAGGCGCGGCGAGACGCGACGCGCGGTTCGTCGAACAGTCCTCCGCTCGATCCGGGCCTTGTGCGCCGGCAGCAGCGCGAGCTGCAGAACCTCGTCGACGCTCTGTACGTAATGAATGGTCAGCTCGCGCCTGAGCTCGTCGGTCAAGTCCTCTTTGACGTGCTTCTCGTTCTGTCGCGGCAGGATGACCTCCCGGATGCCAACGCGCCGGGCCGCAAGCACCTTTTCCTTGATGCCGCCGACCGGCAGTACACGCCCGGACAACGTGATCTCACCGGTCATCGCGATATCGCCGCGAACGGGACGGCGCGTCACCTCCGATGCCAGCGCCGTGGCCATCGTCACTCCGGCGGACGGGCCGTCCTTGGGGATGGCGCCCGACGGTACGTGCAGGTGGATCTCGGCGTGCTTGAAGAAATCCGGATCGGCGCCGTACTTTCCCGCATGCGCGCGGAACCACGAAAGGGCGGCGCGAGCCGACTCCTTCATCACGTCGCCCAGCTGCCCGGTCAGCGTCAGGGTTCCCGTCCCGGCCATGCGCGACGCTTCGACGAACAGGACGTCGCCGCCAGCTGGCGTCCACGCCAGGCCGATCGCGACACCAGGCTCCTTCGTGCGCTCCTCGACCTCCTCGTCGAGAAACGAGGGGGCGCCCAACATCTCCACGACCGTTGCGGGTCCAATCGTCAGGGCGGACTCGTCGCCCTCCGCGCGCCGCCGGGCCGCTTTGCGGCACAAGGCGCCTATCTCGCGCTCCAGGTTTCGCACACCGGCCTCGCGGGTGTACCCACGAATGACCGTGCGAAGTGCATCGTCCGTGATGGTGAGCTGCGCGGGGGTCAATCCGTGATTGGCAATCTGCTTCTGCACGAGATGGTCCCGGGCAATCGCCAGCTTCTCTTCCTCCGTATATCCCGGAATCTCCAGTACTTCCATCCGATCGCGCAGAGCCGGCGGAATCGGGTCCAACACGTTGGCCGTGGTGATGAAGAGCACCTCCGACAAGTCGAACGGCACGTCGAGATAGTGGTCCCGGAAGGCCACATTCTGCTCGGGATCGAGCACCTCGAGCAGCGCGGATGCCGGGTCACCGCGAAAGTCGGACCCGAGCTTGTCAATCTCGTCCAGGATGAACACGGGATTCTTCGATTCGGCCCGGCGGAGTCCCTGAATCACCTGCCCCGGAAGCGCACCGATATACGTGCGGCGATGGCCGCGAATCTCCGCTTCATCGCGCATGCCACCGAGCGACACCCGCACGAAGGAACGGCCGAGTGACTGCGCGATCGACCGCGCGAGCGAGGTCTTGCCAACGCCGGGTGGACCCACGAAGCAGAGAATCGGCCCCTTCACGTTAGGGTTCAACTTGCGGACCGCGAGGTACTCGAGGATCCGATCCTTGGCCCTCTCGAGGCCCGAGTGGTCCGCATCCAGCACCTGCTTGGTCCTCGACAAGTCGATCACTTCCTCGGCGCGCTTCTGCCACGGGAGGGCGACGAGCCAGTCGAGATAGGTCCGCGCGACCGTGTACTCCGCCGCTGCCACCGGCATCTTGGCGAGCCGATCGAGCTCGCGCATCGCCTCTTTCTTCACGGGATCCGGCATCCCGACTGCATCGATCTTCCGCTGCAGCTCCTCGATGTCCCGTGTCTGATCGTCCCCCTCGCCGAGCTCCTTCTGGATCGCCTTCAACTGCTCGCGCAGGAAGTACTCGCGCTGGTTCTTGCCGACCTCGGACTGCACCTGCGACTGAATCTTCGATCCCAGCTCCAGGACCTCGAGCTCCTTGATCAGGATCCTGTTCAACGCATCCATGCGCGCGCGCACGTCGAGCGTTTCGAGCACTTCCTGCTTGACGGGCGTCACGATGGTGGTCAGGCTGGATGCGATGAAATCCGCCAGCCGGCCTGGTTCGCTGATGTTCGCAGCGAGCGTCTGCAAGTCGTCGGAGAGCAGCGGAGACAGCAGCACGACCTGCTGGAAGTTCGTCTTGATGTTCCGCAGGAGCGCGTCAATCTCGAGCCGGTCCGCGTCCTGCAGCGCTTCGGGCGCAGGATTGACACGGCCGCGCAGGTACGGTCTCTGTTCCACCATCTCGTCCAGCGTGACCCGGACGAGGCCCTGGACGATCAGTCGAAGACTGCCATCGGGCAGCTTGAACATCTTGTGGATGTGGCTGGCCGTACCGACGCGATACAGGTCGCTCTGATCCGGCTCCTCGACCGAGGCGTCCCGCTGCGTGAAGACACCGATCAATTTGCCCCCGGAAATCGCCTCGTCGATCAGCCTGACCGAGCTTTCCCGCGCCACGGCCAACGGCGTGAACGAGTTGGGGAAGAGCACGGTGTCGCGCAGGGGAAGGATGGGAACGATATCGGGAACGTCTATTGGACGGTCCTCACCCGACAGCTCCTCCAACGCCGGAGGATCAACCAGATCGCTCATGACCGGATGCTCGCTCAGTTCTCGAAATCGCGCAAGGAGCTGCGCACGTGGAAGGAGCACCGGATCGACACGATCCGGTGCCTCATGGAAAACGGCCGGGAAAAACGCCGGCCGATGCTGACCGCCGCGTGCCGTCCCGCACGCCGGGAACGTCTCCGCTCCCGCACCCGGTGGCCGCGGCCTCGGTGGCGCCTGTCTCTCAGTTGGACATGTCGAAGAACAACGCCGAAGACCCGCGCCGTGCAAGGGCCCGCTCGCGCTGCTCGGCAGTCTCCCGAGCCTCCTCGCAATCCTTGCAGCGGACCGCGAACGGGAGTGCCCGCAACCGCGCCTCCGAGATTTCCTCGCCGCACTCGAAGCAGTCGCCGTAGGTACCCTCTTCCAGCCGCCGGAGGGCTGCATCGATCTTGTTCAACGTCTCGGATTTCATCTGAATAAGCGCGAACTCGATGTCCTCCTGGATGTCGATCTCAGAACTCTCTCCCTGGTCGAGGACCTCGCGTTCCTTCGCCGTATCCGTCCGGACGTCCCGCATCTTGCCCTTGACGGCCTCTTTCAATTCGCGGCGGCGGTTCTCGAGCATGCTCTTGAGCTCGTTATAGCGGCTCGTCCGTGCCGCGCTCCTTCTCTTCGTCCTAGTAGCCATAATGCCTGCCGCTCCCTTCACGTCTCGCCCGGTGTTCCCTCTGCGAGGTCGTTATGATTCCATCCGGTATGCAATTTAGACGCCCAAGAGCCTCGTCTGCGCTCTACTGCTTGTCGCCGTGCGCCGATTCAGCGACCCGTGTGCATCTTCGAATGAATGATCTAAGCATAAGTGCCTATGTATAAATAACTTCTGGTCTCTCTGCGCCGACGAAGCGTCAGCAATCGCCAGATATGCCCTTTAGACGCCTGAAGTGGGGACGAGGTTTGGCACTGAGCTGTCATCTCTCGAGGACGCCAACAAAATGACGATCGTGCCCTGTGGATCCGACTCGAAACAAACCATGGGGTTCATGATCTGGCAGCTGGCCAATCGGCCTCACAAGCTCTAGAGCTGCTAAATGGCTTTATTTCAGATACTTTCACGCTTCTTCGTCAGTAAACCTCGAAGATGTCATCGATTTGACAGATCCGAGCGTCATCGATCGGGTTGATGACAGCGGACGCGCAACTGAGTTGTAGAAATATCTACAATGTGTCCTGGAATATGCAGTCATCGGCTGAGTCCCGAGACGGCTGGCAAACGGAGAGAAATTTGTGCGAACGAGTCACTTTTCGAGCAGTCTCTCCACGACGTTCAGAGGGCAGAAGGCACTGTAGCCAGGCGGAGCCGTCCAAGACGCTGCACGGAGCGCACGGAGTGCAGGCAGAACCAGCTAGCAAGGGGAGCCACCGACGACTGTTGGATAGTCGTGACGGAGCCTTACCAGCTCTACTGTATGAAATGGCTACCGACAGCGCTGTTTGGAACGATTCCTCGAGAGGCGAGGAGGTTTCCGCTTCGGCGGCTCCGCGTTCGGAGCCACCGTTCGTAGAGCCGCAGAAGATCAGTGTTCGTGGTCAGAGCCGTGCGCTCGCTGACCTCGCAGAGCACGTCCACGAAAGCAACGAACTTCTCCGAGAGCTCGTCGAACACGTCTCCAAGGGTATCGTCGCCACCACGCGCAAGTGATCCGTAGGCGAGCCCCCCGAGCTGGATGTAATAGTCCACGTCAACCAGCCGACGATTCAGGCTGTCGGAGAAATAACCCGAAATGAAGAGCGAGAGGTCACCGACCATGCGCAAGCCGTCTCGCTGTGCGTCGCCGGCCGCCTGCAACGCCTGGACAAACTGAACGCCCAGGGGACGATCGTCAACTGACGCCGAGCGAACGAATCCAGCGAGGAGGTTCACGACGTAAAAAGACGTCAACTCGTGCGCCGACAGCTGCTGACGCTGCATTGCCGATTCCACGAGCTCGCGAAAGTATTCGGTCGGCGATTCGCTTCGGAAAAGCACATCGGCCATGAACGCTCTCAAGATCTCAGGAAAGGACGGTGCAAACCCTATTCCGAGCGAATTTGCCTTTAAATCTGCCGAAAGTGTACGAAGCCTCATGAGTACGGGCAATGCAGCGGCGACTCTTTGCTCCCAAGGGGACAATGTGCGATTCTGAGACGTGCCCTGCCCCGTGTGCCGCCAGCGCAAACCTCGTCGGCAATGCCCGGCCCTCGGGCAGGTTATCTGCGCCCTCTGTTGTGGCACGAAACGACTGACCGAGATCGATTGCCCATCCGACTGCCCGTATCTGGCGTCGGCCCGCGAACACCCGGCCGCCGCGGTGAAGCGGCAGCAGCAACACGACCTGGCGCTTCTGCTTCCGACGATCGGCAACCTCACGGAACGCCAGCATCAGCTCTTCTTCCTGTTCCACGCGTTGATCGCCCGGCATCAACCGGAGAGCCTGGCGCCGCTCGTGGACGACGATGTCGCGGATGCGGCAGCGGCCGTCGCCGCAAC
This sequence comes from uncultured Bifidobacteriaceae bacterium, assembly GCA_964505975.1. Classification (GTDB taxonomy): domain Bacteria; phylum Acidobacteriota; class Vicinamibacteria; order Vicinamibacterales; family UBA2999; genus Gp6-AA40. The sequence continues at coordinate 3,546 of CAZDLW010000021.1, read as the reverse complement.
GCTCGAAACGGCGGCTCGCGGCATCGTCTACGAGCACACCCCGCAGTCGCTCCCGGCTCAACGTCTCGCGCGCGAGCTGGTGCAGATGCTGGAAGAGATCCGACGCGAAGGCGCTTCCGTGAAGGAACGTGAAGCAGCCACGGTACTGCGGGCCATCGAACAAGGGGCCCGTGAGACTCGCACGCATGGGGACGATGGCTCGCACGCGAGCTACCTGGCGTTGATGGGCAGACTGCTTCAGGCAAATCGGGCGGCTGCGGCGCGACGCCGAAGCGAGGACCAACAAGACCAAGACCGGAGCACGACGTTGATCGTCCCCTGAACCTGTTATAATTCGTGGTTTGCGCCGGGCGTTCTATCGCCCGACCGATTACCTGCCCCTCAACCGGGATCCCGGTGATACTGCTGATGTCCGGGCTGTTCGCGCGGCGGCGCGAGACACGGGGGGGACGGCACGCTCCACGAGGACATCATGGCAAAGCGGTGTGCAATCTGCGACAAAGGGCCGGCGACCGGCCGAACGATCTCACACGCCCACAATGTAGGGCCACGGCGGTTCGAGCCGAACCTTCAGACGGTCCGTGCGCTCATCAACGGCGCCAGACGCCGCATCCGCGTCTGCACGCGATGTCTCCGCAGCGGCAAGGTCACGAAGGCCGCGTGACGTGCGCGAATCGATTTCCGCACCCGACGCACCGCAGGCGATCGGCCCCTATTCACCGGCCATTCGCGCCGGCAACTTCCTGTTCCTGTCCGGCCAGATTCCCCTCGATCCGGCGACGGGACGGCTCGTGGACGGAGATATCAGCGCGCAGGCCGATCGGGTGATGCGCAACGTCACCGCGCTGTTGCATGCTGCAGGCGCAGGCTTCGAGCATGTCGTTCGCACCACAATCTTTCTGGCGGACATGAACGATTTCGGCGCGGTGAACGTCGTATACGGCCGCTATATCGCGGATCCCCCTCCGGCCCGCGCGACCGTGCAGGTGGCGCGGCTGCCGCTCGACGCGCGTGTGGAAGTCGATGTGATTGCCGTCCTCCCGTCCCTCGACACTCCCACCGCGTGACCTGCCGCCTCGAATGAGGCCCCTCGCCGACATTCAGGCGGGCTGTCACACCCTGGCGGTCCTCTCCACGCCCAAGACGCCTTCGACGCCCTTGATTGACTTGATCACCTTCTCGAGATGTTTGACGTCCCTGATCTCGACGGTCATGTCGATCCGCGCCTGATGATCCGCGCCCGCTCGGGCTTCCATGTTGGTGATGTTCGTGTTGATGTCCGATACCCTGGCGCTGATCTCAGCCAGCATGCCCTTGCGATCCTCGACCTGCATGGTCAGACGCACGGTGTACGGCGCTTGATCGGTGCTCGGACTGTCCCATTCGACATCGATCCGCCGCTCCGGATCGAACATGAGGTTCAGGACGTTCGGACAGCTCGCCGCGTGAACGGAGACGCCCTTGCCTCGTGTGATGTATCCGGTGATCCGCTCGCCCCGAATGGGATTACAGCACTTTGCGCGAAACACCATCACGTCGTCGGTGCCCCGGACCTTGATGCGTTCAACCGCGGTGCCCGGCCGCAGCACACGCTTCACCACCGAGACCACGCTCGATTCAGGAGGCTTCTCCTTGAGCTGCTCCGCGGGCACGGCTTTCTGAATGACGACTCGCGCGGACAGCTTGCCGTAGCCGACGTGGGCCAGCAGTTCCTCGGGCTTCTGGGCACCGTACTCCGTCGCAAACTTCGCGAATCCGCTCGACTCCAACACCGTCTTCGGATTGAGGTCGAATCGCCGGGCTTCCTTTTCGAACAATCGCCGCCCGAGCTCGATGCTGCGAGCCCGTTCCTCTGCGAGCAGGACGTGCCTGATCTTGCTCCGCGCGCGCGACGTGACGACGAACGCCAGCCAGTCGCGGCTCGGCTTGTGCCCGGCCTGGGTGATGATCTCGACAATGTCGCCGTTCTGCAGCCGCGTCCGGAGCGGAACCATGCGCCCGTTGATACGCGCACCAATGCACTGGTTGCCGACGTCCGTGTGGATGCTGTACGCGAAATCGACGGCAGTCGCCTCCCGGGGCAGTGATCGAACTTCGCCTTTCGGCGTGAAGATGTACACCTCCTCCGGATAGAGCTCGATCTTCAGGTTCTGCAGGAACTCCTGCGGGTCGCGGACTTCCTGCTGCACCTCGAGGAGCTGGCGCATCCATGAGAAGTACCGTTCGTCGCGCTGATCACCGATGCGACCCTCCTTGTACTTCCAGTGCGCCGCGATCCCCTCCTCGGCGCGTCGGTGCATTTCCTCCGCGCGGATCTGCACTTCGAAGGGAAAGCCATGCTCGCTGATCACGGACGTGTGCAGCGACTGGTAGCCATTCGGCCGCGGCATCGCAATGAAGTCCTTGATACGGCCCGGCACCGGCGCCCAGATCTGGTGAATGATCCCGAGCGTCGCGTAGCAGTCCTTCACGGACTCGGTGATCACACGCAGGGCGACGAAGTCGTACACGCGTTCGATGTCGATCTTCTGCCGCTTGAGCTTCAGGTGGATGCTGTACAGGCGCTTGATACGGCCGTCGACGGTGACGACCGGCACCTGCGCGTCCTCGAGCTTGGCGCGCAGCGTCCGTGTCAGCTCGTCGATGACACCCTCGGCGCTCTTCCGCTTGGCCTCGACCTTGGCCCGCAGCGACTCATACGCCTTGGGTTCCAGATACCTGAACGAGAGCTCCTCCAGCTCGTTCTTCACCTTGCTCATCCCAAGCCGGTTGGCGATCGGGGCATAGATATCCAGCGTCTCTTGAGCGATCTTGATGCGGCGCTCTTCGGGGAGGTGGTGGAGCGTCCGCATGTTGTGGAGGCGGTCCGCCAGTTTCACGAGAATGACCCGGATGTCGTCGACCATCGCCAGCAGCATCTTGCGGAAGGTTTCCGCCTGCCGCTCCTCGCTGGACGAGAACGGAATGGCACCGATCTTCGTTACCCCCTGGACGACATGGGCGATTTCGGGCCCGAAGAGCTCGGTGATGCGCTCTGGCGTTGTCAGCGTGTCCTCGACGACATCGTGCAGCAGCCCTGCAGCCACCGCCGTGACGTCGAGCTTCATGTCCGCCAGCAGACTGGCTACTTCGAGTGGATGAATCAGGTACGGTTCCCCGGAATGGCGGATCTGGCCCTTGTGCTCGAGGGCCGAAAAGACGTACGCCCGACGCAGCAGCTCCAGATCTGCGTTCGGACTGTAGCTCCGCACCTGTTCCAGGAGGGTCTCGAATCGAATCATCGAAAACGGTGTCTAATCTGACGAAGCCGTGCCTGGCGGGCGGCCCTGCCCGCCTCCGCGCTGCCCGGGAGAACCCCGCAGCAGCGTTGCGGCCAACGAACTGTCCCAGATGCTTCATGATAGCCCGGACCCTTGACTGGTTCGAAAACGGATTACTATACTGGCCGGCCTACGGGCTTGCGTGGCGGCTGGCGCCGGCGATTGTCCGCCTCCGTCGCCCGCCTCGACCCGTCGCCAGACCTCGTCCGGCACGAGATAGATCTCG
>CAZDLW010000020.1:0-36886 GCA_964505975.1 uncultured Bifidobacteriaceae bacterium | reverse complement strand
GCGACTATCGCCATGGTGGCAAGGCCATACGGCCGGTTCTCGTAGTTCTGACGCCGCTCGTTCAGCACGACGTCGCGCTGCGTTTCGAACTTCTGCATCGTGAGCGCCGGCAGCAGATAGCCCATCCGGTCCGATTCCATCCACAAGGCGAGATCGAGCGCGTTGGTCGGCACCACTTCCCAATAGTTGGTGCGATCCGGATTGGTCGACCCGTTCAACGCAGCGCCGGCCTGCTGCAGCGGATGGAAGTAGCCCTTGTCGTAATGCTCCGAGCCTTCGAACATGAGGTGCTCGAACAGATGGGCGAATCCCGTCCGCCCCGGGCGCTCGTTCTTCGAGCCGACGCGGTACCACACGTTGACCGCCACAATCGGGACGTGATGGTCCTCGTGCACGATGACGTCGAGGCCGTTGCCGAGCGTGCGCTTCGTGAAAGGAAGTTCGGCGTGGGTCACATCGACGATCGTAACGGTAAAACCAGTCGCGGGTCCCGGTGATCGACGGCGACTCGGACCACTGCGAGCGATGTCGAGGCTGATATCCGCAACCTCCCCCGCAATTACCTGCTGTTGACGTGGAAGGGGACATTTCTACTTCGCGTTGACACCCCGCAATTCCCTGCTTGACGGACCGGAGAGGTCGGATATACGCTACGTGGCGATACTGAGACTGAGTCTCAGTATTAGAGACCGGTCGACATCCGGCCGCGTCGTATTTGCACCCCGGCAGACCCCGTCCGACTGACGGGCCGCCGTTCAGGAGCCCACGCCCTCATGCGCCGCTTCGTCATTCGTCTCGTGCTGGCCGCGTCGTTCGCAGGATACGCCGCCGCCCATCCCCTGCAGGCCCAGACGCGCCACGCGTCGCTGACCGGGGACGTGCTGGACCAGACGGGCGCACTCGTTCCCACGGCGCTCGTGACCGTCTGGCACGAAGCGCTCGGGACCGAGCGCCGCACGACGACCCGGAACGGCAAGTACCGGCTCGACGAGCTGGCACCGGGCGACTACCTCGTCACAGCCACGAGCGCGGGATTCGCGGTTGCGGCACAGCGAGTGTCGCTCACCGGCGGCGCCCATCTCCACCTGCCATTCGTGCTCCGGATAGGCGACCTCACCGAAGACGTGGTCGTGCTCGCCAGCGAGGTGAGTGGCAGCCACGAAACGCTCCGACGCCTGCCAGGATCCGTGGACATCGTGGACAGGACCACGCTCGAGCGCGGCCGCATCATGACCACCAATGAGGCTCTCCGCAAGGTGGCCGGCGTGCACGTCCGCGACGAAGAAGGGTTCGGACTCCGGCCGAACATCGGGCTGCGCGGCGTGAACCCCACACGCTCCAGCAAGGTGCTGCTGCTCGAAGACGGCATCCCGCTCGCGTATGCGCCCTACGGCGACAATGCCTCGTACTATCACCCGCCGATCGATCGCTTCGAACGCATCGAGGTGATGAAGGGCGGCGCGCAAATCGCGTACGGTCCTCAAACCGTGGGCGGCCTGATCAACTACATCACACCGGCTCCCCCGCCCACCCCGTCGGGATCCATCAGCGTGACGGGAGGCAATCGCGCCTACTTCAACGGTCAGGGCAATTACGGCGGCACCATCGGGCGCACCGGTTTCCTGTTCGACTACCTGCGCAAACAGGGAGACGGCGCGCGCGACCACGTGAGCTCGCAGGTGAACGATGTGAACGCGAAGGTCGTGCGCAAGGCCGGCAACGGCCAGATCTGGACCTTCCGCGCCAATTACTACGGCGAGGATTCGAACGTCACCTATTCCGGCCTGCGTCAGGACGAGTACGAGGCCAATCCCCGGGGAAACGCGTTCAGGAACGATTTCTTCTACGTCGACCGAGCCGGTACATCGGCCACCCACGCCTACGCGATTTCTGGCAACACCGCGCTCACCACGAACGTGTACTTCAGCACGCTGCGGCGGCACTGGTGGCGGCAATCGAGCAACTCGGCCCAGCGGCCGAACGACGCCGCAAATCCGCTGTGCGGCGGGATGGAGAACCTGAACACGACGTGCGGTAATCAGGGGCGCCTGCGCCGCTACCATGCCGGAGGTGTCGAGCCGCGGCTGCGCGTCCACCACCGCGCCTTTGGATCCGCCTCCGAGACCGACATCGGGGTCCGACTGCACTACGAGATGCAGGACCGGCGGCAGGAGAACGGTGCCTCGCCGACCGCCCGCAGCGGTGTCCTGGTCGAAGACAACCTGCGCACCAACGCGGCGTATGCCGGCTTCGTGCAGAATCGCTTCCTGCTCGGCGGCTGGACCATCACACCGGGCGTGAGGATGGAGCACGTCCGCTACGAGCGCACGAATCGGCTTGCCGGCGGCGGTGTCGGGATCGCCGGCGCGACCGAGCTCACGCATCTCGTCCCTGGTATCGGCCTCTCCCACGCCGCCAGCGAGCGGCTCACGTTGTTTGCAGGCGTACACCGGGGCTTCGCGCCTCCCCGAACGGAAGACATCATCTCGAACACCGGCGGGCTCGTGGATCTGGATCCGGAGCTGAGCTGGAATTACGAGGTCGGATTCCGCAGCACGATTCGTCCAGGTGCGCGGCTCGATGCCACCGTCTTCGTCCTGGACTACGAGAACCAGATCGTTCCAGCAAGCCTTGCAGGGGGCGTGGGGGCCACGCTGACGAACGGCGGCGCAACGGTGCACCGCGGCGTCGAGTTGACCGGCCGCATCGACAGCGCGTCCATGTTCAACACCGCGCACAACGTCTCCGTGCGGGCCGGCTATACGTACCTGCCCGTCGCGAGCTTCACCGGCGTGCGTTTCAGCAACATCGCCGGATTCAACAATGTCAGTGTCAGTGGAAACCGGCTGCCGTACGCGCCTGCCCATCTCGCAAGCATCGGGATTGGATATGCGCACGCCTCCGGGTTCGACGCACTGGTCGAAGCCGTGCGGACGGGCGACCAGTTCGGCGACGACCTGAACACCGTGACGCCGTCGCCAGATGGCCAGCGTGGCCTCCTGCCCGGCTATACCGTGTGGAACGGCGCCGTGAACTACGCGTTCCGGCGGGCCACCGTGTTCGCGACGGTCAAGAACGTCCTCGACACCTTGTTCATCACCGATCGCTCTCGCGGAATCCTCCCAGGCTCCCCGCGTCTGGTCCAGGCAGGCGTTCGGGTTCGTTTCTAGACAGCTTGCGCGTCCGGTTGTTTTCAGCACATGCCAATCAATGGTGGCTATGTGTGTCGATGTACCCCTGCGGCGACGCGACCTACGACTCGCGCGACAGGAGTCGGGCAAAACGCATCCGGAGCGTGAGGACCGAGCTGGGTTGCGGGACCCAGCTCGGGTCGCTGGCGGCAGGTGGAGGATGCGCTTTACCGCGCGAGTCGTCGGGAGCGAGCCGCAGGGGCACATCGGCGCCACCACGCGGACACGATCTCATCGTGTGCTGAAACAACCGGATCAGCAGGGGACACCTTCACGATCTCGGAGGTTCTCACGCCGGTGCTTCACTGCTAAGCTCGTCTGCGGTGCCGGCTCCTGTTGCCGCCCGTACGGGCATCTATACCGCGATCGCGCTCCTGGCGTTCGCCTCGAACTCGATCCTGTGCCGCCTGGCTCTTGGCGGAGGAACGATCGACGCCGCCAGCTTCACGAGCATCCGTCTGCTGTCGGGAGCCGCGATGCTGGTGCCGCTGGCAGCACTGTCCCGGACGCACACGCGAGGCGGAGGCGACTGGACCTCGGCCACGGCCCTCGCCGTGTATGCCGTCACGTTTTCGTACGCGTACGCCACTATCGATGTCGTCGCCGGAGCGCTCCTGTTGTTCGGGGCGGTGCAAGCCACGATGATCGGGTTGGCGCTGTGGCAAGGAGACAGGGCAACGCCTCCGGAATGGGGAGGACTCGGATGTGCGCTGGCAGGTCTCGTGTACCTCGCGAGTCCGGGGCTGACTGCGCCTCCGGTGCTCGGATCCGCGCTCATGGTCACGGCAGGCGTAGCGTGGGGCTTCTATACCTTGCGGGGCCGGAGCACAATCAGCGCCACGGCTGCGAATGCAGGAAACTTCTCACGGGCCGCTCCCCTGGCTCTGGCGGTCAGCGTCGTTGCCACCGCGCAGGCGCCCGTGACCTTGACGAGTACCGGCGTCGTACTGGGCATCGTATCTGGCGCTCTGGCCTCTGCGCTTGGCTATGTCGTCTGGTACGCCGCGCTGCCAGGCCTGACCGCGATTCGCGCCGCCACCGTCCAGTTATCGGTGCCCGTGATTGCCGCCGCGGGCGGGATTGTGCTGCTTGGCGAGCGGCTGTCGGCAAGACTGTTCGTCGCGGCGACGCTCATCCTGGGAGGCGTCGGACTCGCGGTGTTGAAACGAGCAGCGGCAAGAGACAGCCGAACGCCATGACAGGCACCACATCAGCCGGGCGGCTCCACACCTCCAAACCGCGGTGCTTCCACACCGGGCATGCCCGCTCGACCGACGTCGTGATGTGACCGGTCAGCGCACAGGAATCAACGGAATCTTCCCCCGGTTGGCTTCAGCAGCCTTGTGGGCGGCAATCGAGATCTGCGACGCCGTTCGCTCCGCCACCGTCATGAACGCCCTGGCCGCCAACGAGCCGGGCTCGGCCACCACAAGGGGGACGCCGGCGTCGCCACCCTCGCGAATGGCCTGGTACAACGGCAGACGCCCCAGAAAGGGCACCTCCATGCTGGTGGCGAGGCCTTCACCCCCGCCATGGCCGAAGATGTCCGATTCATGATGGCAATTCGTGCAGGCGTAATAGCTCATGTTCTCCACGATGCCCAGCGTTGAGATGTTGAGCTTCTGATACATCCGCACCGCACGCCTGCTGTCGGCCAGCGACACTCTCTGGGGCGTGGTCACGACGATGGAGCCGACGACCGGCACGGTCTGGCTGATGCTCAAGGCGACGTCACCCGTGCCAGGGGGCATGTCTACGATCAGGTAATCCAAATCCTTCCACGCGACTTCGCGGAAGAACTGCTGGATGGCCCCGTGGAGCATCGGTCCGCGCCAGATGATTGGCGCGTCGTCGTTAGTCAGAAAGCCAATCGAGACCACCTGCACGCCGAACTTCTCGGCCGGCACGATGCGCTGCCCGTCCGTGGTGAGCTGGGTGCTCAACCCGAGCATCAGCGGCACGTTCGGCCCATAGATATCGCCGTCCAGAATGCCCACGCGGCTGCCGCACCGCTGGAGGGCCAGCGCAAGGTTCACGGCGACCGTGGTCTTGCCCACGCCTCCCTTTCCGGCTCCGACCGCAATGACGTTCTTCACGCCAGGCAATGGCGGACGCCCCGTTTCCGGCGCCGACGCCGATCGCACCTTCGCGGTCAGCTGCACCTCGACGTCGTTCACTCCTGGCAGCGCACGCACTGCCGCGGTCGCCTGCTCGCGCAGCTGGTCCTTCACCGGGCACGCGGGCGTGGTCAGCTCGATCGTGAACGACACCCGGCTGCCAGTGAGCTCCAGGTCCTTCACGAAGCCAAGCGACACGATATCGCGGCGGAGATCGGGGTCCACGACCACACGAAGCGCGTTCAGGACCGCGTCGCGATCGACAGGAGATGCCATACGACTCGATTCTATCGCGTCGCGGCAGGGAGCACCGGCTCGAAGAGTTGCCGGCCCCTCTCGGCCAGCAGCACCCAGAGCGCGTAGATGCCCAACGCGGTGCCGAACGGCAGGAGAATCAGGTTGACGACCGCCAGGCCCAGGGCGACGACCCGCCCATAGGAGAGCCGGCGGCGCAGCAGGGCAGCCGTCCAGACGTGCGCCCCTCCCCAGATGAGCGCGAAGGCGCCGAGGATCGTGAACATCCAGGCGGTCACGCCGGCCGCCAGGGCGACCTCTCCACGGGCCGTCAGCACTTCGGCCAGAACACCGGCCGCGAGCAGCAGCATCGACAGCCCCACCAGCATCGTGAGCGCACCCCAGAGCGTAGCCAGAATAGCGAGAAGCTCGACGTGGCGTTCCACGTGTAATGACCTGATCGCCTCGATATCGCCTGGGCGTGAGGGGTGTTATGTGGCGCGGCGCGCGTCCTCGACGAACACGCGCAGCTCGATTCGTGTCGGCGGATAGCGACGCGGCGCAACCGTGAAGAGAAAGCGCGCGCCATCCATGACGCCCGCGGGGACGGCCACCTTCAGCCGATGACGCCGGAGTTCCACGCCGCTCCCGTTGCAATGGCTGCACGCCTCGGACCACGAGCCACCGCGGCCACCGCAGTGTCGGCAGGTGGAGCGAACGGGTACCTCGAGCGGCACCAGTGCTCCATAACGCGCCTCACGGCGCGAGAGCCCGATCGCCGCGCGCAGCGGCAGCGGCCGTTCCTCCGCCACGAATGCGCTGCGGATGCGATCCACGGCCGGCAGCATCGAGGGAAAGTCAATCACGACTTCGTCGGCGAAACACTCCGCCGAGAGCCCTCGGTCGTCGATGGCCATCGCCGTCACGCGATCGCTCGAGGCGTGTCGAGAGATACGTTCACGCATGAAACTGCTGTAACGATAGGGGTCGGTTGGGGAGATGTCAATGGTCGCCCCGTCTCGGTCCTACTCTCGATGGGGCGATTTCTCGCCCAACGTCTGCCCCCTCCGGACCACTTGCGGTCGGCCTCGCACCTCACTCGTACGAGCGCACGACATCGGCTCCGGCACACAGCCCGCCGTCCGAAAGCAGGAGCAACGGCAACCGGGTGCCCCGGTCGTCTATCACGACCGCCCGTCACACTTCCACGCTGACGCATGTGCAATGCGGGCCGAAGGCCTCGCCGGACCAGTCAGGGAGAGGACGAAGGGAAGGGATTGAAAGGTGGGGAGACGAACGTCAGCGCGCGCCCAACGTCAGCTGCAACTCCTTTCGGACTCCCTCGTCCATTTCCTCGTAGTTGAGCGCCGTTTCGCACTCGTCACAGAGCACTTCGAGCACGGCCGGGCGGCCTTCCTCGGAGACCTCCACGCGGGAGTCCTCCATATGGACCACGTGCATCTGCAGCGTCTTGACCAGAAAATTCTGGTCGTTCCCGCAACTGGGACAGGTCAGCGCCACTCGGGACTCCTCTTTCGTCGTCAATGGCCTACTCCCTAAAAAGACGATTCTATGAAATGCATTCGGCAGGGCGCAATGTAATTTGGTCCCGCCCCCCAAGAACGTGGACAATCAAACCAGCGGTTCGGCCGTTTCGGCAAGAACACGGTACAGCATGCCCAGCCGTGTCACTTCGCCTGTGCGATGGTGGGAAAACAAGCAGTACGGCCCCTTGGCCTCCACGAACTCGACCTCAACCACGCTGGTGGTCGTCTGATAGACGCCCGCCACACACCCGCACGGCAGTGTCTCGAGCGCGAGCAGCGCCATTGACCCCTGATGGGTGCCGGCTCTGGGAGAGAGATTCATTACCCTGTTAGACCTCGAAGCCGGCCACAGGGTTCCGCTCCGTTTCCTCGCTAGATTCCGCATAGATCAGCCGTGTTTCGACAGCGAGCCCGGGAAACAGGTCCTGCGCCGCCCGCGCGTACAGATCCGACTGCGTCCGATGCTCCGGACGCGGGCGACCCGTCTTGAACTCGAGCACGATGACCCGGTCGGGCTGCCGCACGAGGCAGTCGATCGTGCCCCGCAGCACCACTCCGTCGTTCACCATGGCAAATGGCACCTCGTGCAGCGGCGTCCCGCCAGCATAGATCTGGCGCACGTCGGACCGGCCGACCAAGTGACGGAAGAGCTCAACGGCTGAGTCGGCCTGCCCGGCGGGGTCCAGCGGTACGGTCGAGCCCTCGGCTCGAATCGTGCTCGAAAGCCATCCGCGAAGCCATTCGTCCGGAATATCGGCCGCTGAACCTGCGCACTCCAAGAGCCGGTGTACGAGAATGCCGAGCGCGCGGCTGGATACCCGACCCGTTGAGAGCTCCGGTTCGTGCGGAGCCGCGTCCTCCCACGTAGCCGCCCCTACGGACCGCCTTGGCCGGGAGACATCGGGAATCGGCCCGAAGTCGCACTCGATGGCACGCGTGTCCCGACTCCCCATCTCGGCAGGAATGCCCTGGCGCGATCTCTCCCGCAAAGAGGGGACCATCTGTCCGTCGTCGTGAACGACATGGAATACATGGGCTTTACCTGAGGACCCTTGCCACTGGAGAACGGGAGGGGCCGTGTACCCATCGACAATCGCACCATCCCCCTGCGACACGTCACTTCCCCGGCGCCCGTCTGACTGCGCCGCGAAGACGAACCGTTCCAGGAGCGTCGCCGGCAGCACGTCGGCAAGGCTGCCGCGACCCGGCTGCACGCGCCCTTCCTTGAGCGTCGCCGACAGATAGAGCCGGTCACGGGCGCGCGTCAACGCCACGTAGAGGAGGCGCTTGGTCTCCTCCCGCTCTCGCGCGGCTTCGTCCTGATCCGACTCGGACCGGAAGTCCCCCACAGAGACGGACGCCTCGTCTGACGGATCGGCGCCGACACGTATAGGATCCAAGCGGCCCCCGGTACCGCGGGCAAGGTTGACGATGAACACGACGGGAAACTCCAGGCCTTTCGCCGCGTGTACGGTCATCAGACTCACGGCGTCGAGTGCGTCCACCACCGCGTGTGCCTCGTCCCCAATCGCGAGCCGGTCGAGGTACGCGGCGACGCGCGCCAGGGTCGCGTAGCCTCGATTCTGCATGCGCCTCACCAATCCCCGCAGCTTCTTCAGATTCTCGCGCGCCTGCTCCACGCGAGGGCCGCGCATCTCCACGGCATAGGCTGATTCCCGGAGGACGACATCGAAGAGCTCCGCGGGAGGCATGCGATCCACGAGCCCACGCCACTGCGCTGCGGCCAGACGAGCCGCCCGGAACACATCCGCATCGTCAGGGTCGAGCCGCGACGCCGTCTGGTCGTCTGCTCCAGACAGCGATGCGGCTGTCCCAGGTGCCAGTCGGCGCAGCCCCTCATCGGAGAGTCGGACGAAGCGCGAGCGCAGCCATGCTGCCGCCCGCAGATCGGAGTGTGGCTCAGCGAGATACCAGATCGTGGCCAGTGCGTCCTTGATCTCGTCCGCATCGAAAAAGCCGAGCCCTTTGTAAACATAGGAGGCGATACCACGACGCGTCAGCGCCACCTCGAACTCGCGGTGACTTTCGCGGGTGCGGAAGAGAATGGCCACGTCGGCGGGACGCACGGCCCGCGGTACGCCGGTGTCGCGGTCCCGCACCGGGGTCTCATCCGCAATCAAGCGAGCAATCTCGCCGGCAACCATGCCGGCACACGCCTCCACGCTGTCGGCGGTCATCACGCCGAGCACGCCGGGCTGCTCCGGTGGGGCATCCTCGAGCGGGAATCGATCCTCTTCGGAGTACACGAACGCGTCGCGACGCAGCGGGGCGTCATCCATTTCCGCGCACACATCGTTCACGAACGACAGCAGCGCCCGCACCGATCGAAAGCTGCGCGAAATGGACCGCCGCACATCGCCGTCCGGGCGCAGCGTCTCCAGGTGACGGCGGGCCTCCCGCAGCACCGACACGTCGGCATCCCGAAAGCGATAGATGGACTGCTTGCGATCCCCGACGATGAAGATCGAAGGGGGGAGCGGACCGGCGTGAGCCAGGCCTGCGCCTTCACCCCAAGCCCGGGTCAACAGGGATATCAGCTCCCACTGTGCGCGACTCGTGTCCTGGAACTCGTCCACGAGCACGTGGTGGTATCTGGACTCGAGGCGGAATCGGCTCTGGGCGAACTCCTCCATCTGCCGCAGCAGGTCGAGGGCGCGCTCGAGCACGTCCGCGAAGTCGAGCACGGCGTGCCCCTCCCGCGTACGGCGATATTCGGTGTCGGCGATGTGAAACATGCGCCAGACACCCCGCGAGACCAGGGCATTCACGTCCCGCCGATACGTGTCCCACACGTCGACGATCGCCTGTGCCCGGCCGATCACGAGGCCCTTGTGGACCTCCCAGTCGGATGCCGACACGAACACGGCCTTGGCGTACGGCAGCCGGCTGCGGGGCTGACCCTCTTGCGTGAGGAAGTGATCGCGAACCCGCGCGAACGCCATCTGCAGCGTCTCCGGACCCACGGGTCCATTGGCGCGCCGCGCTGTGTCGAGCGCGCGGAGGGCCCGTCCCAGAACGAGAAAGGCTGGCTCCGGAGGTCCGGACTCCAGGAAGCGATCGAGTCCGCCGGGCATGGATGCGAACACGTCGAGGAGAGCGCCGGCAGCACGGCGGACCACGAGCGCTACGCTGAGATCCCGCCGGCCGCCCGCCAGATACCTGGCGAGTGCGGCCGGCGCCACGAGACGCCGGTTCAGCAGCACTGACAGGCCGGCTCGTGTCCGCCGATCGCCCAGCAGGGCAAACACGAGCGCGACGTGCTCGTCGTCGCGCGCCACGCGCCGGCAGACCCGCAGCGCGCGATCGAGCGACTCGTCAATGAGCCGCGGGACCTCGGTATCGTCGGCGATCCTGAAACCAGGATCGAGGTCGGCCTCGAGCGGAAATTCCCGAAGCAGCGACAAGCAGAACGCGTCGATCGTCCCGATGGCAATGTCGGCCATCCGATCGCGAAGCTCGCGCCATCGCGCCGGGGCAATCGCTCCCTGCAACGCCGCTTCCCGCAGGCGTGCCAGCACACGTTCACGCATCTCCGCCGCGGCTTTGCGCGTGAAGGTGAGGGCAAGGATGTTGGAGGGATGTACGCCCTGACACAGGAGATTCACGTACCGCTCGACGAGCACGCGTGTCTTCCCGGTGCCGGCCGAGGCCTCGAGCACCACGTTGTACCGCGGGTCCACGGCTCGGGCGCGCGCGGCGCGATCACGCGCGGCGATCCGGGACTCCGTGGCGCCAGGGTCGTCGTCGAAGGGCAGCCAGGGGCTACTCATCACGCACGGAGTCCTTGCGGCACACAGCCGCGTACGCGCAAGAACGACAGATGACGGGATCGTACGGACGCACCGGGAACTCCCCGCGTCCAATGGCGTTCAGGAGGTCGAACAGCCTGCTGCGCGCATCCGCCAGCACCGTGTCGGCGTCCGAGGCTCCCGGTTCGACCACGGCGACGACGCGACGCTTTCCGCCGAAGGCGAGGTACGCCGCCTCATGGATGTGCCACGGCGCATGGTCGCGGTGCGTCAGCCGTTCGCGCGCGCATAGTGCATAGATCGCGACCTGCAGCGCGCGCTTGGGGTTTGGTGCCGTTCCCGATTTGTAGTCGACGACGCGCAGCCGGTTCCCGGACAGCAGGTCCACCCGATCGGCAACGCCTCGAAGCGATACCGCCGGTCCATCGGATGAGCCGAGCAGAAACGACCCCTCCAATCGATACTCGAGCAGTCGCTCGCGTACCGGTTCGCGGCGCGCGGCCTCGACCGCTAGAACGCTGTCCACAATCCCGATTCCGGCCGCCGACCCGAACAGTCGGGCGCGTTCGAGCGCGCGCTCACCTTCAGGCACGCGATCGAGCATCGAATCGGCAACGCGTCGGAACAGCGCCCGGGCATCGTCCAGGCGTTCTGGCGTGATGGCTCCGCGCCCGGCACGATCCCAGTCCTCGAAGCACCGCTGCAGAACCTCGTGCTCGAAGCGGCCTCGGACCCGCGGCGTCATCGTGTCCTCGTCTTCGGGCGGCTCCTCGAGCTCGAGCACGTCCGCGCTGAAGAACTTGAACGGACAGTCCTGATACCGTTCGAGCGAGCTGAGCGACCACGCTGCCGCCGAGTGCGGCAACGTGGCTCCGCGGAATCCTGCCTCGTCTCGCGTCCGCGCCCGCACCCGTCGTGCGGCCCATTCGCGCGCGCCATCATCCAAGGTGTGCGTATCGACCGGATCGAGGCTCAGTGCCTCATCGGCGAAGATCCACGGCAGGACGAGCGGTTCTTCGTCGCGTTCGAGCGCCGCAGTCTCCAGCTCATCCAGCAGCGACGACGGGGAGGTCAGCGTGTCTGCCTCGAGTGCGAACGTCGAGACCACGAGCCTGGTCCGGGGGAGACAGAGGAGATTGCGAAAAGTCGCCCGCGCGCCATCCAGCCGATCGGACTCGGTGGGCCAGCCCAGCTCACGCAGGATCGCCGGCGAGTAGAAGATGTTGCGGCGCGGGCCGTCGGGCCACTCGCCATCCACGAGACCGGCAAGCTGAACGTCGTCGAAGTCGCCGAATTGCGCGGACTCCGCGTCAACAAGATGAACGCCATCCTCTCCTGTCCGCGGTGCAAAGGTCTGTGCCTCGATCCAGCGCCGCGCCAGCCCCGCCACTTCGTCGAAGCCAACCGGGCGCGCATCGAAACGTCCGTATGCATCCCGAAGAGCACCAAGGGTGCCCAGCACGGCGCCACGGGCACGCAGGTGCCGCGCCCGAAGCGCATCGTCGGCGGGAGGCAGGCTGTCGTGCGATGCCAGGAACCCGGCGAGCACCTCGACGTGACTGGCAACCGGCGCCGTCGTGCGCAGCGGCTCCAAATCCCTCCCGACGCCGAGCAGTACGTTCGCGGTGCGGAGCACGCCGTGTGAGTCCGGATCCGCAGCAGAGGCGCGCCACTTCTCCATCGCGTGCTCGAGCGCGTCGAGGCCTCCCAGATACCCGGCGTCGCTCAGCGCGCGGTCCAGCGCTTCGACATCTCCCGGCTGCAGATCGCGCCTGCTCCACCAGAGCTCACTCGAGTTGCGACGGGGCGGGCTCCCGACGACAGGGGGCCCCCGACGCGCCTGCGCGTCGGGGTGGCCGTCGCGCGGTAAAACGCACCCTCCACCCGCGGCAGGCGACCCGAGCTGGGTCCCGCAACCCAGCTCGGTCTTCACGCTCCGGATGCGTTTTGCCCCACGGCTGTCGCGCGAGTCGTAGGTCGCCGTCCCGTCGCAACTCGAGTGAGCTCCGGGATTAGGTGGCCCGAACCGGAAATGCGGCGACCGAAGGAGCGCAATCGCGGGTGCGCGCGCAAAATCCGCTTCGACCAGCGAGAACACCAGGTCGAGTGCGGCCGCATACGGCTCGGCCGCGAGCGGGAGGGCATCGAACATCTGGCAGGGGATTCCACCAGCCCGAAGGATGTCGCGTGTGATGTACACGTACGGCAACGGCTGGCGCACGACGAGCGCCGCCCGATCCAGCGACGCGAGATCGCCGCGCCGTGCCGCGTGCTTGATGCGCCTGGCGAAGGCGGCAACCTCCTCTTCACGGTCGCGCGCGACGCAGTACGGTGTGTCACCGCTCGAGACATGGACGCGTGGGGCGCGCCGAAGGGCCGTCTCAGCGAACCGCACCTCCTCGATACCGGGCAACAGCCGTTGGATGCGTTCGTGAAACGCACCGGCGAGCATGGTGTCGGTCACCACCACGTCAACACGCGCCAGTGCGGGGATGCGGGTCATGAGGTCCCAGTCCACCGGCGACAGTCCATATGGATCCGATGCCGCATCGCGAACGGTCAGCACGATGTGCTCGTACGGGTGCCTGGACACCGTGGACGCGAGCCGCGCGCGAAGGGCGTGTTCGTCCAGACCTTCCTGATCAACACGTCGCTCGAGCTCACGAAATGCTTCCACGAGAAATCGTGTCTGACGCACCAGCCGTTCCGCGCCACGGTCGTAGGCAGCCCCTGGCTCCAGCATGCCGAGCGTCAAGCGTTCGAACGTCTGGACGTCCCGCTGATTGCGACGCAGCTCGTCGTAGAAGCGCAGCATCTCGGCAACGAGTCCCGGTCTCAGGCGAAAAGGCGGAACGACACCGCGATCGACGGTGACACGACAGGCCACGGCCATGAGCACTTCCCGTTCCTGCGCGCTCAGGTACGGGCGGTCCGACATCGGGAGCCGATCGGCGAGGCGTCTCACCAGATCGGCCGTGGTCACGAGGTCCGGCAGCAACACGGCCGTCCGGCAGGACAGGAGCCGGTCCTCCACGGTGCGACGCAGGTGGGCCGCAGCCGCACGCGTGGGCACGACGACGAGACGCTGCCGTACGTTTTCCGGGGTGCCCTCAGCGGCAAGCGCCACGACAGCCTCGCGAAACGCCTGCGGGTCGGAAACCCTGACCAGGCGTGTCGTGCGTGGCGTGATCATCGTTCGTGTCGTGCGCTCCACATTCAGGGGGGAGTGTCGTTCTCCAGTGTTGGTTGCTCGAGGAACCTTCGAAGATCTTCCTGGACGCGCCCGAACAGCATCAGCGCGCCAGCAGCGGCCGAAGACGCCTCCCAGGCGGCGCCAACGTTGGCGGCGACGGCCGCATCGTAGCGAACGTTCACGGCGTTCTGCGCAAAGCGCCAGGCGCCAATGAGCAGCTCGTGTGTGGGACGGAGCTCGTCGGGCACGAGCAGCCGCTCCAGACGCTCGGTGCCCCCGCCGAGCCGATCGCGCAAGGCGAGAAGCGTATTCGGCGCGGGGCCATCGAGCCGGCGGATCGCCTCGAGCCACGGCTCGGTCTTTGCGAGCTGCACGATGTAGATTCCAACGTCGCGTTGGTACCCCCGATACAGCGACCGGCGCACCAGCCACTGATCGCGGCGGAGACGAAGCCGGCGCGCCGCGTCCAGCTCCACCTGAACCGAGGCGTGCAGCGACTGGATGACCTCGGGGCGGCGATTGCCCAGGCGTGCATCCTCACGTGTGATTTGATTCAGCACCTGCTCCACGTCGGCCACCCGCGCCTGAGCAGCCGACCGCCGGGCGTTCGCCATCAACCGTTGCGACAGCCGCGCATAACGCAGGTCGATCGCCGTCTCCTCGCCAATCAGCGCCTCGATGGACCGGCGGAGCCCCGCCGTGTCCACACTGCCCACCGCGGCGCCAGCTTCTGCGATGAGCGCCAGCGCAGACTGCAGGAGCGCCACGCGCTCCGAGACGCGGTCCATCACGCTGGCCAGGCGAAGGATCTGGTCGAGCTGCTCGGGTGGAGGCGGCATCCCGTACACCGGCTCGAGCTCGGTAACGGGCGCCGTGGCCACCAGGGAGAGTTCGAAGCTCGTGCGGCCGGCTTGTCCTCTCAGTGAATTGATGGCTTCGTCGAGCAGGCCGACAATCTCACGCACATCGTCCTGACGATAGCCGTAGTGCGCGCGGGGCCACTCGGCAAGCGTCCGGCGTGCCTGATCGGCGATCTCCAGTGCACGCTGGCGATCCGTCGAGAGCGCAATCTCGTTCAGCACACGGGCCACTTCGTTGCTGAGGAGCTGAAAATCCTCTTCGCCTCTGGTCTCCGCATAGCGCTGGTAGCGAGCCGACGCCGCATAGCGGTCGGTACGCGGCCAATCGACGAGCCCCGCATCGAGCGTGACCACGTGCAGCCGCGGATCGCCGGTCGATCCGCCGACGGGCATCGACAAGATCACCCGATTGTCGACGCGGACGAACTCGCCGTAGCTCACGACGACCGTGCCGTCGAGGAGAAACAGCCGAAAAAGGGTCGCATCCGAAGCAGCGTGCCCCTCGGCGACCAGGCCGAGCGCGAGACACACGCTCAGGAGCAGTCGGAAACAGCCAGCCATTCTCGTCTGTCACGCATTGTACCCCTTGGACCGCTATGCGGTCCGGAGTGCGAACTCTATGTACTCGTCGTCCCGACCGCATAGCAATCCTAGCCGCGCAAAGCGCGGCAGGAGATACTGGCGACCAGCCAAGGGCTCTGCGGGAATATCGGCGCGAGCCCGTGGCTGGTTAGGGTCGCGGCCCCAGATACTCGGTCTCACCGCTGCCAAGCCACTGCCGCAATGTGGAAAACCTGTGCACGTCTGGTGCAAATCCTGTGGAGAACCTGACGGTGCAGAAATTTTCTTGGCTGCGGATCCGAGTGGTACAGCGCGCGAGCGCCCTTGTGGATGTGCCTTCGTGATCGCCTTCGCTTGATCGCGTATGACATCCACGTAAAATCGACGGCGCTTCACACATCGACTGCGGGTTGAAACGACGTGACAGTTCATCGCTTCGAAGAGAACATTGGCGGGCGGGCGTACCACATCGAGGTGACGCCCGTCAGCAACCGGTGGCGCGCACAGCTCCGGCGTGCGCCGGGGATGCCCACAGCCATGATGCCGTTTTACGGCCGGACGCCCGATGAAGCGGCTCGTCAGCTCACGCAGTGGCTGGCACTGGCGCACCGGCGCCATGCTCAGCCGTCTGTATCCGTGTAACACCATGGGGCGGCCCGACCGGTGACGGCACGTCGGGCCGACCCGCCTTCTCGACATGATGTATCGGAGCGGTGACAACCCAGGTCACAGCATTCTTAATTCTTAATTCTGAATTCTCAATTCAGAATGCAGGCCGGCCTGACGCGGTGCTGCCAGTCGAGTGAGCGACCGCCCCAGCACGCGCCACGCGAGGACGAGCGACGTGACGCACAGGGCTGTGCCGCCAACCATGAAGGCAATCACGACGATGTCCCAGAGCGGGCGGTAGTTGTACAGCCATGGAAAGTCGAGCGAGTGCAGGCCGTTGTAGAGCCATCGGCCCACCCAGTTCCTGTTGCTGTAGCCTCCCACCACGCGGGCGGTTGCGGGATCGATGTAGTAGCGCGTCTTCTCTTCGTCGTTCATCAGCGCCAGAATGACGGGCAGCGGCCGCTGGCGCGTTCGATCCCGGTAATACACGTCGTACTGGTGAATCATCCGCGTGTCAACGACGGCAGGGTCCGGCGCCACCTGCGCCACGATATCCACAATCCGCTGATGATCGAAGACAGAGACGGGCGTCCCGTCCAGCGAGATCATCTGCGTTCGCCCGTCGCTGAGATTTGCCGCGTACATCGGCTCGCCCGCAAACGAGGACCACTCCAGCTCCTTGATAGCAAGGCCGGGATTCCTTGCCAGCACGACGCTCGGGTGGGCCGAGGCGAAATCCGTCATGTGAACGGACCCACGCAGCGCGGCGGCCATCCCGGGGCCTCCGCGCCTCGCGCCCGCCTGATCCTGGGCGCCGCGAGGTTCCGACCGTGGAAACGGATCGAGCGACAGCATGCCGCTGAACGCCCAGGTGGCAGTGGCAATACCGAACACGAGACCCAGGATCGCGTGCCACCGCTTCTGGCCCCGATACGGGATGCGCGCAGGGGCACCGTCCACCCGGTACCGCCGGTACGGTGAAAACCGCCACATACCAATCACCACACCCATCAGCGCTGCAACGGTGCCGATGCCTGCGGACCAGATCACGAACGTGGTCCAGAACTCCTGATGCTTGCGCAGCGGCGTGAAGTACAGCCAATGCGGGATGGCACTGACATACGCACCCAATCGGGAAGCAGTGGTGGTGTACTGCATCACCTCCCCCGCCTCCCCGATGTAGAGCTGTTCGCCATTGGGCCACGAGTACTTCCACAACGGCCGCAGGCTCCGAAGCTGTCCCTGGATCGTCCACTGATCGACCTGCATCACACGTTCGACGATGGCGTCCGAGGCCGGCTGCCCGGTCCACGAGGCTACGATGCGGTCGCGCATGAACCTCGAGACCGTGGTCTGCTCCTCGCCCGTATCGGCGTACACGATCCGCGCACCGCCACGCCCGCCGCCGAACCGGTACACCGGCCTCCCGTCGAAGGTGTTCAGGCGGAGCTGGTCGGGGTTCGCCTGAACGCCAATCCGCTCGGCCGCTTCGAGGGGTGAGAGCTTGACGTTGTCGGGGTCGAGGGCCGGTGACCGCTCGAGCCGGTCGCGCGCCGACACGGTGGGAAACGTCCAGTACATCATCCCGATGCCGGATGGAAACCACAGCAGAAAGACAATGCACAACGCGACGCCGAGCCAGCGATGCACGAAGACGAGAAACCGGAAGACCATTCGAGGGTGCCCTCCAGGAACCGTGGTGCCCAACATAGCACCGGGGCCTTTGGGATCTATCCTGAAGACTTACTGAAGTTTTGGTCAGGGACGCAAGCCACGGGCCGTCCATTCCACGGTTGGGCCCTTGGACCGCTATGCGGCCAAGAACGCGAATCGTGTTCGCGTTGTGCGTCATGACTTGCGGCTGCATAGACATCTCCTAACGCTTGAGATCGTCACGAATGAAGCTAGTTTTTGCGCCGGCGTCAGGAGATGTCTAGCCCCGCGAAGCGGGGCAAAACCAATACTGGCGGCAGTGAAGCGGAGCCGTGAGGGCTTGTGCGTCTCGGCGGTTTGAGGCGGAGCTTCACTGCCGGTCCTGGGCGCGCGAAACGCGCCAAAGAGATTGGCAACCAATGCCACGTCGCGTGCCGAGCCCGATGAGCCGAGCCTGACGAGCCTTGACAACGGCCGTAAGGGCGCCATAATCGGCGGCGTCCGGAGGAGGCCCCGATCCGGGGCGCCGGCACACAGGCGTTTCGGAGCGAATGCAGTCCTCGATTGCCTCTGGAGCGTTCATAATCCCGATTGACACGGGTTGCCACAACATCATGCACAATCGCCATCGAACCCGGCTCCCTCTGTATTCCAGCCTGGTGCGCCCGGCCGGGATGACTGTCATGATCCTGGCGGTGCTGCTGCTGTCCGCTTCGGCATCGGCCCAGCCGGCTCGTCCGCAGACACCCCCTGATATCTCCGGCGAATGGCGGCTGGAGAATCACGAGGAAGACACGACGCTGCAGCCTCCGCTCGGCAACTATCTGGGAATTCCCTTCAACGACGCCGGCCGTCAGCGAGCAGACACCACGGCGGAATCCATCTGGGGCACGCCGGAATATCAGTGCCGGCCGCATTCGGCGCCCCACCAGTGGCGGGGTCTTGGAGGGGCCCGCATCCTCAAGGAACAGGACCCGCTCACGCGGGAAGTCAGGACGTACCACGTCCAGTTCATGCGATCCCTGGACCGGCCCATCTACATGGACGGGCGCCCCCATCCTCCGGCATTTGCGCCACACAGCTGGACCGGCTTCTCCACCGGCGAGTGGGTTGGCAAAACCTTGAAGGTGACCACCACACACCTCAAGGACGGGTACCTGAAGAGGGGGGGACCTCAAACGAGCGATCTCTTCACGATGACGGAGTTCATCACGCGGCACGGCGACATTCTCACCATCGTCAGCGTCGTGGACGACCCGATCTACATGGACGAGCCGTACGTGCAGTCCACGACCTACGCGATCGACCCCACGGCAAGCGTGGCACTCGAAACGTGCAACGCGTCATCGTTCGCCGAGAACGGCGGGACGGATCGGCACTGGGTGCCGCACTTCCTTCCCGGGCAGAACACGGCCCTCACCGAGTGGCTGCAGCAGGCGAGATGGGTGCCGGCGGATGCAGCCCGTGGCGGTGTGAAGACGCTCTATCCGGAATATCAATGGACCCTGAACGGGCCGGCCACCGTGGGGAGCTTGACCGTCCCCGCGTCGAGGTCGGCCGTGTCCGTCGAGCGCAGCATTGCCGATCAGAGCCCGAGAGACGGCCAGGTGCACATCCTGCCGGTGCAAGGCAACATCTACATGCTCGTGGCCAACGGCAACAACATCACGGTATCGGTGGGCGCGGAAGGCATCATGCTCGTGAACACGGGCGCGGCCGACATGTCCGACGCCGTGATCGAGGCTCTCAACGGCCTGGCCGGCGCCGTGGTCGCGCGCCCTGCACCCAATACCTGCTTCGGCACTCAGTGCCCCGGCACATGGGGATGGGCCAGCCCGTACATGAACTCGGTCATCGGCTCGCCGGCTCCCCCGAAGCCGGTTCGCTACATCGTCAACACCAGCGCAGCGCCGGAGCACGTGGGCGGCAACGAGAGGATCGCCAGGTCGGGCTTCTTTCCGCGCGGCGGCGGGTTCGGCGCTGCCGTGGACAACATCGGGCAGATCGCGTCCATCATCTCGCACGAGAACGTCCTCACCAGGATGAGCGCGCGGGTCGGACAGGACGCCTCGACGCCGGCGGCCGCGTGGCCAACGGATACGTACTTCGACGAGTTTCACAAGCTGCCCAATTACTTCAACGGCGAGGCGGTGATCGTCTATCACGCCCCGGCCGGTATTACCGACGGCGACAGCTTCGTCTTCTTCCGCCGGTCCGAGGTCATCAGTGCCGGCAACCTCTTCTCGACGGTGAGCTATCCGCTCATCGACGTGGACAAGGGCGGCAGCATTCAGGGTGTCATCGACGGTCTCAACCAGATCCTCGATCTGGCGGTCGCCGAGTATCGGGCCCAGGGCGGCACCTGGATCATTCCCGGGCGTGGGAGGCTGTCGGACACCGCCGACGTGGCGTCGTACCGCAATATGCTCACGATGATTCGAGACCGCGTGCGGGACCTGATCGACCGTGGCATGACCCTCGATCAGGTACTGGCGGCCAGGCCGACCATGGACTTCGACCTGCGCTATGGGGCGACCGAGGGCACCTGGACGACGAACATGTTCGTCGCGGCTGTGTATCGCAGCCTGGTACCACCGGCAAGATGAGGGCTGGCCTTCTCCGCGCGGCCGAGAACGGGAAACGAGGACAAGAACGATGCGCAGACTGCTTCTTCTCCTGATTGCTGCGGCGGTCGTCACAGGCACCGCCACCACTCAGACGCACCATTCCTACGGTGCCACCTACGACGTGAACCGGGAGATTACGCTCGAAGGAAAGCTGGTGCAGTTCGTCTATCGCAACCCGCACTCCTTCGTGCACGTGCAGGCTCCCGATCAGAGGGGCGTTCCGCAACGGTGGGCCATCGAATGGAGCGGCACGACCCAGCTGGGCAGCCAGGGGGTCACGCGAGAGACGCTCAGAGTCGGTGACGACGTCGTCATCGTGGGGCGGCCGTCCCGAGTCGCCGGCGAATTCAGGGTCCTGATGGTGAGGTTGACTCGGCCGGCCGATGGATTCACCTGGGGAACGCGGACGGGCGAAGCCGTGGACTGATGCGGGCGCACCTGCGGGAGCGAGCTCAGCGCTTGCCAGCGGGAGCGCAGATCACGGGCGCATCGTCGTTGGGTACAGGCTGGGAAGCGCCGCAGTCAGCAAACGGGGCGCGACCCGGAGTCGACCGTTCAGACAGGGCACTCGAGAGGCATGGAGAAGTGAAGCAGTACCGAGCCCACATGGCCACGGCTGTGTTTCTCACTGCGTTTGCCGTCGCGTGGCCGGTGACACTCGACGCGCAGCGAGGCGCTCCGCCGCCGCAGAGCGCGCGGGAGGCCGCGGCCATTGATCTCACGGGGTACTGGGTCTCGGTCATCGCCGAAGACTGGAAGTTTCGAATGGTCACGCCGGACAAGGGGGTGTACGACTCGATCCCCCTGAATGCGGAGGGACGCCGGGTGGCCGATACCTGGGACCCGGCCCGGGACGAAGCCAACGGCAACGAGTGCCGCGCCTTCGGCGCGGCAAACATCATGCGGGTCCCTGGCAGACTGCGCATCGCGTGGCAGGACGACTTCACGCTGCGGATTGATGCGGATGCCGGAACGCAGACGCGCGTCTTTCACTTCCGTTCCCAACCTGACCCGGGCGAGCCCACCTGGCAGGGACACTCCATGGCCGAGTGGGAGTACGCACCGGGCGGACGGGGAGGAGCTCCGCGGTTGGGGAATCTGAAAGTCGTCACCTCCAACCTCCGGCCCGGATACATACGGAAGAACGGCGTGCCGTACAGCGACAAGGCGGCCGTCACCGAGTACTTCGACGTGAACACGATGCCCAACGGCGACGAGTGGCTGACGGTCACCGCCCGAGTGGACGACCCTGTGTACCTGAGCCGGCCCTACCTGACCACCTCGGACTTCAAAAGAATTCCGGACGACTCCGGCTGGCGTCCCACGCCATGCTCGGCGCGCTAACCGGAGGCCATTCAGTCAAGAGGTTCCCTATTGGTCCCGGAGCGTCAGTTGAGTTGCGAGGGGGCGGCTCCCGACGACGTCGCGCGGTAAAACGCATCCTCCACGTGCGGCCAGCGACCCGAGCTGGGTCCCGCAACCCAGCTCGGTCTTCACCCTCCGGATGCGTTTTGCCCGACTGGTGTCGCGCGAGTCGTAGGTCGCCGCCCCCTCGCAACTCAACTGAGCTCCGGGATGAGGGGCTACGTTCTGGGCCGTTGAGTGTTCCCAGATCGCGAATCCGCGGCGATCCAGCGTCAGAAGTGTTCGGCTCGCGCCGGCGCATCGTTGACTCCTGGGAGGGACCTCACAGGAACTGGTCGAGTCTTGCATCGCGTATGCTGTTGAGGCTCCTCGCATCCCCCGTTGTCGTTCGCCTCGCGGAGGCCTCGCCATGCCCATTCGCGACCTGCTGAGCACTGACCGACCCGACAACCTGACCGACGGACGTGAACTGCTCAGACGCGTCCACCGGGAAGGTTTCACGTATTTCCCTTCTCCGGCCGATTGGGCCGACGAGGTTCTCTACTTCCTGCTGCCCGATCGCTTCAGCGACGGGCGCGAAGCGACACGGCCACTGCTCACCCGCGAGGCCATTGCCGCGCTGCGCACCGCACCCGACCGACCGGATCTCAACTGGAGAGCCTGGGCGGATTCAGGCAAGCGCTGGCAGGGCGGCACCATCACCGGCATCCGGACGCAGCTCGACTACCTCCGGGAGCTTGGCGCAACCGCCATCTGGATTGGTCCGGTGTTCAAACAGCGTGCGAGGCTCGACAGCTATCACGGCTACGGCATTCAGGACTTCCTGGACGTCGATCCCCGCTTTGGGACGCGAGACGACCTGCTGTCACTCGTGGAGGCAGCGCACGCGCGCGACATGCGAATCATTCTGGACGTCATCGTCAATCATTCCGGTGACAACTGGGGCTACCGGCCTCCCGGCGCGGCAGCCTCCGCGGCTCGAAACGAGCCCGCGTACCGCACCTGGCCCGATTTCTACGGGAATCCGCACGCGTCTGGGAGCGCCGGCTGGACTGTCGCCTGGCGCAACGAGCACCAGACGGGCGTGGACGTTGACCCGTCGCTCCTCCAGGGACGGCACGAGGCCGTGTGGCCAGTGGATCTGCGTACCGTCGCCGCCTACACACGCGCCGGCATGGGCAACCTCGGCGCGGGCGACATCGCCGACCCGCGGGCCGAGCACAAGCGGACGGACTTCTTCTCGCTCAAGGACTTCGCCCTCGACCATGCGGCGACACTGACGCACCTCATCGAGTGCTTCAAGTACTGGATCGCGGTGTGCGACTGCGACGGATTCCGCATCGACACCGTCAAGCACATGTCGCTCGACGAGACGCGCAACTTCTGCGGCGCCATCCGAGAGTTCGCCGATCGGCTGGGCAAGCGGAATTTCCTGCTCGTCGGCGAGATCGCCGGTGGAGACGAGTTCCAGGACTTCGTCCTCGACAATCTGGCCGTGCTGCGGCGCAATCTGAGCGCCGCACTCGACATCGGGAGCGCCCGCACGACCTTGCACGGCGTGGCGAAAGGCCTCCAGCGCGCACGCGACTACTTCAACCAGTTCCAGGAGAGTAGCGAAGGGTTCGAGTCGCACCGCCACTTCGGCGATCGCCACGTGTCGATCCTGGACGATCACGACCACGTGATCGGCAGCAAGGTGCGCTTCTCAGCAGAGATCCCGGATCATCTGCCCGTCAAGGACTACCAGGTGGCCGCGGCCACTGCGGTCCAGTTGTTCACGCTGGGCATTCCCTGCATCTACTTCGGATCCGAACAGGCGTTTGCCGGTCCGGCGCAGAGCCAGATCCGCTTCGTGCTTGCCGAAGGCTGGAACAACGGCGGGAATCATGGCGACCGGTTCCTGCGCGAGGCGATGTTCGGTCCGGAACATCCCCGAGCCGCGCATCACCTCGACCTCGAAACGCAGGTGTCGGACACGGACTCGTCTCTGCCGGGATTTGGTCCGTTCGGGACGGCAGGCGCGCACTGCTTCGACCGCACCAGTCCCGCCTACATCCGAATCGCCGCGCTCTGCGCCACGCGCGCGGCACACTCGGTCCTGCGGCTCGGACGCCAGTATCAACGACAGCTCCGGCTGCCAGGGACAGGGTTCGTCTTTCCCCCTGCGGGCGAGCTGGTGGCCTGGTCGCGCATCCTCGACACACAGGAAGCGGTGGTCGTCATCAACCCGAATGGCCTTGCCGCACGAGGCGGTGACGTGATCGTCGCGAACGAGCTCTTCTCTCCCGGCGACGAGTTCATTGTCCTGGTGAACACCGCGGAAGTTGCCGCGGGTGCCAGCGGGTATCATGGCACGCATCCCGCCGGTTCCCGCGTACGGGTTCGTGGACGGAGTAGCCCTGGTGAACCGGCCTACATCCCAGTCCGGGAGATCCAGCCAGCCGAGACGGTGGTGTTCGTCAACGCTGGCTGAGGACGGCCGCCTGGACGTGACCGCGGCAGGACCATCCACGTGGCTCCGCCCCTTGATATCCCCGCCGGGCCCCGCGGCTGGTTGCCAGTATCTCTTGCCGCGCTTCGCGCGGCGAGGACCGCTCTGCGGTCAGCTGCAATGGGTACTGAGTTCGTTTCGGGGGCCGCATAGCGGTGCAACGTCCGGCGCCCGCCCGTCACGTAGTCATCCACCCGCAACAGGCATGAGCAGGCCCGCCGGCATACCGCCAACCAGGATCACGATCGGATCGCGGGGTCCTTTCACTGCGAACCGCAGGCGCGCGGCGGGGACCGCGTTGCGCAGGAAGTTGATGTAGGTCGCATTCATCAGGATCCCGACGGGGCCCACGAATGTTCCCGTCCGGGGGCCGATGCGGACGTCCCCCGGACCGAACTCCGAGGTGTACGGCCCCGCCATGTAACCCTCGATCACTTTCGCCGACGCACTCAGGTCCGTCGTCGGCACCGTCCCCGGCATCACCAGCGCGATGTCCACGGCCAGACCGCCGTCGGTGACGAACCGCCGCCCGTCGCTGAGGGTCAGGACCCCGCGCCACGCGGGCGCGGAGAGCTCGCCCGGCTTGGCCGGCGGATCGCCGCGCTGGATCGCGAAAACCGCCACGCCGGGCACCACGAGCAGGACTGCGGCGAGCACCGTCATCGGCATGCAGAAGACTATAGTGCGGTTGCGCCGAATCGCGAACGCGCGCGGCGCCCCAGCGCTCGGCTCGCCGCTTGCGTGTTCTAACGCGCCGGCGAGATGAGCCAAGCCGACCTCGCAGTCTGGCTGGAGCGCAGCAGCCGGTATTCGTCGTCACCTCCAAGGGATCACACCCGCGCCTGCAGATTGGCGAGCGTACAGGCGGCGAGCGACGCAATCGCCAAAACCGACGCGACTGAAGAGGGCAAAACCTCCCGACCCCACGCAACGATCTGGCGATTCCTGCCATCCGCGTTCCCGGAGTGTGACGGGTCATTCGAAGATCGTGATCACCTCGAGCCCTTCGATGGTGCGAAAGTGTTTCTCGCCTCCCGCGCCGACGAGCAAGCCGTACGCGAGGTGTTTCGCTGTGGCGGCCACCGCCAGATCGTTGGCGGGAATCATCCGACCCGATCGCTGCAGCGTTGCGAACAGACGTGCCCATGCCCGAGCAACATCGACGTCGAAGTCCAGGATAGCAATCGCCGCTGTCAGGGCATCGAGGCGCGCTCGGCGCGCACCGGCTCGTTTCGTGGTGCCCGCCAGCTCGACACCGGCGAGCGCTTCTGCATAGACGATCGCCGGGAGTACGGCGGGTTGATCGCCGACACGCGCAAGGAGGGTGTCCCAAGCCGCGGTGTCGCTTACGGCGAGACGTTCGGCGTCGACGAGGGCACTCGTATCGATTACGAGTCCCACTGGCCGTCCGGTGGGTATGCCGCGGCGTCTATCGCCGCGAGGTCGTCCACAAAATCAGAATCCGCGCCCCTGGCCGCTACCCACGCAGACAGCCCGTCTCGTACTGTCCCTGCTGACAAGGGACCGGCTGGGACGATTCGTGCCACGGGCCGCCCGTTTCGCTCGATGACGAAGGATTCGCCTCGATACCGAACGCGTGCGAGTATATCTCCCACATTTCTCGCCAATTCAGTCGCGCTCAACGCATTTTTCATAGATCAGAATTATACATCAGTACGCATTTTACGTATCATCGTCCCTGCCTCGTTCGACCGGTCATGGTGCCGCGGATCTCGGTGTGCCCGTGATCACACGGCCTGACCTCAGTCCACGAACCTCCGCACGTCAATTGCTCCTGGAGTGCGTGCGGCTCACGGAACGGCCGGCGGAGAGCCGTTTGAGGAGTTGAATCTGGCCGGCGTGGTACAGGTCGTGTGCGGCGATTCCCGCAATCAGCTCGAACGCCGTGGTCGTCCCCCCGGCTGCGGCCTTGTGAAGGGTCTGCCGCGGGAGTCTGGCTACCGTGTCGCGCAGTTGTCGATGGATGCGATCGAGCAGCGCGATATCGGCCTTCCAGGCGACCTCGGAGTGCTGCTCCGGCCGCGAGAACCAGTTGGAGCCGGCGATGGCGAACCCGGACCGGCGCTCTCCAGTGAAGCGCCGGCACACCGCGTACTTCCAGTAGGCGGCGTGCACCACCAGTTCCCATATGTTGTGCCGCCCGGGTGCCGGACGCCACGCCGCCTGCGCAGGCGTAACGCCACGGATGGCCCCCCGGAGATTCGGGCCGTGCCACGACCGCTTGTTGTACGCGCGGTCGATGATGTCGACGAGTTGGCTGATTTCAGGATCGGAGGGCATACACGCCTCGGCGCAAGGTGGAGAGATACCGGCCGGCGAACATCATGAACCTGACTGGCGGCGGTGTCCGGCGCATCGTTCACGGCGTATCATGGTGCGCATGATGGTGCTCGACGCCCTGCATCACGTTGCCGTTACTGTAACGGATGTGGACCGCGCTCGGCGCTTTTATAGCGAGGTCCTGGGCCTCACCGAGATTCCACGGCCCGACTTCGGCTTCGGCGGTGTCTGGTACCGCGTGGGCAACAGCGAGGTGCATCTGATCGCCCATGCGGAGACGCGTACGATGCGAGGCATTACTACGATCGACTCACGCGACGGACACTTTGCACTGCGCGTCGGGCGGTACGACGAGACGCTGGCGCATCTGCGGGCACTTGGCGTGCCGTGCCTCGAACTGCCCGTGAACAAGACACCGTGGGCGCAGTTGTACGTGACCGATCCCGACGGCAACGTGATCGAGCTGAACGCACCTCCAGAGACAGTGGGCCCCGCAGCATAGTTCGCCACGCGGCAACTGACGGGTCGAACGGTAGCGAGGCTGCGCCGATGCTGTCACGTGAACCACTGCACATGATTGAAGACGCCGCCGCTGCGATACGGCAGCGGTGCGGCGACATACCGCAGACCGCGCTCGTGCTCGGATCCGGGTTCGCGGGGGTCGCCGACTCGCTGCGCCACGCCATCACGCTGCCGTACAGCGACCTGCCGCACTGGCCACCATGTGCGGTTGCGGGACATCCGGGTCAGCTCGTCATCGGCACGATGGCAGGCCGGCGCGTGGCCGCACTGGTGGGTCGCGTGCACGTGTACGAAGGACACGCCCCCGCGACCATCGTGTTCGCGACACGCGTGTTGGGCAGGCTGGGAGCGAAGCAGATCATCCTGACCAACGCCGCCGGTGGCATCAACACTCAACTTGCGGCCGGCTCGTTGATGATCATCGACGACCACATCAGTCTTCTCGGTGTCAGTCCCCTGACGGGTCCCAACGACGATCGACTCGGCCCGCGCTTCCCGGACATGACGGAGGTGTACTCGTCCCGCCTGCGCAGGATCGCGGACGAAGCGGCAGCTCGGGCGGGCGTGGCGGTATCGCACGGTGTGTACGTGGCCGTGCCGGGGCCCAGTTACGAAACGCCGGCCGAAGTCCGGTTCCTGCGGACAATTGGCGGCGACGCCGTCGGCATGTCAACGGTGCTCGAGGCCATTGCCGCACGTCACATGGGTCTGGAGGTGCTCGGCGTCTCCTGCATCACCAACATGGCCGCGGGCGTGGTGCCGCAGCCGCTCGTGCACGAGGAGGTCCTCGCCACGACCGGCCGCGTAGGCGGAGAGATGACTGCGCTACTCGAAGGCGTCATCGACGGGCTCTGACCGGCGACGCGTCTACGTCCAGGCGGATGCCAGGGCCATCGGTATGCCGAGCCATGCAAGGCTGGGCGAGTACCAGGCGCGCGAATGCTCCGGTCCGGAAGCGGGCTCCCGAACCCCCAGATGAGCAACGCCAGCGTCAACGGAACCGAACAAACGAAACAGACCCCGGTTCGAACCATGACGGTGGACCAGGGAAGGTTCCTGATGCGCCACGTCAGCGCCGCGATGCCGGAAGGAAGGAGAAGGGCGAGGAGGAGCAGCACTGCCATCGCACGGAACTCGCGTGAAGTGTCGTTTCGCGACCCGTTCAAGAGCGGCCGCCGGCCCTTCCCCTCGCCGTGGAGAGCCCAAGGGCCGCCGGAAGCAGCCCTTGCGTCTGACGGTCAGGGAAGCTGGCCCCGGATTTCGCCAGGCTTGCTCGCGGAGTGACTTCTGGCGCGGGCGTCTCGCGCGTCCACCCTCGAAGGACTGTCTCCGACTGGGAAACGCGCGAAATCTGCCCGTGGAGATGGTCGGGGGCTCGAGCCCGAGTGGGCAGACGCTTCTCACGGAAGCAGCCTATTCGGGGCGCAGCGCCTGCGCAACGTCCACGCGCGAGGCACGCGCGGCCGGCACCAGCGATGCCAGAATCGCCGCTATGACGAGCACGAGGGCGGCGCTCGCAACCGGAACCGCTCCCGGCAACCGGAGGTCGCCGATGTAGCTCCCGAGCACGCGGGCCAGCGCGAGTCCGCCCGCCGCGCCCGCGGCGATGCCCAGGATGCCAATGACGGCGCCTTCTCCGACCACACGCGCGAGCAGGTGCCGCGGCTCCGACCCGATGGCCAGACGGATACCGAACTCGCGCGTTCGTGCGCTGACCGAGAAGGCAAGCACACCTGCCACTCCAACCACCGCAATCGCCAGCGCAACGAGGGCGAATCCACCGAACACGAGCGCGTTGAGCCGCTCGGGCGCGAGCACCTCGGCCCGCACGTCTTCGAGCGTGGCCGGACGCTCGACGGGCTGTTCGGCGGACAGCTCACGGACAATGCGCGTGATGGTCGGGACGAGTGCGTACGGATCCGTACTCGCGTGGACGAACAGGCGCCCCCCGCCAATCTCCTGCTCGAAGGGGTGATACACGGTCATGGCCGGACCGGGTACCACATTCTCATCGTCCACATCGGCCACGATCCCGACGATACGGCGAGCCACCGGATTCACGTCGATGAACGCCATCACCGGATCGGTCCACCGGAGCTGCCGGTTCAACGCGTCTTCCGTGGAGAACAGCCGCCGCGCCACACTCTCGCTCACGATGACAACCGGCGCGGCATCACGCCGATCGGCCTCGGTGAAGTCGCGACCGGCCAGGAGGGGAACGCCAAGCGCTGCGAAAAATCCAGGCGAGACCGTTCGAAATCTGGCGCGCGGGTCCTCCTCCCCGTCCGCCCGAGCGTAGCCCTCGACAGTGAACTGAAAGCCGGGCCCGAAGTTCCCTGCATCGCGCCACGGTACCGTCGTGCCGACCGCCACGTGCTCCACGCCGGGGACCCTGGTGACCTGCCTCATGATCTCCTTGTAGAAATCGATAATCTGATCCGGTGTGCGGCCAAGCGACATGACGGGGACGTTCAAAGCGAGCACGTTGCGTGTTTCGAACCCCGTGCGCACCGACTGCAGCGCGAACAGGGTGGCCAGCAGCATCCCGGCGCCGGCCAGAAGGACGAACGATGCGGCAATCTGGGTCACGGCAAACATCCGGAGCCGGCGGTTCGTCGCCGTCGTGACACGTACGGTCCCGTTCGACAGGCCGAATCCTTCTGCGGCGTCCGCCGAGGGCAGGCGTGGAACGAACGCCAGAAGGATCGCCGCCGCGACAGCCAGACCGGCGCCAACCCACAGCACGGTTGCGTCCACGGCAACGTCGAGAGCGCGGATTGAGAAACGGGCGGCGTAGCGGGAGAGCACCTCCAGCATCGGCTGCGCGATGAGGATACCGAGGACAGCACCTGCGCCGCAGAGCAGAAGGCTCTCCGCCAACAACGTCTGACGAAGTGCGCGCCTGCTCGCGCCGAGCGCCGCCCGGATGGCCAGTTCTCCCTCGCGCCGCACTGCGCGGGCCAGAATCAGGTTCGCAACGTTCGAACAGGCAACGATGAATACCAGGATCGAGGCCGCGAGAAGCACCCACAGCACGGTCCGGGCACGCGACGTGATCTGATCACGCAGCAGCCTCGCCTCGATGCCGAAGTCCGCACCTGGCGAGTACGCCTCCGGGTACTCCCTGACCATCGCGGCATGGACGGCGCGCAGTTCGGCCCGCGCCGTCTCGAGCTCCACGCCCGGTGCCAGACGGCCGAAGAGCTCGGTCATGCGATGTACTCGTCCGGTGACCATCGTGGCCGAGAGATGATGAGGGCTCGTCACCACGTTGGCGATGAGCTCTGTCTCTGCCGGATACGGAACGGAGGGCTCGAGAATGCCGACAACCGTCGCCGTACGCGTGCCGAGTCTGACCGTCGTGCCGATGACAGACGGGTCGCTCCTGAGCGCGGTGGTCCAGAAGCGATGTGTCAGTACCACGGCCCCCTCCGCCTGAGGGCCGTCATCGCCCGCGTTCAGCAAGCGGCCGTGGATGGCGCGAAGACCCATGACGTCGAAGTAAAACCCGCTCACGACACCAGCGCGCACCACACGGGGTTCGCCCAGACCGACCATCGTGAACCCGATCGTGGAAAAGTCACCGAAGGCGGAAATCGTCTTCACTTGGGCGCGCAGGTCGTCGATCTCCGGCACCGAGAAGGTGGTGTTGTCCGTCTCGAGCCCCCGCGCGCTCTGCCGGATGTAGACCAGACGGTCCTCGTCGCGATTGACGAGCGGGCGCAGGAGCACGCCCCGCACGACGCTGAAGATGGCGGCGTTGGCGCCAATGCCGAGGGCGAGCGTGACGACGACGGTGGCGGTGAGACCGCGGGCGCGCGACAGCGACCGCAGGGCGAAACGGAAATCGGAGACAGGGCTCATACGAAGGCCTCACACATCAGCCCGTCGTGCGTTCGGCGGGATTCGCGCCGAACACGTTCTCGAGCTCGTACGGAGCAGTGACCTCGAGCTGATCGTAGCGACAGTCCTGCGGGCGCTTGTCGGGGCGCCAGCGGAGAAACGTGGTCCCATGGCGAAAGCGATCCCCCTGCATGTGGTCGTACTTCACCTCGCACACCCGCTCGACGCGCAGCGGCTCCCACGAGAGATCCTTGCCGGCGCTCCAGCGGCTCTGCCCTCCAGGGATGCGCGTGGTCTCGTGGCCCGGGGCACCTGCCCACTCGCGCCACGGGTGCCCTTCGACCGCCCGCTCGCGCAGTGGTGCCAATTCCAGAGCCAGGTCACGACGTTTCGCCATCGTGAACGACGAGGTCACACCCACGTGATGCAACGTGCCCGCATCGTCATACAGGCCGAGAAGCAGCGACCCCACCAGCGTGCCTCTCCCCTCTTTGTGCCATCGAAACCCTGCCACGACGCAGTCGGCTGTCCTGGCGTGCTTCACTTTCACCATGGCCCGTGTGCCCGGCTGGTAGGTGAGCTGCTCCGGCTTCGCGATCACCCCGTCCAGCCCTGCGCCTTCGAAGCGCGAGAGCCAGTCGGCCGCCACAGCCCGATCGCGCGTCATTGGTGTGAGGTAGATGGGTGGGCTGGCATTGCGGAACGCGTGCTCGAGCACGAGGCGGCGTTCGTGCTGCGGCAATACGCGAACGTCACGGCCATCGATGGCGAGCAGGTCGAACGCGACGAACGACGCAGGCGTGGACGCCGCCAGCTTCGCGACGCGCGAGGCGGCCGGATGCAGGCGCAACTGGAGGGCATCGAAATCCAGCCCGTGCGGCGTCACGATCACAATTTCGCCGTCGACGACGCAGCCGAAAGGCAGTCGTTCGCGCAGCGCCGCACTCAGCTCCGGAAAGTAGCGATCGAGGGGCTTCAGGTCGCGGCTCTGGATGAAGACATCGGACGAGCCGCGGAAGACGATGGCACGAAAGCCATCCCACTTGGGCTCGTAGAGAAAGCGTCCATCCTCCGGGAGCCGGTCGGCCAGCCGGGCCAGCATCGGCTCGATTGGTGGCGCAATCGCGAACGCTGATGGTGACGCCTGAGAGGACGTCGGTGTCGTCCTCGTAGCGCCTGGCTTGTGCGTGGGCATCTCCGGCCGCCTGGGCGCCCGTGCAGACCTGGCGAAATCCCACGGCGCCTGCCCCTATGGTAGCCGGGCTCGATCGAGTCAGTCACTCTGGTCGCCAACCTCGTCGATCCGGCACTCGCGTGACAGCCGCCTCAGCGATAAACACCCGGCAGGCGACAACCGTATTAAGGGAGATCCGCTCACACTGGACCATTGTGAGACCGACGTGCGAATTTCGTATCGTTGCATCTGATCGCATAGTGGTCTTGGCCGCGCAAGGCACGGCGCGAATGTCTGTCCACAACCCACCTGATGATGTGTCATCGGCACCTTCGAACCGTCCTGAGCGCCAGGATTCGTGAGTAGAGCATGCTGGACGGTCTGAGGCAGGGCCTCGCCAGAGTCCTGTTCGCAACGCTCATCTCGCCCGCCGCTATCGCCTCGGCGGCGCAGCACTCCGATCCGGATGGACCGGACCGCGACAATGTCCCGGTGATCTACGCGGTTCCTCTCGGTGACGAGGAACGCATCGAACTGGACGGACGCCTCCACGAGGCCGTGTGGACGCGGGCAGTGCCGATCGATCACTTTTTTCAGGTCGAGCCTGTCGAGGGCGGCACCCCGAGCGAGCGGACGGAAGTGCGCGTCGCGTACGACCGCGACAATCTGTACATCGCGGCCGTTCTGTACGACAGCGATCCCAGTGGCATCCGCGCGTACCAGCGGCAGCGTGATGCCGGTCTCGGATCCGACGACCGTTTCATGTGGGTGCTCGACACGTTTCTGGATGGGCGCAGCGGCTACTTCTTCGAAATCAATCCTGCGGGCCTGATGGGGGACGGGCTCCTTCGCGGCTCGAACGTCAACAAGGCGTGGGACGGCATCTGGGAGGCACGCGTCCGCCGGGACGATCAGGGCTGGTCTGCCGAGATCCGGATTCCGTTCCGAACACTGAACTTCGATCCGGCGCTGCACACGTGGGGCATCAATTTTCAACGGACCGTACGGCGTAACAGCGAAGAGATTGTGTGGAGCGGCCATCGCCGCAATCAGGGCCTCTTCCAGTTGGTGACGGCGGGACGACTGACCGGGCTCCAGGGCATCACCCAGGGCGTCGGTGTCGAAGCCAGGCCGTACGCGGCAGGGTCGTGGCGGAGCGTCCCTGGAGCCGCGGGCATCGCGAGCGCCGATGTGGGCGTCGATCTGGACTACAGCATCACGCCCTCGCTGCGCGTCGCCGCCACGGTCAACACAGACTTCGCGGAGGCGAACGTCGATCAGCGTCAGGTCAACCTCACGCGGTTTCCGATTTCGTTTCCAGAACAGCGACAGTTCTTCCTGGAAAACACAAGCCTGTTCAGCTTTGCGCCGTCGAGCGGCGTGCAGCCCTATTTCAGCCGCCGCATCGGGTTGGTCGACGGCTCACAGGTTCCCATCGTCTACGGCGCACGCCTGGCCGGTACTGCGGGGGCATTCGAGGTGGGTGCACTGCAGGTTCGAACAGGACGCGACGGCACGGCGCCGGCTGAGACCTTCACGGTCGGGCGGCTCCGTCGCAACTTTCTTCGCCAGTCCTCTGCCGGCGTGGTCTACACACGCCGCACCACGGAGCACGATGACCAGGCACTTCCCCTGCCCGACCGCCAGACCATCGGCGTGGATCTCAATCTCGCCACCTCGACGTTCCTCAGCAGCAAGAACCTCGAGTTCGAGGGTTTCTACGTGTGGCATTCGGATCCTGCCATCGGCGGCGGATCCCCGGCGCGCTCCCGGACGGGCCGCGGCGTGCGGTTGAGTTACCCCAATGATGTCTGGCGCGCGCACATCTCGATACGGGATTTCGGCGAGGAGTGGGATCCGGCCGTCGGGTTCGCGCCACGTCGCGGGTTCCGCCGTACACAGCCGACAGTGACGTGGGCGCCGCGACCCAGGCAATCCCGGATCGTGCGTCAGTTCGAGTTCGAAGCCCGCCTCGAATATCTCACCGATTCGAACGGCCGGCTCGAGACGCGGCAGATCGACTACACGCCATTCGGCATCCGCTTCGCCAGCGGGGACTCCATGTCGGTCGAAGTGCGGCAGCAACTCGAACGCATCGAGCAGCCCTTCCAAATCTACGGCACGCTTGTGATTCCGCCGGGAACCCACCGCTTCGACAGCGCACAGATCAGCTACAACGGTGCCAGCCAGCGCCCGGTCACCACCAACGTCTCCTGGCAGCGTGGTGGATTCTGGAATGGAACCCGTACGCGGTACGACGGCCGTCTGACGGTGAGACCGACCACCGGTCTCGTCCTGGCTGCCAACTGGGAGCGAAATCTCGTGTCGCTGCCAGATGGCCGCTTCACCGCCGATCTCGTGCGTCTGGACGGCAGCTGGCACATGTCGCCCTGGTCATCGTTCACGAGCAACGTGCAGTGGGACAACGTGTCGGATGTGCTCGGGCTCTACACGCGCCTTCGCTGGATCCTCCGGCCCGGCAACGATCTCTATGTCGTCTACACGCACAACTGGCGGCACGACGTTGATCGCTTCGCGACGCTGTCGCGCGGAGCTACGACCAAGATCAATTACGCGCACAGGTTCTGATGCCTGCAACTCGTCCCCCAGAGACGCGATGCTCACACCGTCACTCGAGGCGCCAGAACCGAATCACCACATCGGACGGGTAACGCTCGCCCGTGCCGATGAAGATCGATCGCGTCAGCCATTGCAGCTCCGGCGCAGCAGTCTCGAAGGTCGGCACGGTGCGGAAGTAGACGAGGGCGGGATCCACCACTTCGCCCGCCAGCAGCCGAGCCATCACGTCCGGAGGGGCGTGTCTGATACCTGCGTTCTGGACGTAGATGATCTGCCCGGCATCGGTTTCGAGCACGTAGCGCGTGTCCAGCTCGGACAAGCCGTCGGGGTGGATGATCTGCCAGTCGGCACCACCCGGCCGGACGCGGCCCTTGATCGCCGGACCCTCGAACGTGCCGCTCAGGATGGGAACGATGCGCCGGCGGCCGCGCGCCACATCACCCACTTCGAGCGGCTCGCCAACCTGGACGCGCGCTTCGAACGCGAATACCAGTGTGGGCGGCGCACCCACCGCCGCAGCCGGTGTCTGGGCTGCAACAACTGTCGAGCCAGGGATTAGAACGGCAAGCACGGCCAGGACCGCCAGGCGGTCGAGGGCAGCACACACGAAACTTGCGTTCCGGGCCGCATCGCGGTCCAATCTCATACGCAGTACCCTCGCTACCCTCGCTGAAGTGCCAGCAGTCATGCGAGCAGCATAAACGGCTGCCGACTCGACGGCAACCGTAGGACCGCTCCACCAGGCTCGGACCGCGACATAATGTGGGCACGCCGGGCCTGCCCCCCGCGCGGCGGCACGACCACGCGGAGTTCAGATTCATGAAGATCTTGATCGCCGACGACGACAAGGTGTCGTTGCGCCTGCTCCAGGAAACAGTGACACGTTCCGGCTACGACCCGGTGCCCTGTACCACAGGCGCAGAGGCATGGCGCATCCTGCAGCAGAAGGACGCTCCACAGCTCGCGATTCTGGACTGGGAGATGCCCGGGATGGACGGTCCTGACGTGTGCCGTGGCATTCGCGGACGCGGGGGTGAGCCGTACGTCTACATCCTCCTGCTGACAACCAGGCAGGACAAGCAGGACCTCGTCGAAGGCATGGACGCCGGGGCGGACGACTACCTGACCAAGCCGTTCGACCGGCACGAGCTCGAGGTCCGGCTACGTGCCGGGCGGCGCGTTCTGGAGCTCCAGAACGAGCTGATCCTGGCGCGTGAGGCTCTTCGCGAGCAGGCCAACCGCGATCCGTTGACCGGCATGCTCAATCGCCGAGCCATTGTCGACGTGCTCGCGGCCGAAGTACGACGAGCCAGGCGCGAGCGGCGAGGCGTTGGCATTGCGCTGGCGGATCTCGACCACTTCAAGCGTATCAACGACACCCATGGCCACGGCGCGGGCGATGACGTGCTTCGCGAGGCCACCCGACGGATGCGGGCGTCGGTGAGAACCTACGACGAGATCGGACGCTACGGCGGCGAGGAGTTCCTGATTGTGGCTCCTGGTTGCACGAGCCACTCGATCGCGCTGCTGGCCGAACGCATACGCACCGCGGTGGCCAATGGGCCGGTGCTCGTGGACGGCCGCGAAATCTCCATGACGTGCAGCCTCGGTGTCGCCGCGAACGAGGGCCAGACCCACGACGACCCCGATGCGCTCATTCGCACAGCCGACGCGGCGCTCTATCGGGCGAAAGACGCGGGCCGCAACAACGTCGGGAAGCCCGTCCCGCCCGGCGATCGGGAGCACGCCTCCACGTAGTTCCACGGAGTCACCGGCTCGCGAGGATGCGCCTCCGACCCACCAGCATGTCGGCGGCGGCTTCGCCTCGTTGGCTGGCAGGACCCTCTGCCCGCACTCCGTGCGGGCTCCGGTGGGCGCCCGTGCAGTGCTGGCGCGGCGCGCCACCATGCCAGGCTACGCCGCCAATTGCTCCAGGAACGACGCGGCACGATCGCGCAGGGCCGCGAGCGTGGTCCGCGCGTCGAGCCAACGCGCCTGCTCGGCTCTCACGAATCGGCTGTACGGATCGATCGCCAACGCGATTCGGTCGGCGCTCTGCTGCTGGGCCCGCTCGAATTCCGTGCGGAGCGCGTCTGCGAGCCGTTCGCGCAGCGCCGTGATCTTTTCGCGCATCTCACGCTTCGCGCGGCGCCGCCGGGTGGGAATGACCAGGAACCCGAGCGTTGCAATCACACCGGCCATCAGCATTCCCGTGATGTCCGCGGCGGCCGTCGTCGCCGCCACC
>CAZDLW010000019.1:0-37475 GCA_964505975.1 uncultured Bifidobacteriaceae bacterium | reverse complement strand
CGCGACTGAAAGTCGCCGCGCGCGTCGTGGCGCCGCCGTACGCGGTCGTCGTTCACAAGCGCAGGCGACAGCGCGCGCGCGTGCCAGTCCCACGTGCTCACCAGCTCGACGCCCCCGATCAGATCGGACCTGTTGGTAGCTCACCACCTGGAAGGCGGGGGGCTCAGACCTGGCACGTGGGACTGAACGCGGCGTGGTGCGCAGGACTGGGGCTGGCGATCTGTGTCGCCGTGTCGTTCGCGGTGCGCGCCCAGACGCCGTCGGACGGCCCGGCGCTGCACCTGCTACCGGTCCAGGGCAAGGTCTCGATGCTCGTCGGACCATCGGGCAATGTCACAGTGCAGGTCGGCCACGACGGCGTGCTGCTCGTGGATACGATGGGCGAAGAGCTCGCACCGCGCGTGGCGGCGGACGTGCGGGCGTTGACCCCCCTCCCGATCCGCTTCATCATCAACACGAGTGCGGCTGCCAGGAGTGTTGGCGGCAATGCGACGATCGCACCGCAGGGGGCCACCGGTTCCCGTCAGGTGCCGGGCGGTGGCGCTACGGTCATCGCCCACGAGAACGTCGTCCGCCGCCTGGCGCGTCCGACCCCCGGGCCGCAGCCAGGACTGCCGAACGCCGAGTACTTCACGCCGTCATCGGACCTCTACTTCAACGGCGAGCCGATCTTCGTCTTCCACCTGCCGAACGCGATCACCGACGGTGACAGTGTGGTGCTGTTCCGCCGCTCCGACGTCGTCAGCGCCGGCGACATCTTCACGCCAGGCCGGTATCCGGTCATCGATGTGGATCGCGGTGGCAGCGTCCAGGGCCTCATCGCCGCCTTGAATCACCTGCTCGTCCTCGCCGTGCCCGAGCGACTGCAGGACGGCGGGACACGCATCATCCCGGGGCAGGGCCGCCTCAGTAACGAGGCCGACGTGGTCGAGTACCGCGACATGGTCGTGATCGTGCGCGATCGCATCCGCGACCTGATCGGCAAAGGGATGTCGCTCCAGCAGGTAAAGGCCGCCAGACCAACCCCGGATTACGACGGCATGTTCGGCAACCCTGAGGCGTTCGTCGAGACCGTTTACGGCAGTCTGCAGGAGCGGTGATATGCACGTGGCATCGAAGAGGCGCACCGTGACGCGCGCACTGCTGCTGGGAATGCTGGCGCTGATGCCGGCGGGAGCGTCTGCCCAGGGACCTCCGGGCGCCCAGGCGCCGGCGCGATCGGCCAGGGAGGCCGCCCCTGTCGATTTCACCGGCTACTGGGTATCGGTCATCAGTGAAGACTGGCGCTGGCGCATGGTCACGCCGCTCCGGGGCGACTTCGCCAGCGTGCCGCTGAACGCCGCAGGACGGAAGATCGGCGAGGCATGGGATCCCGCCCGGGACGAGGCCGACGGCCTGCAGTGCAAGGGGTACGGGGCGGCGGCCCTCATGCGGATGCCGACTCGCGTGCGCATCGCATGGGAGGACGACAATACCCTGAAGATCGAGACGGACGCGGGCTCCCAGACCCGCCTGTTCCACTTCTCTCCCGGGACGCCGCCCACCTCCCCGAGCTGGCAGGGGCACTCCGTCGCCAACTGGGAGCGCCCCCCGAGCGGCGAGGTCGAACCGCCGACCACCTTCGGCATCTTCGCCCGCCGCACGGGCACACGAGGCCGCGCGCTCGAAGTGTCGACGACGGCGTTGCGGCCCGGGTATCTGCGAACGAACGGCGTGCCCTACAGCGATCAGACGATGGTCACCGAGTACTACGCGTATCGCCGCCACCCGACCGGCGAGGAGTGGTTCACGGTGACGACGATCGTGCGCGATCCCGTCTACCTGAACGGACCGTTCGTCACGAGCTCGGATTTCAAGAAAGAACCTGACGGATCGCGCTGGCGTCCGACGCCGTGCCAGACTCGGTGAGCGCAACAGGACGGATACGGCCATGCCCACGCCACGACCGACGTATCCATACAGCCAGCCAAGGGGCTGGCCCCTTGATATCCACGCAGAGCCCCTCGGCTGGTTGCCGTATCTTCTGCCGCGCTTCGCGCGGCTAGGACCGCTATGCGGTCGGGGCAACGAGTACAGAATTCGCGTTCCGGGCCGCATGGCGGTCCAGCGCCTCCTGCACTGGCGGGCGCCCGGCCCGTCCCTGCTCGCGATCGGCTCGCTCATCGTCGGGCTGCTGATGGCGGTTCCGGCGGCCGCCCAGGTGGATTTCACAGGCGAGTGGGGGCCCATCTATCACGAGGATCGTCCCGAACGGCTGCCCGGCCCCGAGCTGGGCGACTACACGGGACTGCCCATCAACGACGCGGCCCGCCTGGCCGCCGACAGTTGGGACGCCAATCGCATTTCGGTCGTCACGCAGTATCAGTGCCGTCCTCATTCTTCGGACTACGGTCTGCGCGGGCTCGGGAACATGCGGGTCTGGCGCGAGCTCGATCCGGCCACACACCGGCTGATCGCCTTCCACACCTACATGCCCGCCTGGGGCAGCACCCGCACGATCTGGATGGACGGGCGGCCGCACCCCTCCGAGCACGCCGAGCATACGTTCCAGGGCTTCTCTACCGGGATCTACGAGGGGAACACGCTGGTGGTCACGACGACGCACTTGAAGGTCAACTATTACCGCCGCAACGGCGTGCCGAGCAGCGACAGGAGGACCGTCACGGAGTACTGGACCCGGCACGACGACATCCTGACCATCGTGACGGTCGTTGACGATCCAGTGTACCTCACCGAGTCGCTCGTGCGCAGCCAGAACTGGTTCCTCGACCCCGGACAGGAGCTGCCGCCGCTCTACTGCGAAACTGCACCCGAAGTGCTGCCCGACACGCCTGACACGGTGCCGCACTATCTCCCCGGCACCAACGCCTACCTTACCGAGTTTGCGGACTGGTACGGCCTGCCGCTCGAAGGCGCGCGCGGCGGCGCCGAGACGATGTATCCGGAGTACCGGCTCAGGATGGGCCCGCCAAACGCTCCACCGCCGGATCGATGCGAGCGCTTCTGCATCTGCTCGTCGGCGGATGGCTGCCCCACGTTCAGCACGCCGCCGCGGTAAGGCGAGCCGCCGGTCGCTCCAGGGGACCTGGAGGCGATTGCCGAGCTCGACGCATTGCTCGGGTAGAACGCGGAGTCCAGGGGACGCCGTCTACGGCACGATTCCCCAGAATCGCATGACATACCCACCGAAGAGCACGATGAGCAGCGCCGACATCACACCAATAGCGACGCCGACGCGCGCCATGTCACGTGTCTCCACGACTCCCCTCGCATAGACAATCGCATTCGGCGGAGTGCTGATGGGCAGCGACATGGCCAGCGAGGCAGCCCACGCAATGCTGACCGTCACCTGTGTTGCGAGCGCTGCGGAGTCGGCCAGACCGGCGGACAGCCCCACGGGCAACAGGAGGTTCGCCACGGCCGTGTTCGACATGAACGTGCTGAGGACAATCACCCCAATCACCAGCGCGCCCACGAGCACGAGCGGCTGATCTCCAGGCTGGTAGGGAAGCCAGCTCGCGATGACGGCATCGAAACCGGTCAACTGCATACCCACTCCCAGCGAGATGCCGCCGGCAATGAGGATGACCACGGTCCAGTCGAGACTGTTCACGTCGCGGGCGCTGAGCACTCCGCTTGCGGTGAGCGCCACCATTGGTAGAAGCGCCACGACGGTCGCCGGCAGCCCGTGCCACGCCGTGGTGAGCCACAGGAGCACGGTAACCGTGAAGATTGCCACCACCAGGATGGCACTGCGCGTGAGCGTGGCTGCAGGCAGGGTCAACGGCAGGTCGGGACGGGCGGGAGGATACATGCGCCAGAGGATGACCCATGTCGTCCCGAGGAGTCCGATCATCAAAGGCGCCGCCGCCAGCATCCACGTCAGGAACCCTACGGGTAGGCCGGCGTTCTGGAGATAGCCGAGTGCCACCGCATTGGGCGGGGACGCGATGGGGGTGCCGAGCCCCCCAATGTTGGCCGAGAAGGCCACGGCGAGCGCGAGCGCTTTGCGAAACGGATCGTCCTTCGGCAGGGCGGCGAGCATCGGCGCGATCACGGTGATCATCATCGCCGCCGTCGCGGTGTTGCTCATCCACATCGAGAACAGCGCCGTGACAC
This sequence comes from uncultured Bifidobacteriaceae bacterium, assembly GCA_964505975.1. Taxonomy (GTDB): domain Bacteria; phylum Acidobacteriota; class Vicinamibacteria; order Vicinamibacterales; family UBA2999; genus Gp6-AA40. The sequence goes on along the minus strand of CAZDLW010000019.1, from coordinate 33,356 downwards.
CCATCACGCCGAGCAGCATCCACCGCAGGTCCGCGCGAAAGGGCGCGATGACCCACGCGCAGATTGCCAGACCCACGCCGGTCTTTTCGGCGGCGCGCGCGAGCATGAATCCGCCAACGAAGAGTACGAGCACAGGATCCGCCGCGCCGTGGATGATCTGGGCCACCGTCGGCGACCGTCCATCCGCGAAGCCCAGATGGGGCCATGCGCCAGGGTTGCTCAGCAGGATGACCTGAGCCCCTATGACCACGATCGCCGTCGAAAAAATGGGAATCGCTTCGCTGGCCCAGAGGCATCCGGCAAGCGCAAACACACCAGCCATGAAGGCGACTTCCCGCGGGTAGTTACTGACCGTCGCGAGCGCCACGGTCACGGCGAGTGCGATGACGACCGAAAGCGCCGTTTTCACTCCGGCCTGGGCGTTCTTCGACATCTGGAGGTCCCTCTGAGAAACAGTGTCTCTCTGGCGCGCGTCGCGTGCTCAGAACCGTATGCGGTCGGGGCAACGAGTACAAAACTCGCGTTCCGGGCGCATAGCGGTCCAGGAGCGGTCTCACGAGGACACACAGGTCCAGTCGCCCGGGGTCATGTTGCAGCAACTGCAAGGAGCGAGGAGTCGGCACGTTGCACTTTCCTCGTGCTATCAGAGACTGGCGAAAGTGCAATGGCACTGTAAGTCATTGCAATCATTCAGTGTTATCCACACATCAGTCCGGCATTTTCGCTTGACTTTCGCGCGGCACACTTCTAGGATCAACCGCGGCCGTGACCTCCCCTGTCATACCACCAGGCCATCCTGAGCCTGTGACGCCCCCATGAAGGAGATTGCATGCCGCTCGACGATATAAAAGAACGCACACGGGCTCTGGACATTGCCGTCAGCCAGATTGAGAAACAGTTTGGCAAGGGCTCGATCATGCGCCTCGGCCAGCGCAACGCCATTGCGCCGATTGAGGCAATTTCCACCGGCGCCATCAGCATCGACTACGCGCTAGGCGTTGGCGGGCTGCCTCGCGGCCGCGTCACCGAGATTTACGGCCCGGAGTCGTCGGGCAAGACGACGCTGGCGCTGCAGGTCATTGCCGAGGCACAGCGCGCCGGTGGCATGGCGGCGTTCGTGGACGCCGAGCACGCCCTCGACGCTCAGTACGCGCAGAAGCTGGGCGTCGATCTGGAAAACCTGCTGGTGTCGCAACCAGACCACGGCGAGCAGGCGCTCGAGATTGTCGAAGTCCTCGTCCGATCCAACAGCGTCGACGTCGTGGTCGTGGACTCGGTGGCGGCGCTCGTGCCGAAAGCCGAGATCGACGGCGAGATGGGCGAAGCGCAGATGGGGCTGCAGGCGCGCCTGATGTCACAGGCGCTGCGAAAGCTCACCGGCATCGTGTCGAAGTCGAAGACCACGTTGATCTTCATCAACCAGCTCCGGGAGAAGATCGGCGTCATGTTCGGCAATCCGGAGACCACCACGGGCGGGCGGGCCCTGAAGTTCTATGCGTCGATCCGCATCGACATCCGACGCATTGCGAGCATCAAGGACGGCGACCAGGTCATCGGCGGTCGTACCCGCGTCAAGGTGGTGAAGAACAAGGTTGCGCCGCCGTTCCGCGAAGCCGAATTCGACGTGATGTACGGCGAAGGCATCTCTCGCGAAGGCGACCTGCTGGACCTCGCCGTCGACAAACGCGTGGTGGACAAGAGCGGAGCGTGGTTCGCCTATGGTGGGGAACGGCTCGGGCAGGGTCGCGAGAACGCCAAACAGTTCCTCAGAGACAATCCGCAGATCCGCGAGGCTATCGAGGAACGGGTGCGCAAGGAACTGGGGCTGACACGCGACACGGAAGTCGCGGCCGTGTAGACGGTTTGAACGGCCGAGGCACAGGCCGTACACCTCGCTACCCCATCTACACCGTCCAGTTCCGCTTCATTGCCGGAGTGGACGGCCCTTTTCTTGTATGCAACGCCCGCATGGTCGTCATGATTACTGGCGCGTCGGGCGGTGTTGGTCGCGCAACAGCCCACGCGTTTGCCCGGCGTGGGGCCAGCATCGGGCTCCTGGCTCGCGGTGCGGCTGGACTAGCTGGTGCCAAGGTCGACGTGGAACAACGTGGCGGCCGCGCCATCGTGGCGATGGCCGACGTGGCCGACCCGGTCGGCCTGGAACGCGCCGCAGACCAGCTCGAAGCAGCGTTCGGGCCGATTGACGTGTGGGTCAACAACGCGATGACCAGTGTGTTCTCTCCGGTACATGAGATGACGCCGGCGGAGTTCCAGCGTGCCACCGAGGTCACATATCTCGGCACTGTCTACGGAACCTTGACCGCCCTGCGCCGGATGACGCAGCGCAATCGCGGCATCATCATTCAGGTCGGTTCGGCGCTCGCGTACCGCGGCATTCCGCTGCAGTCTGCGTACTGTGCCGCCAAGCACGCGGTGCGAGGGTTTTGCGACTCACTGCGCACGGAGCTGTTGCACAGCCGTAGCTCTGTGCGCATGACGATGGTCCAGCTCCCGGCGATGAACACCCCCCAGTTCGACTGGGTGAAGAGCCGGCTGTCCCGACGAGGCCAACCCGTGCCGCCAATCTTCCAGCCCGAGGTGGCTGCCGACGCAATCGTGTGGGCGGCATCGCACAATCGGCGCGAGCTGTGGGTGGGTGCGCCCACAGTGCAGGCCATCGTCGCCAACAAGCTCGTCCCTGGGCTCGTCGATCGCTATCTCGCACGAACCGGCTTCGATGCCCAGCAGACAGACGAACCCGAGCAGCCCGATCGACCTCACAACCTCTGGGAACCGGTCGATCGCGACAGAGATTTTGGTGCACATGGCAGATTCGAAGAGCGTGCGCGTTCGTCGAGCTGGCAGTTCTGGCTGACTCGCCAGCGAGGGGCTGTTGCGATGATCTCGGCGCTCGCCGGAGTGACGCTGTTCGCGCTTTCAGCATCGCGCGGGCCTCAACGGGCACGTCGCGGCGATTCCCCCGCGCCGTCCGAGCCGGGACGGAACCCGGACGACACGCCACCCCAACCTGACGAGATCCCCGACACGCCACCCACCGAACCCCCTCCGGTGCCGATCGAGGATCCCAAGCCCGAGGGTACGCCTCCTGGTCCGTACATCGCGCAGCGGGGACCGGCATGAACGTTCGCGTGTTGGGCCCGCACGATGGCCAGCGCACTGTCGTCGTCGTGTTCGACACTGGCGACGAGCCCGTGCAGGGCCTTCACCGTGTGGCGCGCGACCACCGCATCTCCGCTGCCGCGTTCTCCGCGATTGGTGCGTTCGAGCGTGCGACGCTCGGCTATTTCGTCATGGAGCGCCGCGACTACGATCACATTCGAATCGAAGAACAGGTCGAGGTGCTCGCGCTCAACGGAAACATCGCGGTCACCGGCGAGGGACCCAAGGTGCACGCCCACGTGGTCCTCGGCTGCGCCGACGGAACGGCCCGCGGAGGACACCTCATCGACGCACACGTACGGCCGACGCTGGAGGTCGTATTGATTGAGGTACCTGCACATCTTCGACGGACGATGGATCCGGCCACCGGTCTTCCGCTGATCGACCTCGACCGATCGCAACACCGCACGTAAGAGGAGAGCCGCAGCTCACCCCTCGATCCTGTTCGACGACCCGCGCACGGGGACCCGCCTGCGCGCGACGTGTCGATTCACACGTTCTACCAGGCGGGCCGCCGCGCGAACAAGCAGCACTGCCCCGACGCCGGCCACAGCTGCGCCCACCAGTTCGCGTCGTGTCAATGTGACGCTGGCATGGTCGCGCACGTACGCGCGTTCCGGCAGATCGCCGGGAGGCCCGCCGGGCGGGCCGTACATCGCCATGTGCAGCACTTCCGCCAGATGAAGTGCCCGGCGGCCGGTGCCGTGCGCAATCTGCTCGCGGCAACTGAACCCGTCTGCCACGACGAGCGTGTCACGCGCCGCGGCCCGGACGGCCGGCAAGAGCACACGCTCTCCCACCGCCATCGACACGTCATAGTGGCTGCGCTCGAACCCGAACGCGCCGGCCATGCCGCAGCAGCCGCTGTCGAGCACCTGATACTGGAGGCCCATCCGGTCCAGGAGCTCGCGGTCGGCATCGAGCCCGACGATGGCCTGCTGATGGCAGTGCCCGTGGACGACCGCTCTGCGACGGAGTGACAGCCGCGGCAGGGCGTCGGGCCGGCTGCACAGCATTTCCGCGAGCGTGAACGTCTGGTCCCGCAGCCGCCTGGCGTCCTCCCGCGCTGGGAACAAGTTGTAGAGCTCGTCCCGAAACACCGAAACACAACTCGGCTCGAGACCAACGATCGGCACGCCGTCGCTGACCTCCTGTTGGAGGGACGTCATGACCGCCTCGAGCCGCCTCCGGGCCGTGCGCAGCATACCGAAGTCGTACAGTGGACGGCCGCAGCAGAGCGGCGCGCGCGGAAGTTCAACCGCGAACCCGGATCCTTCGAGCACCTCGACCGCCGCGCGCAGCGTCTCGGGATGGAAGTGATCGTTGAATGTGTCGGGCCACAACATCACGCGCGGCCGCGACCCTGCGGGCAGCGCTGGCCGCTCGAGAAACCATTCTCGAAACGTCTGTCGCGCGAAATAGGGAATGCGGCGATCCGGCGCCATGCCGGCCGCGGCCTGCGCCAGCCGTTGCAGACCCGGCACGTGCGCGGCGAAGTTGGTCAGGCGCGGGATGCGCGACGCCAGGCGTGCCCAGGTCGGCACCCACCCGAACGCGTACGCGGTGCGTGGACGCCAATGATGCTCGTAGTAATGGGCCAGGAACTCGGCCTTGTACGTGGCCATGTCCACGTGCACCGGACACTCGCTCTTGCAGGCCTTGCAGGCCAGGCAGAGCTCGAGCGCCTCGTGCACCGCGTCCGATTGCCATCCGGCGTCGAGGGGATCGCCCTCGAGCATCTCGAAGAGCAGGCGTGCCCGTCCCCGGGTCGAATGCCGTTCTTCTTTCGTGACCATGTAGCTCGGACACATCGTGCCCGCGTCGCTCTTGCGGCACTTCCCCACGCCGACGCACCGCTCCGTCGATTCCGCGAAGCTCCCGCCATCGTCGGGGAACTGAAACCACGTCGGCGGCTCGGGCGGATCGTAGTCGGGGCCAAGACGCAGATTCGCGTCCAATGGGTTCGCATCGATCACTTTTCCGGGATTCATCTTCCAATCGGGATCCCAGATGGACTTGAACTCGCGGAATGCCTGCAGGATCTCGGGACTGAACATGCGCTCGAGCAACTCGCCGCGGGCCTGCCCATCCCCGTGCTCTCCGGACAACGACCCCCCATATCGGCACACCAGGTCAGCCGCTTCCCCCACGAATGCCCGGAACTGCGCCACGCCGCGATCGGACCGCAGATCGAATGGAATGCGGCAGTGTAGACACCCCTGACCGAAGTGTCCGTAGAGATCGACGTCGTATTCGTACTTCCGAAACAGGACGTCGAGATCGCGCAAATAGCCCCCGAACCGTTCCGGGGGCACCGCCGAATCCTCCCAGCCTTCCCATGTCGGCGGTTTGCCCGGCACTCTCGCGGTTGCGGCTAGGCCCGACTCCCGAATATCCCAGAGCTGCTGCTGCTCCTCCGGGGCATCGACGACCGCCACCGAGATCTCCCCGGCACGTTCCAAGGACGCCGCGCAGTCCTTCGCGCATGCCAATGCTTCGTCCTTGGCGTCCGCACCAAACTCCGCGAGCAGCCACCCGCGCCCGTCGGGGAGCAGGCCCAGATTGCCGCGGCCAAGACCCGTGCGGCGCAGATCGTCCACCAGCTTGTCGTCGAAGCCTTCGAGTCCCACGGGCCGGTGCGCCATGACGGCCGGCGCATGGTCGGCCGCCGTGAAGACGTCCGCGAATCCCAGCACGACGAGGACACGATGCGGCAGCGCCGGGATCAATCGGAGGTCCGCTTCCAGCACGAGCGCAAGCGTCGACTCGCTGCCGACGAGCGCCTGCCCCACATGAAACCCGTTCTCCGGCAAGAGCGCCGGCAGGTTGTAACCGGAAACGCGGCGGGGAATGCGAGGATACTCGCGTCGAATGGCATCCGCGTAGCGCAGTTGGAATGCCTTCAACCGTCGGAAGATCTCCGCGCGAGGGCCCCCTTCGGCAAGAATCCGTCCGAACGCGTGCTCGTCCGTCGCGCCTGCCTGCAGCCGGATGCCACGATACGTGACGAGATCGAGGGCCTCGACGTTGTCGGCGGTGGTCGGGCCGGGTCCGTGAAAGCTCGCCATGATCGAGTGGACGCCGCACGAGTTGTTCCCGATCATTCCGCCCATCGTGCAGTAGCCATGCGTGGACGGATCCGGTCCGAAGGTCAGGCCCGCACGCTGGGTCACGGCCCGAAGATCGTCGAGAACCACCCCTGGCTGTACGCGTGCCGTTGCCGCCGTTGCATCAACCCTGAGGACGCGGCTCATGTACTTGGAGAAGTCGAATACGACGCCGGCGTTGCAGCACTGTCCGGCCAGGCTCGTCCCCGCTCCCCGGCCCAGGATGGGCGCCCGATGGCGGCGCGCGATGTCGACTGCCGCGATCATGTCGGCGGCGTCCCGGGGAACGACGACCCCGAGCGGCACCTGCCTGTAGTTGGACGCATCGGTCGCGTAGAGGGCGCGGCTGCCGGTATCGAACCGGACCTCCCCGGCGAGAGCATCGCGAAGGTCCGACGCCAGCGTCTCGATGTCCACGGCTACCGGCACCCCCGAGGCGTGTGCACCACCAACGAACAGCCGCGCCGGCGCGCTCGACAGCCCACGATGTTCCTTTCGGTGCATGTCAGGCCACTCGGAATCGCGCCGCATCCGCGCGCTTCAGATCCAGCCCGATGCCCGGGCGCGAGGCGTCCGGCCGCAGGAGACCGCGCACCGGCCGGGAGGCGCCGTCGAACAGCATCTGCTCAATCCGGACGTGGTCGTGGAAGTACTCGACGTGTCGAACGGCTGGAGCCGCGCAACAGGGCGCCACGTGCAGAGCTGGTGCCGTGTGCGCGGACAGCGGGACTCCAAACGCCTCGCAGAGCGTGGCCACCTGCAGGAACCCCGTGATGCCGCCGCAACGCGTCGCATCGGCCTGCAGGATGTCCACCGCGCCGTGTTCGAGCATGCGGCGGAAATACGGCAGGTCGTACCCGTATTCCCCGGCAGCGATCGCCATCCCCGCCGGGGCCCGATCGCGGACGCGCCGCAACCCGTGGAGGTCGTCCGAGCTGACCGGCTCCTCGAACCAGGTCACCCGCTGATCCTCGAACTCTTCCGCCATCGCGATCGCCTCGGCGGGAATCCACGCGCCATTGGCGTCGACGAACAGCTCGGCGTCGTTGCCGATAGCCCCGCGTGCCGCGCGGACGCGCGCGCCGTCGAGTGCAGTGTCGCGACCCACCTTCATCTTGACCTTCGCGATGCCGGAGTCCACCCACGCGGTGAGTTGATCGATCAACCGCTCCTCCCCGTACGAGGTGAAGCCACCACTCCCGTACACGTCGACCTCGTCTCGAACAGCTCCGAGCAGCGCGGACACGGGCACGCCGAGTAGTCGCCCCTTCAGATCCCACAACGCCACATCGACGGCGGACAGCGCCGTGGACGCGACGCCGGGCCGTCCCGCATTGCGGACGGCACGGTTCATCGCGACCCAGGCACGCGCGACATCCATCGCACTGGTTCCGACGACAACCGGCATCAGGGTCCGCTGGACCAGTGCTTGAGCAGCCAGGTCTCCGTACGTGTACCCAAGGCCACGCACCCCTCTCGCGCATGCCTCGACGACAACCAGCGTCGTCCGATCCCACGCGAACGTGCCGTCGGACTCGGGCTGGTCCGTCGGCACCACATACGCAGTAACGTCCAGGCTCTCGATTGCGATTGACGACTGCTCACGCGCTGCCGGACGGTTAACGTGGTCGCGAGAACAGACCTGCGGTGGCATCCTTGACCGTCTGCTTGATGAAGCCGAGCGCCTCGGCGTCGCCTTTCCAGATCGACGATGCAAACGCCTTCGCCTGCTCCCAGGTGATATGCGGCGGCAACGGCGGGACGTTGGGGTCCGTGATGGCCTCGAGCACCGCGGGACGGTCTGCGCCGAGGACGCGGTCCCAGGCGTCGCCGATCTGATCCGGCCGGTCGACGCGGACGCCTACGAGCCCGAGCGATTCGGCGAATCTCGCATACGGGAAGTCTGGTATCTCCTGCGATGCAGGGAACTTCGGATCGCCGGCGAGCGCACGCTGCTCCCAGGTCACCTGGTTCAGGTCCCTGTTGTTCAGCACGAGCACGACGAGCCTCGGGTTACTCCATTCCTCCCAGTACTTCGCAATCGTGATGAGCTCGTTGAGGCCGTTCATCTGCATCGCCCCATCGCCTGCCATGGCCACCACGAGGCGGCTCGGATGGCAGAACTTGGCGGCGATGGCATACGGGACTGCCGGCCCCATCGTGGCCAGAGTACCCGAGAGCGAAGCCATCATGCCGCGCTGGATCTTGATGTCGCGCGCATACCAGTTGGCACAGGACCCCGAGTCCGCCGTGAGGATGCAATCGTCCGGCAACCGAGGTGAGAGCTCCCAGAAGACGCGTTGGGGATTGAGCGGTGTCGCCTCGGTCATGGCGCGGGCCTCGAGCACCTTCCACCAGTCCGCGACGTCCGCTTCAATCTTCTCCCGCCAGGATCGATCGTCCTTCCGGTGCAGCAGGGGCAGCAGCGCTCGCAGCGTCGCAGCGCTGTCGCCAATGAGGTTGACCTCATTTGGATAGCGGATGCTCAGCATGCGGCCGTCGATGTCCACCTGGACCGCTCTGGCCTGCCCCGGGCGAGGCAGGAACTCCGAGTACGGAAAGCTGCTCCCCACCATGAGCAGCGTGTCGCAGCCGGTCATCAGGTTCCAGCTCGGACGCGTCCCCAGGAGCCCGATGGCGCCCGTGACGAATGGCAGATCATCCGGAAGCGCGGCCTTACCCAACAGCGCTTTCGCGACGCCTGCGCCAAGCTGATCGGCCACCGCGATCACCTCGTCCGTGGCCTCGAGCGCGCCGGCGCCCACGAGCATCGCCACTCGTGAACCGGCATTCAGCAGCTCGGCCGCTCGCCTCAGATCCTCATCACGCGGCACCACGTGCGGCAGCGCCAGGCCCACGCCCGAGTGAATCGTGCCGTGCACGAGTGGCGGGTCCTCTACGGCCTGGAGCTCCTGCACGTCGTTCGGGATGATGATGCACGTGACCGTCCGCTCGACCTTCGCGATCCGCATCGCGCGATCGACCAAGTGCCGCACCTGTTCGGGCGTCGTGGCCATGTGCACGTACTCGTGCGCGACGTCCTTGAACAGGGACACCAGGTCTACTTCCTGCTGATAGCTTCCTCCCAGGGCCGCCCGTGCCTGCTGCCCGACAATGGCGAGCACGGGTTGATGATCGAGCTTCGCGTCGTACAGGCCGTTCAGTAGATGGATGGCACCGGGTCCAGACGTGGCGAGGCAGACGCCCACCTCCCCGGTGAACTTGGCATGTCCACATGCCATGAAGGCGGAGAGCTCCTCGTGACGGGCCTGCACGAAGGTCATGCGGTCGGATGCCCGGTCGAGTGCCCCGAGAATGCCGTTGATACCGTCCCCCGGGTATCCGTAGATACGCGTGACACCCCACTCGGACAGGCGCTGCAGTAGAAAGTCGGAGACAGTGTGGGCCATGCGTGCTCCTGCGGTAGAAGCGCGACAGCAGGCCGCGCGTCTCCTTACCTTCGTGCAACATCGATTCCGCGATGTGGACAGAGCATCGCTGCAGCTCCTGGATTCATGAACGTCTGCAGTCAACTCATCCTGTTCGCCGCACACCGGCTCGGCAGGCCGGGCACATGCGGCTCCGCTCTGTACGCGGCCGCCGCGCGGCGGTCCGGGTGATCCGCAGACCGCAGGCGAAGAGCGGCACCGGAGTCACGCCGGCGTTTCGGGTGCCCAGCAGACCGCCGCGGAAGACTCGCTGCGCCGCATGTGTCGCACCTCCTCGCGCGGCCTGCTCCGAACGGTGTGCTCGCGCCAAGGACGAGTCGCTTGCCGTGACCATGAGGTGTTCGAGTCGCCCGCGCCCCGCTCACGCCTGGTGTGGCTGATCCGCGGCCCGTGTAAACCGTTACAGCAGCGGTGGCTGCTCTCTCGCTGCGGTCGACTGCACAGCCGCTTACGTCGCGCGTGTGGCACCTTCCCTGCAGTGATACCGCTGGAACGTGAAGCGTGGACAGTCGTCAACGTTCGACGGCTATGCGGCCCCGAACGCGAGTGTCGCCCTCGTTGCATCCGACCGCATAGCGGTCCCGCCGCGCGAAGCGCGGAGATACTGGCAACCCGCCGCGGGGCTCGGCGGGGATATCAAGGGGCGGAGCCCCCGTGGCTGGTTGGCTGCACACGTAGCCGCGTGTCGATCAATTCGGATATTCAGAGCAGCGGTGTGCTTGTCACGTCGGGGCCAACACTGGCATCGCGGAGCGCGAAGGGAGGCATCAGATGAAACGTATTCTCAAGTGGTCCGGGATTGGAGTGACGATCGCCGCTGGTGCCGTCGTCGCGATGCGGATCGCGCGAGGTCTGCAGCATCGGATGGACACGGCGCTCGCTCAGATGGACCGCGTGACCGCCGACGCGCGACAAGCGGCCGAAAAGACCGCGGAGGCGCTGGGCCACACTGAAGACGCGATTCAAACCGTCCGGCGCACCGTGTCGTAACCCCAGGCGCGACTGCCAAGGACCCGTGTCGCCGGCACTCGGAGGGGGGCTCCCGTCCCTTGATAGCCCCGCTGAGCCCAGCCTCTTGCCGCGCTTCGCGCGGCGAGGTCCGCTATGCGGTCAGATTCAACCGGTACGAAATTCGCGTTTGGGGCTGCCTCGCGGTCCTAATCTTCCCTCACAGGCCGCTTCTGCAGATTATTGATGCCTGTAGTGTTCGATGGTGGCCAGGGACGGAATTGAACCGCCGACACCATGATTTTCAGTCATGTGCTCTACCAACTGAGCTACCTGGCCGTGTGTGTGTCTGATCAGCGGCTGGCGGAGAGGCAAAAGTATAACATGTGCCCATCACGCGTCGTCCCGTGTCAGGGGGGCGCTCAGAGGCGGGCTGGTCTCCGCGCTGGCAGGTCACGCGGCCGGCTGCTATGCTTCTCCAGACACCTTGAAGCCGGTGACGCCATCAGACATCCCATCGAGACGCTGCCCCCGAATAGCGAGCCAAGGGGCTTGCCCGTTGATATCCCCGCCGCGCCCCTCGGCTGGTTGCCGTATCTTCTGCCGCGCTTCGCGCGGCGAGGACCGCGATGCGGTCGGGGCAACGAGTACAAAATTCGCGTTCCGGGCCGCATAGCGGTCCAAGGCCACCCGCTACAGACCACCTCCCCCGAAAGAAGGAGCTCCCGTGCGTCGCATTCTCATGTTGGTTGCCATCCTCGCTCTCGGCGCGTTTCTCAGGACCGCGCATGCCCGTGTCGCTGACGGCATCGACACGGCCGCTCGCGTCAGCGCCCCTACCGCGACCGTCGCCGTCGCTCGCGCGCCTGCCGCTGCAGCCGCCACCCAGGAGCAGCTGGAGGCCGTCAAGCCGGTTCCGACTGAGCTGCCCGCGGTGGTGGCCCGCGTGAACGGTGAAGACATCCCACGCGCCGAATTCGAAGAGGCCGTCCAGAGCATCGAGGCACGCGCCGGCGGGTCGATGCCCGCGCAGGAACGCGATCGGATTCTGCGAGGGTTACTCGACCAGATGATCGGGTACAAACTCTTGATTCAGGAAACACGATCACGCAACGTGGTCGTTCCGGATGCCGAGGTGGACGCGCGCATCGACCAGCTCCGCAGCCAGTTCCCCTCCGAGCAGGTCTTCCAACAGGCACTGCAGCAGCAACGGCTCTCCCTCGAACAGCTCCGGGCCGATGCGCGACTGGAGATGGCCGTCTCCAAGATGATTCAGGACGAGATCGCGGACAAGGTGTCGGTGAACGAGGAGCAGGTCACGCGGTTCTATCAGGAGAATCCGGATCAGTTTCAGCAGGACGCGCGCGTGCGCGCCAGCCACATTCTGATTGCGTTCCCGCAGGATGCCGACGACACCGCCAGGTCACAGGCCCGCGCGACCGCCGAGGACGTCCTCAAAGCAGTGAAGGACGGCAAGGACTTCGCAGCGCTCGCCCGGGAGCACTCACAGGATCCCGGTAGCGCCGGTAACGGCGGCGATCTGGGGTACTTCCAGCAGGGTGAGATGGTTGGCCCGTTCGACGACGCCGCATTCAGTCTGCCGGTGGGCGAGACGAGCGACCTGGTGGAAACCCGGTTCGGGTACCACATCATCAGGGTGGCCGACAAACAGCCAGCCAGGACCATCCCGTTGGAGGAGGTTCGGCCGCAGGTCGAGGAGTACCTCGAGGAAGTGAACCGCCAGGAGGAGACGGAAGGGTTCGTAGACGGCCTCAAGGCCAGAGGCAACGTCGAGATTTTCATCTAGTCCCGCCTCTGAGTCTCGGCGGTTGCAGAGCCTCGTGCATGCCCGAGCAAGTCGCGAACGACGCGGTTCGCCTGGACGTATGGCTCGATGTGGCGTGTCTGTTCAAGACGCGCTCGGAGGCCAAGCGTGCGTGTGAGGGCGGCAAGGTCGAAGTCAACGACGAGGGCGCCAAACCGCACCGCGTCATTCGCGAGGGCGACCGGATCCGCATCAGCCGCGGGTTCGGTCGCGTTCAGGACGTCATCGTCCGCGTGGTTCTCGATCGGCACATCAAGCGATCCGAAGCCCGCGCGTTGTACGACGACGTGACGCCTCCCCCCACACCCGAGGAAGCAGAGATGCGGCAGGTCGAACGCGTGTATCGCGCCGCCGCACGGGCCGCTGGTACTCCGGACCGCCGACGGCGACGAGAGATCCGGCGCCTGAAAGGACGGACCTGACAGGTCGCCGAGAGGCCGGCAACCTGAATGCAGAATGACGTGGGGCTTGCTGGCGCACTTCTCAGGTTCTGCATTCGGAATTCGCGGGCGCAGGACGGAATCCTCTGTTCCCCTCAATCTGGCGAAGATCGAGCGTAAATTCGGCCTTTCGGCTCCACTTTCCTGCCAGGCGTGGCTCACCAGGCCACGGGGCCGACCGGCAAATTGCACCAAATTGTCGCGGACGCCGTCGCGAGAGGGCGAGTTCGGCTACAGTAATGGGCACTTGGAACGTATGTCGTGCAGGCGTAATCTACACGACATAGGGCCACCCAGCGGTGTGTGTTCGTTCCCGTCGGCGTGCGACCGGATTGCCCCGGCATTCGCTGAGGGGAGGCCGTCGACGCTGCGGCTGGATCGTGGCCGGGCTGATTGAAGCGCGCGGGGAGTGGCGTCCATGAGCGTTCGCCTGGTGGGTGTCTTCGGGTGTCTGATCTGGATTGGCTCGGTGGCCACGATGCTGCCCGAGGCGGCAGGGCCCCAGGGCGGCGCTCCGCCAGACTCCTCGACATCGGCAACACCTTCGGTGGTCGGTCCTGTGCTGAACCGGTACTGTGCCGGTTGCCACAACGAGCGCGTCGCTACCGGGGGGCTCGCACTCACGACACTGGATCTCCAGGCGATTGCGGCCGATGCGGAGGTCTGGGAAAAGGTCGTTCGGAAGGTTCGCACCGGCATGATGCCGCCCGCCGGCATGCCCCATCCCGACCCGGAGATGCGGGCGACGTTCGTTTCGTCGCTGTCGACGGAGCTGGATCGGGCCGCGGCCGCCAGACCAAACCCTGGACGGCCGGCATTGTACCGATTGAACCGCTCGGAATATGCGCACGCCATTCTCGACCTGCTCGATCTCGAAGTGGACCCGACGACGCTGCTGCCGCCTGACGATTCGGCGTACGGGTTCGACAACATCGCGGACGTGTTGAGCCTGTCGTCCACGCTGATGGAACAGTACGTCAGCGCAGCCGGCAGGGTCAGCTCCCTGGCCGTCGGAAGCCCGGACGTGAGTCCCGGGGCCCAAGTGTTCCGGATCCGGCAGGATGCCTCCCAGGATCGGCACATCGAGGGCATGCCGTTTGGAACCGTTGGCGGGATCGTCGCACGGCCCGTGATTCAGGTCGAGGGCGACTATACGCTGTCGGGGACATTCTTCCGGACGAACCTGGGCGTGCTGCGCGGCCTGGAGTACGAGCACTGGATGGAGTACACGGTCGACGGCGAGCGCGTGCACCTCTTCCGCGTCGGGGGCGCGGAAGACTGGGCGGCAAACCTGGCCAACAACACGCTCATCGGGGACGAGATCGACAATCGGTCCCGGGTGCGCGTGCGGCTGACGCCGGGGCCCCACGTCATCACCGCGGGGTGGATCGACAGAGGAGCCGCCGTCGATCCGTACCGCGTGCGCCCGCCGATTCGCAGCTCGCACGATCCGCGCGACCCGTTGGGCATCCCGCATATGCTGACCTTCACGGTCACGGGTCCGTTCAACCCGGGCGGCAGCGGAGACACGCCGAGCCGGCGGCGCGTGTTCGTGTGCCAGACGTCCGCGCAGGCCACGCCGCAGGAGGAAGACGCGTGCGCGGTCCGCATCCTCTCGACGCTGGCTCGTCGCGCGTACCGCGGCCATGCCACCGACGATGACACCGAGCGCCTGATGACGTTCTTCCGGGAGGGTCGCGGCGAGGGCGGGTTCGACGTGGGTATCGAGGCGGCGCTGCAGCGCATTCTGGCGAGCCCGAAGTTCATCTTCCGCGTGGAGCGCGACCCGGAGGACGTTCGGGTCGGCGATGCGTATCGGCTGAGCGACCTCGAGCTGGCCTCGCGCCTCTCCTTTTTCCTCTGGAGCAGCATTCCCGACGACGAGCTGCTGGCGGCGGCCGGCGAGGGGCGGCTTCGCCAGCCGGCCGTGCTCGAAGAGCAGGTCCAGCGGATGCTTGCCGATCCAAAGGCCGAGCGCCTGACGACCAACTTCGCGGGCCAATGGCTGCACCTGCGGAATCTCCGCACGCAGCAGCCCAATTCGATGGAATTTCCGGACTTCGACGACAACCTGCGTGATGCCTTCGAGCGTGAGGCGTGGCTGTTCTTCGACAGCATCAGGCGCGAGGATCGCAACGTCCTGGACCTGATGAACGCCGACTATACGTTCGTGAACGAGCGCCTCGCGAAGCACTACGGGATTCCCAACGTCTACGGCAGCCGGTGGCGGCGCGTCACGGTGCCCGACGAGGCGCGACGTGGCCTGCTCGGTAAGGGAGCCATTCTCACGGTGACCTCGAATGCCGACCGGACCTCGCCGGTCAAGCGCGGAAAGTGGGTGCTGGATAACATCCTGAATGCACCACCACCACCGCCACCGCCCGACGTGCCGCCGTTCGACGAAGAGGGAACCCGCGGCGGCCGCGTGCTCTCGGTACGGGAGCGCCTCGAGGAGCACCGCCGGAACCCGGTGTGCGCCAATTGTCACCAGTTGTTCGATCCGATTGGCGTCGCGCTCGAGAACTTCGACGCGACCGGAGCGTGGCGAACGCTCGAAGGCGGCACCGGCGGTAGCCCCATCGACGCGTCGGGAGAACTGTCGGACGGGACGAAGGTCGACGGCGTAGTGTCCCTACGCCGCGCGCTCGTCCGCGATCCGGACATTTTCGCCGGTACCGTGGTCGAGAAACTGATGACCTACGGCATCGGTCGCGGCTTGACGGCGTACGACATGCCCACGGTGCGCGAGATCGTGCGGCAGACCGCGCCGGCCGAGTACCGGTTTTCGGCGATCATCCAGGGCATCGTGAAGAGCCCGCCGTTCACTATGCGCCTGAAAGGGGCGCCGGCGGCTGAACAGCAGAGTATTGTGGCAGTTCGCTAACGGTCGACGTCGGGCGACGGCCGGCCATGTCAGTAGGGAGCGAAACCTAAGGAGCGACGTCATGTTCATCACCAGAAAAGGCTTGTCCCGGCGGACCGTTCTGCGCGGCATGGGGGCGACGCTCGCTCTGCCGCTGCTCGACGCAATGGTGCCTGCTCTGACGCCGATCGCGAGGGCGGCTGCGAATCCGACGCGGCGTCTCGGTATCGTGTTCTTCCCCCTCGGGTGGAAAGAGGGATTCTGGATTCCGGAGACGGTTGGACCGGACTTCGAGTTCACGCCAATCCTGAAGCCCCTCGAGGGCCTGCGCCAGCACCTCTCCGTGATCACGCAGCTCGACAACCCGCTCGACGGACACGCCGCAAGCGTGGCACCGTGGCTGAGCGGCGCCATCCCGAAGAGGACCTTCGCGGAGGATGTCTACAGCGGGGAGACGGTCGACCAGGTCGTCGCCAAGCGCATCGGTCAGGACACGCCGATGCCGTCGATCGAGCTCGCCACCGAGGACTTCACGGGGTATGTCGGTGGATGCGACACGCAGTATGCGTGTCAGTACATGAACACCGTCTCATGGTCGTCCGCCACTACGCCCGTCCCGATGGAAATCAACCCGCGGGTGGCGTTCGAGCGGCTGTTCGGGCGGCCCGGTACGGGCGAGCAGCGCCGGCGCCGCATGCAGCGGGACAAGAGCATCCTCGATTCGGTGACCGAGGACGTGGGCGATCTGAAGCGCGGACTGGGCGGCCGCGACACGACGCGCCTCGACGAGTACCTCGACCACGTGCGGGAAGTAGAGCGGCGCATCCAGGTGGCCGAGCAGAAGTCCGCCACCTCCGTCACGGCGGACGCACCGGTGGGGATTCCCGAAGAGTGGGAGGAGCACGCTCGGCTGATGTACGAGCTGATGGCCCTGGCATACGAAGCGGACATCACCCGCGTGGCCACCTTCATGAAGGCGAAGGACGCCAGCATGATCTCCTACACGAACCTCGGCATCGCGGAGCCGCACCACGGGATGACGCACAACCTCCAGGTGGAGGAGAACGTCGCGAACCTGGTGAAGATCAACACCTACCACGTCAGCCTGTTTGCCGAGTTCCTCGAACGGCTGAAGTCGACACCGGACGGCGACGGTTCGCTGCTGGATCATACGCTCATCCTGTATGGCAGCGGTATGAGCGAAGCCTCGGTCCACTCGCGCCTGAGCATTCCGACCGTCGTGGCGGGTGGCAGTGTGTTCGGGCTGAAAGGCAATCGTCACATCCAGGCGCCGAAGGACACGCCGTTCGCCAACTTACTGTTGACCGTGGCAAACAAGTTCGACTGTGGCCTCGACTCCTTCGGAACCTTGAGTACGGGGCAGTTCGAGCTCTAGCGCCGATGCCGCGCACGAGGGGGACCGCCGCGGGGCGCGGCGGTCCGTCGTCCTCTCGAGCGCGATCCACGAGTCTCGTTTGGAGGATGCGATGCGTACCCGACACACGGTTGGCGCGTGGCTCTGCGCTGCGGCGCTCACTCTGACCGTCGCTACGGCGCGGGGCGCCGGAGTCCCTCTGATCGACGCGGTCAGGACGGGCAGCGTCGACGCCGTGGTTGCCCTGCTGAAGCAGAGCGCCGACGTGAACGCCGTCGAGCCCGACGGCACCACCGCGCTCCACTGGGCGGCGCACACGAGCCACCTGGAGCTGGCGCGGGCGCTGATACGCGCGGGAGCCAACGTCAACGCCGTGAACCGGTACGGAGTTGCGCCGCTGCGGCTGGCGGTCGAGAACGCCAACGCACCGCTCGTGGACGCCCTGCTCCAGGCTGGTGCCGACCCGAACGTCACCCTCCCGAGCGGAGAATCCGTCCTGATGACGGCCGCACGCTCGGGCGATGCGGCGACCATCAGGCTGCTCCTGGCCCGTGGTGCCAACCCGAACGCCGTCGAGGAGACCCAGGGGCAGACGGCTCTGATGCACGCTGCACGCGAGAACCACGCGGCGGCGATCCGGGCCCTGGCTGAGAGCGGCGCGAACCTGAACGCGCGTTCGAGGGAGCTCGAGTGGCCAGAGTTCCAGTTCAACACGGGCGGCATGATCTACACGCTCCAGCCGGTCGGAGGCTGGACGGCCCTCATGTTTGCCGCACGGGAAGGCGCGATCGATGCCGCCCGCGCGCTGGCCGATGCCGGTGCGGACCTCAACCTGCCGGACCCGGACGGAACACCCCCCCTGATTCTGGCCATCGTCAACGCCCGGTTCGACACGGCCGTCGCGCTGCTCGAGAAGGGTGCGGATCCGAACCGCGCCGACAACACGGGCATGACGGCGCTGTACGCGGCCGTGGACATGCACACCCTTTCCCCGCTGATGGGGCGCCCGGCACCACCGTTGCGCGACTCGATCGATGCCGTGGAAATGGCGAGAGTACTCCTCCGTCGTGGAGCGAATCCGAACGCGCAGCTGCAGAGGCCGATCATCGGCCGGCATACGGCGTTCCAGGGCGATGGCTCGCTGGGCGAAGGCTCGACCGCCCTCGCACGCGCCGCCCGGAGCGGTGACGCGGCCATGATCAAGGTGCTGCTCGACGGCGGCGCCGACGCGCGGCTCACCCAGAAGGACGGCACGACGGTCGCGATGATTGCGACATCGGCACGCGGGCAGCGCGTGTACGCCGGGACGGCCTCGGTGGGAACGCCGGCCACCGAGGAGGACGCGCTCGCGGCTCTCGAGCTCCTCGTGGCTGCCTCGATCGACGTCAACGCGGCGAACGCCAACGGACAGACGGCGCTGCACAACGCCGCCGCCAGAGGCGCTGACAGTCTCGTCAAGTACCTCATGGAGCACGGCGCCAACCTGGAGGCGAAGGACCGGCTGGGGCGCCTGCCAATCGACCTCGCCCGCGGCGTCGGTGGCGGCGGCCGCGGCCGCGGCAACGCCCCTGGCCAGGTACACGAGAGCACGGTGGCACTGCTGCGCGACGAGATGACGAAGCGGGGCATTCCCGTGCCGCCGGCTCCCGCGCCGGCCGGACAGCCCGTGGCCCGTCAATAGCGCCGAGTCGTACCACGCGAGTCGATTCCACCTGTCGAGTCTGCCCCGGTGACAGACGGCCCGGCATGTCGGCTGTCTGTCGCCGCGGCGTGATCAGCCGCATCGACATGATTCGACCCTCCATCTGGCAACAGGGCATCTCCGGGGGAGCCATACTCTGCCTGCTGGGGCTGGCAACCGCGTGGGCGGCGCCCGCCTCCCAACCACGCCAGGAGGCACGCGAGCCGTCGGCCAGCCTGCCGATTTCGAGCGGCGTCTATAGCGAGGACCAGGCGACCCGCGGGCTGCAGGCCTACACGGAATCGTGCGAGCATTGCCACGAATCGGACATGACCGGCAACCCGACCGACGAAGTGCCCGCGCTCGTCGCCGATGCGTTCATGTTTCATTGGCGCGGTCGAAGCGTTCTAGATCTGTACAATCGCGTCAGCAGGACGATGCCTGCCGACGCCCCCGGGAGCCTGGATGCCGGGATCTATCTGGACGTCGTGGCCTACATCCTGGAGGCCAACGAGTTCCCGCGCGGGCAGAGCGATCTCGAATACGATCGGCTAGCCGGGATCGTCATCGAACGATCGGGGTCACGATAGCTCGATAGGCGCCTGCGGCGGCGCCGCCACGGCCGCCGTCTCGCGTGGTCGGTCAATGAGGCAGATTCCGTACCGCAAGCCCCAGCTCGGAAGAGACTACTGGATCAAGGACCGGGTGCTTCCCAATGCCGAAGAGGTCGCGGAGCGGTGCCTGGCCAGCACTAACTGGGTGCTGGGACATCCGTACACGAACCAGCCCTGGCCCGGAAAGCGCTCGCGCGATGCGCTCCGCGCCGAGGAGCTGTCCGCGATCGAGAAGTGGGTCCTCGAAAAGACAGGCGTGAGCCGGCTGTGGCGGGAGACCTCCGAGGAGACCCGTTTCGTCGACCACAATTCCGCGCAGCTCGTGGGCGAGCTGGAGTCCAGGTCGATGCCGCACACCGACTCGAAGGATTGCCGGTATGCGGGCGTTCTCTATCTGAGCAAGGGGGCTCCCGACACGGGTGGAACGACGTTCTATCGCCTTCGACACGAGGACGGCACCCTGGGGGGGAATCTGTGCCCTCCCCAGCATGCCAGCCTTCGCGAGGCTCTGGGCGTGCCGAGTCTGCCGCTCAGCGCGTGGAAGGCCGAGTTGTCGATTCCCAACGTCTTCAACCGACTGCTCCTCTACCGTGGGGACCTGGTTCATGCGGCCACCTCGTACTTCGGGACGGAGCACCGGTCCAAGCGTCTGACGATCGTATTCTTCTGGCGCGCGTCTTGAGCAGGAGGGCGGAGAGAGGGACGCGCATGCGCCGCACAGTGCTGAAGGATCCCAGTGATGTCTGATCGATGGATACCGGGGCTGGCGTGCGTCGTGCTCGGGATTCTCGTGCCTGGCGGCTTCGTCGACGTGGCCGCCGCGAATCAAAGCATCTGGGATGGCGTGTACAGCGTCGCACAGGCAGAGCGTGGCGGGAACACGTATGCTGAGCGCTGCAGCGCCTGCCACGGCGATTTTCTCGACGGGGGCGGTGTCAACAGACGTACGCTCGCCTTGTCGGGTGCCACATTTGCGGAGAGCTGGGAGTCGGCCAGCCTCAATGATCTGTTCGCAAAGATCGGCAGGACGATGCCCCAGGACGCGGCCGGCAGCCTGACGAGCCTCGAGACACTCGACCTGATCGCGTTCCTCCTGCAGTACAACGAATACCCGGCTGGCTCGGCAGAACTGCGGGAGACTCCCGAATTGGCGCTCATCGACATCGTGGGAAGAGATGGGCCGCAGCCCTTGCGTCATGGCGCGCTCGTGCGGACAGTTGGCTGCCTCGCGTTCGGGCCCGACCCCGTCTGGACGTTGACCCGCGCCAGCGCACCGGTACGGACGAAGAGTCCCGGAGCCACGACGGGCGCGGACCTCGAGCGAGCCAGAGCCACGACGCCGGGATCGCTTACGATCGGTCTCGCCAATCTTCGTCCGGGTCCGGATGTCCGGGCTGGCACCAGAGTGGAAGCCAGGGGCTTGTGGTTGATGTCGGGCGGGGAGAACCGGATCACCATCATGTCGCTCCAGATCGTGGACGACACCTGCGAGTGACCGTATGCTGGGCCGAGGTGGCATGGGTCCGTCGCCTCGACGCTCGCTGCCCGCAGCGAGGAGCGAATCAGCCAAGGGGCTCTGCCCCTTGATATCCCGCAAGCCCCTCGGCTGGTTGGCAGTATCTTCTGCCGCGCTTCGCGCGGCCAGGACCGCCATGCGGTCTGGACAACGGGTACAGAATTCGCGCTCCGGGTCGCATAGCGGTCCAATGGTCGCAGGTGAGCGGTGGCGCTGGTGGTTTCGGTGCCAGGCGGCACTATCTGCCTGTCTGGCCATCGCGCTTCTTCTCGGCGCGTGCGCGCGCGGGGCGACGGAGCCCGCGGCGCGTCGCGAGATTGTCTTCTGGATCCTGCCGGTCCAGGCTCCGGTGTTGAGCGCCACGCTGGCGCGAGCGTTCTCGACCGTGCTGCCCGACGTAGACGTCCGATTCGTGGAGCAGAATCCAGGAGCGGAGTTCGTGGCCGCACTTCAGAGGGGGGACGCCGACATCACCATCCTGTTCGCCGACACGGCCTATCTGGCCTTCGTCGGCGAGCTCGACGCCGAGCCGTACGATCGCCTTCGCGGCATCGCGGCGCTGAATCCCAACCCGCTGTATCTGCTCGTTCGCCGCGGCTCGGCGATTCGTGAGCTCCAGGATCTGCGCGGCCGCCGTGTCGGCGTCGGGCGACCAGGGAGCAGCACGGCCTTGACCGCCAGTGCGGTGCTGGAGACGTTCGGCCTCGACGTCGAGGTGTCCCACCTGTCCGTTGGCGACGCCGTGGACGCGCTGTCATCGCGGCGACTGGATGCGCTCTTCGTCGGCGGCGTGTCGGCGGCGGACCAGATGCGGGTTGCACTGGCCGGAGATGCGGAGGTGCTCCCACTGTCACCGGCCACGATCGCACAGCTCCATCGGCGGCATCCCTTTCTGCGCGGCATGGTCATTCCACGCGATCTCGCGGGCGGCCGGCCGGGGCTGACGATCGGGCTCGATGGGCTGCTCGTGTGCAGGAGCGGGCTCGATGCCGACATCGTGTACGGAGTGACGAAAGCCTTCTTCGAGGCCTTGCCCGACCTGTCCGCATTCGACACCCCCCCCTTGCACCAGATGAATACGGAGGACGCGTCGGCAACGCCGATACCGCTACACGAAGGTGCCGCCCGGTATTACCGGGAGCAGGGAGCGATGTAGCCGTGGCTCGCAGGAGGGGACGCCGGACCTGTTCTCACGGCTCCGGCTGGACGAGCGGGCACGATCCGGTCGGTCTCTTACGACGACCCTGAGGAAGGCATGACCACGCTCGAGCCCCTGCTGCGGCGGCGCTGGGCGGTTGGCGCCCTGTCCGCCGTGGCCTGCCTCCTGATTGTGCTCCTGGTCTGGCTGGGCTACGTCGCCGTCCGGGCATGGCAGCAGAGTCTGCTGTTGCTCGCCGATCGCCAGGCCGAGGAGGCCAGCGATCGTTTTCTCCTCGAGTTGACCCGTGACATGCAGGCGGTGCAGCGTCTGGTCCTCCTGTCGCCCGCGCTCGATGCCTTCACCAGCCCGGAGGCCGCACCCGACCCCACCTATGGCGCCGTCAACCTCGTCGCCAGCGCGTTTGCCCGTTATTCGTACCCGGAGGCGTTCTTCCTGTGGCGCCGTGAGCGCGCCGGCGCCGGCCTGGTGTTCTTCTACCGTCGCGATCGGCCCGTGCGGTGGAGCTCGCCGGTGGATCTCGCGCCGTTTCCGGTAATCATCGACGAACATCCGCAGGTCGGTCAGGCGCTGACCGATCGGATCGAGGACGATGCGACGAGCGGGCGCCGGTTTGTGGCCTTCGAGATCTCGATCGATGAGGCACCCTATCAGGTGGTGGCCCGCCTGCTCTACAGGGACGTATTCCGCCAGCACCTCGACACCGTCTTCGGCTTCACGGTGAACCTGGACTGGGCACGGCACAACTACTTCCCGGCCCTGCTCGACGAGACGGTGGCCGCCGGACGGGGCGTCGATGGCGTCACGATTGCCATTACGGACCACCTCGGAGGGGGCGTTGCCGGCGAGGGCGTGGCTGTCCCCGGGGCGCCAGTCAGCGACCGGACGTTTCCGGTGATGTTCTTCAACCCGCTCATCGTGGCCGCGGATCCGCCCGCGAGGCTCGAGCGCCGCTGGTGGACAATCCGGGCCGTCACTCGCGAGGACTCATCTCTGCTGGCGGCCTCGGCCGACGCGAACCGGCTGTTGATTCTCGGCCTGACGGCCGCCACGATGCTGGCCGTGGGCATAGCGTTGAGCGTACGGGCGGCCCGTACGCGGCTGCGCCTCGCGGAACTGCGTTCTGATTTCGTCGCAAGCGTGACCCACGAGTTCAAGACGCCGATTGCAACCATCCGGGCAGCAGGCGAGACACTCGCGGCCGGCCGCCTCGACACGGCCACAGACCGGCAGGCGTACGCGGGGTTCATCGTGCAGGAGTCGAGACGCCTGGCGCGGCTGGTGGACAACCTTTTGGCCTTTTCGCGCGCGACAGACGCGCCGGAGAGGAGGCCGCCGCTCGAGCCGGTTGTGCTCGCCGTTGTTGTCGCCGAAACGCTGGACCGGTTCTCCGTGCAGCTGGCCGGCGGACCGTATCAGGTCGACGTGGCGGTTCCCCGGACGCTGCCTCCGGTCCTGGGCGATAGGACCGGGCTCGCGCTGGTGCTCGACAATCTGGTGGACAACGCCATCCGTCACTCGCGAGGCGAGCGGTGTCTGTCCCTCAAGGCACGTGCCGCCGGCCGCACAGTCGTGTTGGAAGTCGTCGATCGGGGCGGTGGCATTCCGCCGGACGAGATCGGACAGGTGACGAAGAAATTCTATCGAGGCCGCTTCGCGGGGCACGGCGGCACAGGTCTGGGACTCGCAATTGCCGCGCGGATCGTCGCCGATCATCGCGGCACCCTGCAGATCGACAGCGAAGCCGGCGTGGGAACGACGATGCGGATCACGCTTCTCGCGGCGGATAGCAGGTCCGCGATGTCGCCGGAACACATGGAAGCCGGAGAGCGGCCGTGACCAGGAGCCCGCGCCTGCGCATTCTCGTGGTCGAGGACGATCAGCTCCTGGCGAAGGTCGTCTGCGACAACCTGGCGCTCGACGGCTTCGACGTGAGGCGCGCCGCCAACGCACACGCGGCGGTCAGTTTCCTCCGGGAATTCCCGCCGGATCTGATCCTGCTGGACGTGATGCTGCCCGACCGGTCCGGCTTCGACGTGTTCGAGACGCTCCACCAGGGCGGGCGGACGCCCATCATCTTCCTGACGGCGCGCGGCGAGACCGCGGACAAGCTGCGGGGGTTGAGGCTGGGCGCCGACGACTACGTCCTGAAGCCATTCGACCTCGCGGAACTGCTGGCTCGTGTGCGGGCTGTCCTGCGCCGAGCGCGGGGGAGCGTCGATCGTCTCGTGCTCGGAGACATCGTCATCGACTTCACGACCCGGACGGCGATCCGAGGGACCGAACCGCTGCACCTGACCCATCGCGAGTTCGAGCTGTTGCGGTTCCTCGCGGCGCGGGCCGGACGGGTCGTCTATCGGGGAGAGCTCCTGCGCGATGTCTGGGGGTACCCGGACGATTCGGCGAGCACCCGATCGGTGGATCACGCAATCGGACGGCTGCGTCGGAAGATCGAGCCCCAATCCGATCAGCCCCGATTCATCCACACCGTCCACGGCGATGGTTACTCGCTGACCCCCGGGTAGCGGAGGGAGGCCAGGCCGGGGCCTGGCACGTGGGGCGGCCCCATCGCGCGAAGCCAACCGGCCAAGCTGCAGAGCGGCTGACCTGTTACGATGAGGTCGTGCCCCGAAACCAGGAAGTCATCCGGCAATGGAAGGCCCTGCACGCGCTCGAGGCATCGCGCCACGGCGTGACCATCGACGCCCTGGCGCGCGAGTTGGAAGTCACGAGTCGAACCATCCGGCGGGATCTGGCCGCTCTTCAGGAGGCCGGTTTTCCGCTGTACGACGAGCGCGATGACGGCGGACGAGTCCGCTGGCGGCTGGATGGCCGCGCGTTGAGGGGCATCGAGACGGGCTTCACGCTTGCCGAACTGTGTGCACTCTACCTGAGCCGCAACCTGCTCGAGGCCGTCGTCGGCAGTCCCTTTCAGCGTGACCTGACGCACGCGTTCGGACGTCTGGAAAAGCTGCTGTCGCCTCGCATGCGGCACTTCCTCGACCGGCTCCCGACCGTGCTGGTGGCCAAGCCGGGACCGCGTACCAGGAGCCAGTCGTCACCCGATATCGTGGGCCGGCTGCTCGAGGCGACACTGCACTGCCGGACGGCAACGATGCGCTACCACTCAGTGTCGAGCGGGCGCAGCAAGGACTACCTGGTGCATCCCTATCGGCTGGCGTTTGCCCAGGGCGCGCTCTATCTCCTCGCGTACGTGCCGGAGTACGGGGATATCCGCACGTTTGCGATCGACCGCGTCGCGTCCGTCTCGCTCGAGAAGCAGACGTTCACGCCCAAGCATCCGATCGGCAGCGACGTGTTCGGGAACTCGCTGGGCGTCAACACCGGACCCGCAGCACGTGTCGAGATCCAGTTCGATGCCGCGGTGGCGCCGTATGTGCACGCCCGGGTGTGGCACGCGTCGCAACAGGTGCGGGAGGAACCCGACGGCGGGCTGATACTGTCGCTGAAGGTCTGCCATGATTGGGCACTGCGGAGCTGGATCCTGAGCTGGGGGCCATACGGCCGGGTGCTCGCACCGATATCTCTTGCCAAGGAAATCCAGTCCGATCTTCAATCGGCCTGCAGCGCGTACACGGCCAACGGGGTCGCACACGACACCATCGTGCGGGCCGAGGCCCAACTCGGGGACGTGACGTGATCCGGCTTTCACGCGCGCATCGACAATCGCCGGCCTGTCTCGCCACTGCGGCGCCGGCAGCCAACGCCGGCGGATCGGGAACACTGCACGAAGACGCGTGAGCGGCTGGATCGCGAATCAGCCGTGAAGCGCAGCATAGGAGCCATGCCTCATCCAACTCGCCTCATCCTGTTGTTCGTGGGTCTGCTGATCTTCTTTGCGGGACCCACCCTGGTCCGGCTGTACACGGACTGGCTCTGGTTCGCCGAAACCGGCTATCAGCAGGTCTTCCTCACGATGCTGGGCAGTCAGGCCATGCTGTTCGCCGTCGCGTTTGCCTTGTCGGCGGGCTGGCTCATCCTGAACCTGCGGCTCGCCATCAACGCGATGAGCGACTTCCGGCAGGTGTTCACGACGCGCGACGGGATCGAGCTGACCCTGCCGAGCAGGGGGCAGATTCACCTGATGGCCCTGGCGGCTGCCACGCTCGTGTCGGTCCTGATTGCGCTGTATGCGGCGGGCCGCTGGGAGACCTTCCTCATGTGGCGGCATGGCATACCGTTCGGTGCGTCCGATCCGATCCTGGGCCACGAGGTCGGTTTCTACGTGTTCTCGCTCCCCTTCCTGCAATTCCTGCGGGGCCTCGGCCAGCTCCTGGTCGTGGTTGCCGCGCTGGCCGCGGGCGGGCTGTATCTCGCCTCGGGTAACCTGACCTCCGGCTTTCCTGCCACGATCAATCTCAGCCCTGCGGCCAGACGGCACCTCTCGATGCTGGCGGTCGTCTTCCTGCTCCTGCTGGCGTTCGGCGCCTGGCTCGGCCGAATCGAGTATCTGGTCCGCCCGGGCACGATCCAGGGGGCGACCTACGCCGACGTCCACGGGCGCATGCCCGCGGCCTTCCTGCTGATGATCGTGTCCGTGATTGGCGCCGGCATGGCCGGCTGGCAGGCATTTGCCGGCGCGCGCCGCAACTGGCCGATCCCGGTGGCGTTCGGTCTGTACTTCCTGGTCTCGATAGGCGGCGAGATGTACAGCACCGCGCTGCAGCGGTTCGTCGTGAGCCCGAACGAACAGGTGCGCGAAGCGCCCTACATCGTGCACAACATCGCCGCCACGCGCCGCGCCTTCAACCTCGATCGCATCGAGGAGCGCGAGATCTCCGGCGATGCCATCCTCACGCCCGACGACATCGCGAACAACCGGGCTACGCTCGACAACGTGCGGCTCTGGGATCATCAACCGTTGCTCGACACCTTCGGCCAGATTCAGGTGATCCGGACGTACTACGACTTCGTCTCGGTGGACAACGACCGCTACCGGCTCGAGGGCAATCTCCGGCAGGTGATGCTGTCGGTGCGCGAGCTCAACTCGGCCATGCTCCCGAACCGTACGTGGGTGAACGAACGGCTGGTGTTCACGCACGGATACGGTCTGACACTCGGGCCGGTCAACCAGGTCACGACGGAAGGGCTTCCCGTGCTCTTCATCCGGGACCTGCCGCCGGTCACCAGCACGGACCTGGAGGTCGACGAGCCGAGCATCTACTACGGCGAGCTGTCGAACGACTACGTCATCGTGCGAACGAATGCCAGGGAGTTCCACTATCCGACTCGCGGCGACGACAACGTGTTCACGCGCTACGACGGAAACGGTGGCGTGCAACTGAACTCACTCTGGCGCAAGCTGCTCTATGCCCTGCGGTTCGGGTCCTACCAGATTCTGCTGAGCGACGACATCCTTCCGGAAAGCCGGATCCTGTACTACCGGAGCATCCGCGAGCGCGTCCGCACCATCGCGCCGTTTCTCGCGTTCGATCAGGACCCCTACATGGTGCTGGCCGACGGGCGCATGTACTGGATCCAGGATGCCTACACGAGAACGGGGCTCTATCCCTACTCGGCGCAGGCCGGCCCGAATCTGAACTACATCCGGAACTCGGTGAAACTGGTCATCGACGCCTATCACGGCACGACGACGGCGTACCTGAGCGACGAGGAAGATCCCATCGCCGCCACGTATGCACGCATGTTCCCCGATATTTTCGTCCCGCTGTCCGAGATGCCCGCGGCAATTCGCGAGCACGTGCGCTACCCGGAGGACATCTTCGCGGTCCAGGCCAACATGTACACGACGTACCACATGACGTCGCCGTCGGTCTTCTACAACCGCGAAGATCAGTGGGAGATCCCGCGCCTCGACGAGGGGCGCGAAGGCCGCATCATGCAGCCCTACTACACGATCATGCGGCTGCCTGGTGAGCTCGAGCCGGAGTTCATCCAGATGCTGCCGTTCACGCCACGCAATCGCGACAACCTGGCGGCGTGGCTGGTGGCGCAAAGCGACGGTGAGCACTATGGCCGCATGCACTCGTTCGTCTTCCCGAAGCAGAAGCTGATCTTCGGGCCGCGGCAGGTCGTGGCGCGCATCGCCCAGGATCAGGTCATTGCGCCCCAAATCACGCTCTGGAACCAGCAGGGCTCCCAGGTGATCTGGGGAACGCTCATGGTGATCCCGATCGAAGAGTCGCTGGTCTACATCCGGCCGCTCTACCTGCGCGCCGCGGGCGGCCGCATCCCCGAGCTGACCCGCGTCATCGTCGCGTACGAGAATCGCATCGTCATGGAGGAGACGTTGGATGCCGGGCTGGCACGGCTGTTCGGCCCGGGCGTGCGGCCGCCGGTCTCCTTCTCCGAGAACGACATCGTGCGGGCGCCCGAGGTGAACGACCTCGGCCCCGCTCCCGTTGTCGCGCCTCGTCTGCCTGGCCTCGATCCCGAGCTGGCCCGGCTGGCCGACGAGGCGCGCGCGCACTACGAGCGGGCGATTCAGGCTCAACGCGAGGGCGATTGGGGCCGCTATGGCGACGAGCTCCGCCAGCTCGGAGACATTCTCGAGCGCATGCGATCACGGTGAGCATGCCGGCGGCGCGCGCCCGGCATGACGCCACTCGCCGCCGCACGTGAACGAACCGGGTGATCGAGCGGGCTCGGATCGATAACGAGGCCCGCTTCGATCGTCCGGGGGCTCATCGGCTCGTCACGTGTGGCACCCCGTCGAACCGGCGCGCCAACAACCATCGGCGCAGCGTCGCCGGATGCGAGACCACGATCCGGCACCCATGCGCTTCAAGCTGACTGTTGAGTACGCCGGCAGCCGCTACAGCGGCTGGCAGATTCAGAAGAACGCCAGAACCATACAGGGAGAAATCGAACGGGCGATCCGCGACGCCACGGGTGTACCCGGCTTCGAGCTCTACGGCTCCGGCCGAACCGATGCGGGCGTACACGCGCTCGCGCAGGTGGCGCATCTGGAGATCCGGACAACGCTTCCACCAGACACGCTGAAGCAGCGCGTCAACGACGCGCTGCCGTCCGACATCAACGTCCTCCGTGTAGAGCGCGCACATCGCCGCTTCCACGCACGGCATCACGCCGTCGGACGCAGCTACATCTACCAGATCTCCCGGCGGCGGACCGCCTTCGCGAAGCCGTTCGTGTGGTGGGTCAAAGAGAGCCTCGACGTCGAGCGGATGCGCCACGCGACCGGCCGCTTCGTCGGTCTGCACGACTTCGCCTCCTTCACGGACGATGACCCCGCCGAGAAGTCGACCCAGGTGCTCGTGGAGACGATAGGGCTGCACGAAGATGGGGACCTGCTCCTGATTCACGTCGAGGGCTCGCATTTCCTCTGGAAGATGGTGCGGCGGCTGGTCGGCGTCCTCGTCGAAGTGGGCCGTGGCTCCCTCGACGCGGAGCACGCGGCAACGATGCTGCGCGAGCGCTCCGATCTGCCGGCCCGTCTCACGGCGCCGGCATCCGGGTTGTTCCTCGAACGGGTCTTCTACGAAGGCGACCCCCGCGACGTCCCGGTCGAGGCCGCCGCCATCGTCCGACGCCCATGAGGCCGCTCGTCGCGCCCGCCACCGATTCATCGACGGATGCGCTGCGCGGCTCACCGCTGATGACGCCGGCTACGGCGGCCATCAGCGTCTTCAGCCACGTTCCTTCGGGGATCACAAGGTCGGTTCCGACGCCGCACGGCGTCGTCAACGGTTGTGGCGGTGCATCAGGTCGATGAGCTCGTCGTACATTGCCTCTGCCTGCTGTGCGCCGCCGCGTATGGCACGAGTCGCGCAGTGCTTGAGGTGATTCCGCATGAGCTCTCGCGACACGGCGCGGAGCGCCTCGTGCACCGACGAAATCTGCGTCAGGACATCGGCACAGTACCGCTCCTCTTCGACCATGCGCTGCAGACCGCGTATCTGACCCTCGATGCGTCGCAGTCGGGTGAGGTTGCGTGCCTTGACCTCGCCGTCCACGCCGGTGGCACGCGTCCGACGAGGGGACGCGCCACGTGCGGGTGCGGAGCGCTTCATCCGCGCACCCGTCGCAGGCGCAGGCTGTTGGCGACGACGCTCACCGAGCTGAACGCCATCGCCGCACTCGCCACGATGGGGCTCAGCAGGATGCCAAACGCCGGATACAACACGCCGGCCGCAATCGGAATCCCGATGACGTTGTAGATGAACGCCCAGAACAGATTCTGTTTCATCGTGCGCAATGCCGCGCGGGCCACGTGCAGCGCGGATACGAGCGCCCCGAGATCGCCGCGCAGGAGCGCAATGTCGGCGGCGTCGAGCGCCACGTCGGTGCCGCTCCCCATCGCAACACCTACATCCGCTTGCGCGAGCGCAGGGCCGTCGTTGATCCCGTCGCCCACCATCGCCACGACACGGCCGTCGCGCTGAAGCGCTCGCACGGCCTCGACCTTGCCTTCGGGTCGCACGTCGGCGATCACGCGGTCGATGCCCAGCCGGGTCGCGATCGCATCCGCCGTTCCCCGCCGGTCGCCCGTCAGCATCACCAACTCGAGCCCTCGCCGACGCAGCATCGACATACTCTGCGCGGAAGACTCACGTATCGGATCGGAAATGCCGATCACCCCCGCCAGCACTGGCCGTCCACCATGTCCGTTCGCCGTTCGAGGAGCCATCTCCCACGGGCGTGAGGACGTAACGCGGTTGGTCCCGGCGTGAGGAACGGCCCCGAGTAACGCAACGCCCGCAGCCGCAACGCCGACGAACACCGGCGTCTGACCCTCCCTGGCGAGGCGATCACCCATGTCGTCCAGCCGTGGATCGTCCACTCCGTGTGCGCGCAGCCAGGCGGCACTTCCGACGTACACGCGCTCGCCCTCCACGGTTGCGGCCGTTCCCTGCCCAGGCTCACTTTCGAAGCTGGTGGCTCCCGGAATCGCAAGGCGGCGATGGGCAGCTGCCTCCACGATGGCCGCGGCGAGCGGGTGCTCGGAGAACCGACCCACGGCGGCCGCGCGCACGAGCACGCTCTCGGCGCGACTCTCAGCGTCGACAGGGACAACCGCAGTCACAGCGGGATGCCCCTCAGTAAGTGTTCCCGTCTTGTCGAGCACCACGGTTGTGACTTCGGCTGCACGCTGCAGCACCTCGCCGCCCTTGATCAACGCACCAAGCTGACTGGTGCGACCCGTTGCCACCATGACGGCCGTCGGGACTGCCAGCCCCATCGCGCACGGGCATGCAATGATCAGGACGGCAACGCCGGCGGCAAACGCCCGGACGGACGCTCCTTCGCCGCCGGCGAGGAGCCAGGACGCGACGGTCACGAGGGCAATGGCAATCACGACGGGGACGAAGACTGCGCTCACCCGATCCGCCAGCCGCTGGATTGGCGCCCTGGACGCCTGAGCGTCGCGCATCAGCCGCACTATCTGCGCAAGCGTACTGTCGGGACCAACGGCGGTCACGCGAAGCTGAATGGCGCCGCTCGTGTTCATCGTGCCGCCCATCACCCGGTCGCCCGCCTGCTTGGATACTGGCATCGGCTCGCCCGTCAGCATCGATTCATCGATGGCAGTCGTGCCGTCGAGGACCTCGCCATCGACGGGCACGCGGCTTCCCGGTCGCAGCAGCACGACATCGCCCGGCACGAGCTGGTCGACCGGAACCTCGCGTTCGACCTCACCAGCCACTACCGTGGCAGACGAGGGTTGCAGCGCCACCAACTGGCGCAAGGCGCCAGCGGTCTGCCGCCTGGCATGCGCTTCGAGCGTCCGGCCCAGCAGTACCAGCGCGAGAATGATGATCACGGCTTCGTAATAGACGTCGGGCGCCATGCCGGCCGCCGTGAACAGGCCCGGCCAGACGGTCGCCACGAGCGAATACAGAAACGCTGCGCCCGTGCCGACGGCCACAAGGCTGTTCATGTCCGGCACGCGGTGCACGAGCGCCCGCATCCCGTTGGTGTAGAACTGGCGCCCAGCCCAGGTCATGACGAAGACCGTGAGCGCCAGCAGCATCCAGGTCAACACACCGATCGGCACGTCGTACAGCCAGGGTGCGACGCGCTGCAGCAGCGGTGTCAGCCGTTCCATCCCCCACAGCATGAGTGGGTCGATGGTCCCCACGTGCTGCTCATGCGCCCCCGACCCGCTCATG
Organism: uncultured Bifidobacteriaceae bacterium; assembly: GCA_964505975.1. Lineage (GTDB taxonomy): Bacteria > Acidobacteriota > Vicinamibacteria > Vicinamibacterales > UBA2999 > Gp6-AA40. The sequence continues at coordinate 1,084 of CAZDLW010000019.1, read as the reverse complement.
ACCGGCATCGAGAGCACCATCGCTACCGCTCCGACAACGCAGGAGACGACGGCCTTGTTCCGCAATCCGTGAAATTCGCGGATGTGCGCCTCGTCGAGCGCCTCCTGGGCCGCCACCGCGGACGTTTCGGCCGACGGCACCTCGGCGCCGTATCCAATCGCCCGAACGGCGGACACCAACTGGTCGGCACGCACGAGCGATGGGTCGAACACCACGCGGGTCTGCCCGGTGACGAGGTTCACCGATGCGTCCGCGACACCCGGCTGGCGCGACAGGGCCCGGCTCACGTTGGCCTGACAAGCCGCGCACGTCATGCCGCTGACACGGAGGTCGAGCGTTGCGGAACGGGAACCGGTGGCTGTATCGACGGCTGGTGGCACGAGACACCCCGGCGGGCAGGAGATTCGCCCCGTACGTCACAGTATATACCCCATCTGGGTATAGAGGGCCGGTCACGGAATGCAAAATTCAGAATGAAGAATGAAGGATGAACGAAGAATGAGCGTGCGGAGTGCAGAATGCAGGACCGGAGACCGGACTCCTGCATTCTGCATCGTTCAAGACCCTGATCAGGCTGGCTGGCGTGCGCTTGCCGGTGGCGTAATGTCGTTCAATCGCAGGTACACGGCCATCTGACCGTAGATGTCCTGACTGTGCTGCATCGAGAAATAGACGACCCGCGCGCGGCTGGCCGTCGGCCCCATGAAGGGGAGCGACGGCACGCGCTCGAGAAGCCGTTGATCGTCGAACTCCTTCAGAACGGCCGCGCCGTAGTCGAACGACTGACGCAATGCCGCCATGACGTCGGCCTTTGATGTCGCCTGGGAATTGATGGCCGGAGCTGGCGTCTTGGCGCCCAGCGTGCTCAGCAGCTTCAAGTCGACCTGCACGATATGCATGACCTGTTCACCATAGCTGCGCTGAGCGGGCGTCGGCTTGTAGGAGAAATTGTCCGCCGGCATCGCATCGGCAATGTTGACAATGAGCTGACGCGTGCGCTCCCAATCCGCCAGCACGTCGCACGCCAGCGTCGTACACGCCGGTGCCGCCGGCCCGCGCCCGGCGCCTTGCCCGCCGCCCCGCG
>CAZDLW010000018.1:0-39369 GCA_964505975.1 uncultured Bifidobacteriaceae bacterium | reverse complement strand
GCATGGATGGCGTTACCGCCACGAAGGCCGTCCATATCTGCTACGGCTACGGGACGCCTCTCGTGCTGGCGTGGAAGATGACGAATACGGAGTGGGGGCATTACGGAGTGACGCTGCCGCTGCTGGCCCGCACCAACGTCGATCAGGTATCGGTCGAGTGCGCGGCGTCGGGCGTGGATCCGGCAGTGCTCGGGGGGCTGTCGGGCAAACAGGTGTTGCTGGGTGTGATCGATGTCGGCACCGAGGCTGTCGAAACACCGGACATCGTAGCGGAGCGCATCCGGCGCGCGTTGCCGCACGTACCGGTACAGTCCCTGTTCCCCTGCACCGATTGCGGCCTCGTTCCGCGCAGTCCCCGCGCGGCTCGGGGCAAGATGCGGGCCCTGGCCGCCGGTGCGGCGCTGGTCCGTACGGAGCTGGAGGGCCAGCAGGCCTGACGGGTCCCAGCGAGACTGCGCCTCGGACCGTCGAGCATCTCTGAGACGGCTCCGTTTGCTAGGTTGGCAGCATCTAAGGGGTGTTCTAAGGGGTGTTCACCTTGACAGGTCACGCGGCACTCTGGTAGAAGCGTCCACACCAAAGGTGCGTTTTGGCGTAGACTTGGTGGGCCGCGCGCGTCTTCGTGGCAGCGGGAATGTCATGGACCCCATCCCGCTCCGACCAGGACGCCCGAGGCCGCCCGAAGTGGCGTCGAAGTAAGCATCGTCGGTGGTTCGTCGTAAACACGTGTGAAGGAGACCTGGCAGATGCGATATCGGTTTACAGGCGCAGTGGTGGCGATAGCAGTGGCAGCGGGTGCGCTGACCATGATGCCCACCGAAGTTCAGACCCAGGGACAGCAGCGGCTGGAACGCATCGCCGGGCGGCCCAATCTGAACGGCATCTGGCAGGCGCTCAACACCGCCCACTGGAACCTGGAAGATCATTCCGCGGAGGGCACGCAGTTCTGGCAGTTGGGCGCGATCGGCGCAATTCCCGCCGGCCAGAGCGTGATTGAGGGCGGGACGATTCCCTACCTCCCCGCCGCCCTGAAGCAGCGCGAGGCCAACCGGGCCGGATGGCCGATGGACGATCCCGAGGCCAAGTGCTATATGCCAGGCATCCCGCGCGCGAGTTACATGCCGTACCCATTCCAGATCGTGCAGGGCCAGCGTGACATCCTGTTCGTGTACGAGTTTGCGAGTGCCAACCGCATCGTGCACATGAGCGACCACGAGGAACCGCCCGTCGACAGCTGGATGGGATGGTCGAACGGCCGGTGGGACGGCGACACGCTGGAGATCGAGGTGTTCGGCTTCAACGGGCAGACGTGGCTGGATCGTGCCGGAAACCACCACAGCGATCAGTTGAAGGTCACCGAGCGGTACACGGTGATGGGTGAGAACCACCTCCAGTACGAGGCGCGTATCGAGGATCCGGCGACGTATTCACAGGCCTGGACCATCCGCATGCCGCTCTACCGTCGCATCGAGCCCAACGTGCAGCTTCTGGAATTCAAGTGCGTGGAGTTCTCGGAGGAGTTGCTCTACGGAGATCTCAAGAAGATCGAGACGCCGGAAGACGACCTGCGCGCCCGCCCGCAGGCGGACCAGATGCGTCGTGTCCGGAACTAACGGGACGGAACGGAAAAGAATGGCCGCAGGCGACAGCTTGCGGCTACACTAAGGGGCATCTGTACGAGCGACCCTCAACAGGCTGGTTGAACGAAGGTGGCCTTCTGGGCGAGAATGGGGTTGCAGGTGCGGGGAGCCGTGGGTCGTTCCGAGAAGAAAGACGTGGCAAACGCGACGGTGCTCGTACCGGGGAGAAGGGCAGAGGACGCAGGCCGCAGAAGAGGCCGCGAAGCAGCATCCAAGAAACCGACCACGTTGTCACTAGGTAGGAGATGAATCCGATGCGAACGAAACTCTTCAGCGTTATGGCTGGCGCCGCGTTGCTGGTGTCGGCGGCGGCCGTCCCGGCGCTCGGGCATCATTCATTTGCGGCGGAGTTCGATGCCAAGCGGCCGGTGAAGCTGCAGGGCACCGTCACGAAGATGGAATGGATCAATCCACACTCGTGGATCCACCTCGATGTGAAGACCGCCGATGGCAAGGTCGAGAAGTGGATGGTCGAGGGTGGCGCACCCAACGCGCTCCTGCGCCGCGGCTGGAACAAGAACTCCCTGCCCGCGGGTACAGAGATCCTGGTGGAGGGCTTCCAGGCCAAGGATGGCTCGCTGCGCGCCAACGGCCGCGACATCACTTTCCCGGACGGCAGGAAGCTGTTCGTCGGCTCGTCGGGTATCGGTGCGCCGGACGAGAGGCCCGAGCCGTAGTCCGGCTCCGGTATTCTTGCGTGTAAGTTGAGACCGGAGTTCGAGGGACACCTCCCAGAGGTGTCCCATTCGCCGGTCCTTTGTGTGCATCAGCGGCCGTAGCGGACCCAGCATCAGGTCCCCTACGGCCTTGCTGTCTCCGCAGAGACACGATTCCCGCCAGTCATCCGTCCTGTTGGTCATGCATGCTTGCCTGGTGTTGACGCGAGTTGACGATCACTCGAAGTAGGGCTGTCGTCCTGTGGATTCTCGCAGTCGGGTTGATAGCCCTGCTTGCCGCACTCCTCCTGGTCCGCCGCGGGCCAGCTCTACCGCGGGCGGGTTCGGAGCGGTACGAGCAGGTCACACAGGCCTTCTACGTGGGGCTTGCCTCGCTCGAAGTTGGTCTGCTGGACGACGCCCGGCGACAGTTCGCCCGTGTGACACAGCTGGTGCCAGCCGAGCCCGCGGCCTGGGCGAATCTCGGGCTCACCGAGCTGCGCCTCGGCGAGCTGGACAACGCCATCGAGCCGGTGAATCGGGCGGTGCTGCTGGCGCCCGACAACAGCGACGTGGCGCTACTTGCCGGGCGCGTGGAGACCACGCGTGGCCGGTTGGACGATGGGATCGCGCACCTGCGCCGTGCGGTGGCGCTCGATCCCGAGTCGTTGCGAGCGCGCTTCGCCCTTGCCGAAGAGCTCGAACGGTCTGGCGTGCCTGGCGCGGATGACGAGGCCCAGCACCTCATCGACGAGATCGTGCAGAGGGCGCCGAACAACCTTGCCGCGCTGCTCGAAGGCGCGCGGCTCGCGGCCAAACGCGGCGACGCCGCACGGCTGCAGGACACGGTCGGACGTCTCGAGCCGCACACCGCGTCGTGGCCGGCCGTGACGATGGAGCAGTACGGCGGGCTGCAGTCAGCGAGCGTGTCGCAGAACTTTACCGACTCGGCGCGGGCCACAGCACTGCTCCGGAACGTCCTGGCCCGCGTGCCCGCGTTCCTGGAAAGCCTGGCGGCCGTCCGAACACCGGCGGAACTGATTGCCGAACCGTTCGATCGGTTCGTGGTCCTCGAGACGCCGCTCTCGACGCCGTCGCCGCCCGACATGGGGCTTGCGTTCGACGTAGAGCCCATTGACGGTGCGCCAGGTGCGGCAGACGTGCTGGCCGTGTTCGCGCCGAACGGCGAGACGCCGGCGTTGTTTCAGGCGGACGCCGTCACGGTGCGGCGCATCGACGGGCCCGGCGCCTGGCCGTTTCCTGCAAACCGCGACCGACTGGCGAACAGTCTTCTGCCCGTGGATTGGAACAACGACTTCCGGACGGATCTGGTGGCGACCGGCCCTGATGGGATTCGACTGCTTTTACAGCAGGAGGACGGCCAGTTCGAGGATGCGACGGCAGGTGCGTCCGTGGCGGCGGGTGCGGTGGAGTGCGAGTGCATTGGCGCGTGGGCCGCGGACGTCGAGATGGACGGCGACATCGATCTGGTCGTCGCGGTGGAGGACGGACCGCCATTCGTCTTGAGGAACGCCGGTGACGGCACGTGGCGAGTCGTGGACGACATGTTCCCTGACCTCAGCCGTGCCCGGGGGTTCGCGTGGGCGGATCTCGACCAGGACGCGGATCCGGACGCGGTGTTCCTGGACGCGGCCGGCAGGCTGCACGTGTTCATCAATCGTCAGGCCGGCGACTTCTTGTCGATACCAGTACCGGAACAGGCTCGTGATCTCGTCGCGATCACGGCGGGGGACGTTAATGCAGACGGCATGATCGATGTGGTGGCGCTCGATGCGGTGGGGGCGATCCGCCGGTTCTCGCTTCGTGCAGGTCTTACATCGACGCAGCGTATTGGCGCCGCCGCGGATGCCCTCTGGGAGGATGAGGATCTTGCGACGTGGTCTGATTTCCAGGATCGTTCCGGGCGCGTGGCCGAGAGCGCTGCGGCGCCAGGACGCCACCGGCTGTTCATGGCCGATCTCGACAACAACGGCGCGCTGGATCTCGTGGCGTCCGGTCCGGCTGGCACGCAGATCTGGCTGGCGGACGCGACGTACCGCTTTCAGCCGCTTCCCGTGTCACTCGACGTTGAGGTGTTCGCGGTGCTCGACATGGACGGCAACGGACGGCTCGACCTCGTCGGGTTGGACGAGGGTCGGCCCGTGCATCTTTTCGGCCGCGGCGAACTGGACTATCACTGGAAATCCATTCGTCCGCGAGCGCAGACGGCCGCCGGCGATCAACGCATCAATTCCTTCGGCATCGGAGGCGCGATCCAAGTGCGATCCGGGCTGCTGACGCAGACGCAGGTGCTCGCCGGAGCTCCGGTCCATTTCGGTCTCGGGACGCGCACCGCCATCGACGTGGCGAGAATCGTCTGGCCCAACGGGGTCGCACAGGCAGAGTTCGATGTTGGCGTGGATGACACCATTGTCGCGGAGCAGCGTCTGAAAGGTTCCTGCCCGTGGGTCTTCGCGTATGACGGCGACGTCATGCAGTTCGTCACGGACTTCCTGTGGCGCTCGCCGCTCGGGCTGCGCATCAACGCACAGGAGACGGCTGGGGCGACCCAGACCGAGGATTGGGTGAAGATCCGCGGCGACCAGCTGGCGGCCAGGGACGGGTTTTACGACGTCCGCATCACGGCGGAGCTGTGGGAAACTCACTTCGTCGATCACGTATCCTTGATGGTGGTCGACCGTCCGGCCGACATCGAGGTATTCGTGGACGAACGCTTCTCCGCAGCCCAGCCGCCGCGGCTGGCCGTGCAGGCGGTGCGCGGGCTGCGCCCGGTCGGGCGGGCCCTGGACCACGAAGGTCGGGACGTGACGGACCTCGTGGCCCATCGGGATGGGCAGTATCTGGCCCGTTTCGAGCTGGGCCAGTACCAAGGCATCGCCCACGAGCACTTCGTGGAGGTGGATCTGGGCGAGGACGTTCCGCGAACCGGCCCGCTCGTGCTGTTGGCCAACGGGTGGATCTACCCGACGGACAGCAGCATCAACCTGGCTGTCGGACAAGGTGAGCGCGTCACGCCAGCCGGGATTGGGCTCGAGGCGCAAGACCGTTCGGGACAGTGGAGGGTCGTGGACGCGGACCTGGGGTTTCCGGCAGGAAAGAACAAGACCATCATCGTCGATCTCTCCCGGACGGGCGATGCACGGCGCGTGCGGCTGCGGACGAACCTGGAGATTGCCTGGGACTGGCTGGCGTTCGGCGAGCTCGTTGAGGCGCCGCTCCGGACGAGGCGGCTGCCGGCATCGAGCGCGGATCTTCGATTCCGCGGCTTCTCGCGCACCATCTCCCCGCGGGGCGAGTCGCCGGAAACCCCGATCTACGATCAGTTGGCGAATACCGCACAGCGGTGGCGAGACCTGATCGGGTACTACACGCGCTTCGGCGACGTGAGGGAGCTGCTCGAGCAGGTCGACGATCGCTACGTCATCATGAACGCGGGCGACGAACTGCGTCTGCGGTTCGAGGAGCAGCCGGACCCACCGGCGGGATGGGCGCGGGATTTCGTGCTCATTGGCGACGGCTGGGTCAAGGATGGCGACTACAACACGAGCTTTTCGCAGACCGTGCTACCCCTGCCATCCCACCACGACACGGAGTATGGAACGGGGCGGCAGGTCTGGGACCTCGAGGACGATCCGGTGTATCAGCGGTATCCCGACGACTGGGAGCGCTATCACACGCGGTATGTGACTCCAGGGTCTTTCGTGAACGGTTTGTGGCGAGAAGGGCCCGAATGAGGGCACCCCGCCGACAACGCGTGCTCTGGATGGTCTGGACGGCGCTCCTTGGGGCGTCCATCGCCGCCGTGCCCTTGTTGAACGCGCGAACCACCGGGAGCACACGAGTGCCGGCCGCGGACGACCGGTTCGGCTTCCATCTGGAGGAGTCGGCCGGGCGCATGGGCATCGACTTCGTGCACGAAGCCCCCACCTTCGACGCGCGTCTCGATCACATCATGCCGCAGGTGGCGTCGACGGGTGCGTCGGTCTCGGTCGTGGACTTCGACCGCGACGGATGGCTCGACGTGTACGTCACCACGAGCCGCGAGGACGGCTCGAACCGTTTGTACCGCAATCGGGGCGATGGGACGTTTGTCGAGGTGGCCGCCGAGGTCGGGCTCGCGGACGTGAATCGTCGCGGCACGGGCGTCTCGATGACGGCGGTGTGGGGCGATTACACCAACAATGGGTACGACGATCTCCTGCTGGTGAAGTACGGGCGCCCGCAGCTCTATCGCAACGAGGAGGGCCGGCGGTTCGTGCTGGTGGAGGACGCGGGCCTGCCCGCCTGGGTCAACGCGAATGCCGCCACCTGGCTGGACTTCGACAATGATGGCCGGCTCGATCTGTTCATTGCCGGCTACTGGTCCGAGGACGTTGATCTCTGGACTCTCGAGACGACCCGGATCATGCCGGAGAGCTTCGAGTACGCGAACAACGGCGGCCGGAAATATCTGCTCCGCAACCGCGGAGACGGCACGTTCGAAGATGTGACGGCCGCGGTGGGGATCGACAGTCGCCGGTGGACGCTGGCGGTCACGGCGGCCGATGTGAACGGCTCGGGATATCCGGATCTCTTCCTGGCCAACGACTATGGTGTCTCCGAGCTCTATCTGAACGAGGGAGGGAAGCGGTTCGTCGACGTCGCGCAGCGGGCCGGGGTCGGCCGCACGCCGAAGAGCGGCATGAACGCGGCTGTGGGCGACGTATTCAACGACGGTCGGCTCGCGATCTACAACACGAATATCTCCGAGCCCGGCGTCCTGGTGCAGGGCAACGATCTCTGGGTCCCGCGGCCCGGGAGTACGCCTGGCTCCTTGCAGTACGAGAACCTGGCGTCCGCCCTCGGCATCGATCTCGGAGGGTGGAGCTGGGGCGCGCAGTTCGGCGATTTGAACAACGACGGGAACGTCGATCTCTATCTGGTGAACGGCTATGTGTCGGCCGGCGAGCGCAGCAGCTACTGGTACGATTTCTCGGTGATTGCCGTGGGGCACAGCAACATCATCGGTGACGCGAGGAACTGGCCGCCCATGCGGGGCAGGAGCTTCTCCGGCTACCAGCGGTCGCGCCTGTGGCTCAACGATGGCCTGGGGCGTTTCATGGAGGTCTCGCAGATCGTCGGCGCCACCGATACCTACGATGGGCGCGCCGTGGCGCTCGCGGATCTCGGGAATCGCGGCGCGCTGGACGTGCTCGTGGCCAACCAGCGCGGGCCGCTCCTCGTCTATCGAAATCACGTGGACAGGGATCGCCGCTGGATCGCCTTCGATCTCGAGGGGACGGTCAGCAATCGCAGCGCGATCGGAGCGCTCGTGGAAGTGCACTGGAACGATCGCGTGCAAGTACAGCCCGTGGTGGCTGCCAGTGGATTCAGCGCGCAGAACCAACGGCGACTGCACTACGGGCTCGGTGACGCGAGCGGTGTCGATCGCGTGGTCGTTCGCTGGCCGTCAGGAACGACGCAGACGATCGAGAACCCGGAGCTCGACCGCATGCACCAGGTGAGGGAGCCCGATGGCCGTTGAGACGCGCGCCCTGCCGTCGCCGGAGGCGCTCCGCCCGAACCAGCGACGTGCTCTTGCGATCGACGGCCGGTTCCTGCCGCCGCTCCTCATCACCTCCATTCTGCTCACCGCGCATCTGTCGTTCGGGATTCTGGAAGGGTGGGAGCGGACGGGGCTGGCGATTGTCACGGCCCTTGCGGCCGAGCTCGTGCTGGGGCGCCTCACGTACGGGGCATGGCCGCATGCGGCGAGCGCCTACATCAGCGGCATCAGTGTGGGGATTCTGATCCGGTCGCCGTTCCTCTGGCCGTACTTCCTCTGCAGCCTCATCTCGATCGTGTCGAAGTACGTGCTGCGCCTGAACGGACGGCATCTGTGGAACCCGTCGAACTTTGGCGTCGCCATCGTGCTGTTCCTGGCGCCGGAGACGACGACGCTGTTGAGCATCCAGTGGGGCAACGTCATTGCTCCCATGGTGGTGATCTGGATCCTGGGCTCGGTGATCGTCTGGCGCGTCGGACGCTTTCACATCTCGGCGACCTATGTCGCCTCGTTCTTCGGATTCTCGTTCGTGCGAAGCGCGGTCACCGGCACACCGTGGCTCGCCAGCGTGGCGCCGATTACGGGACCGATGTACCAGCTCTTCATCTTCTTCATGGTGACCGACCCGAAGACGACCGTCCGCCCGAAATGGGGTCAGTGCCTGGTCGTGTTCCTCGTGGCGTTCGTCGAAATGCTGCTGCGTCTTCGCGAGGTCATCTATGCACCGTTCTACGCGCTGTTCCTGGTCGGTCCCGCAGCCCTGCTGGTGGAGGATTGGCTGCACGCGCGGAGACCGGCGCCGCAGACTGTCGGGCAGTCGCTCGAGAACAACACGACGTCGTCGGCCCCGGTGCCGGGCGCGGCACCCTGGGTGCGGACGCTCCAGATCTCGCTGGCCCGCTCCCTGTCGGCCATGGTCCGCCTCACCACTCGCCAGTAGTACGCGGTGCCTTCCGTCATTCCCGAGACCCGCCACGTCACGGTGTCCGTTGTGGTGATGGCGGGGAGCGAGCGTTCGCGGCGTCAGATCGGGTCGGGTTGCGGCGAGTGCCGTGGCGCCGACGTCGCGGAGTCGTCTGCGGCGCCAGCAGAGCCTCCGTCAGTCGTCCGCGTCAGTTCGTCGAGAAACGTTTCCGCCCATCGCTGGACGGTCTGACTGCGCACGCGTTCGCGCAGCGCCCGCATTCGCGTCCGGCGTTCCTCTGGTGCCATCGTGAGGGCGGAGGCCAAGGCATCGGCCACGGCGTCGATATCGTTTGGATTCACCTGGACGGCTTCGCGGAGCTCTTCCGCGGCGCCGGCAAACTCGCTGAGCAACAGTACTCCGTCGTCGTCCGTTCGTGACGCGATGAACTCCTTGGCGACGAGGTTCATGCCGTCGCGCAGGGGTGTCACGGCCATCACGTCGGCGGCGCGATACAAGCCCACGAGCTGGGGCGGCGTGACGGCGCGATAGAGGTAGTGGATAGGGACCGAAGCCGCCGTTCCGAAGCGGCCGTTGATGCGTCCGACCAGCTCGTCGAGCTGTTTGCGAAAGGCCTTGTACGTCTCGACGGCAGATCGCGACGGAACGGCCACCTGAATGAGCCGTACGCGGTCGCGCGCGCTTGCATCGCGTTCGAGCATCCGTTCGAACGCCAGCAGACGACGTGGAATGCCCTTGGTGTAATCGAGACGATCGACACCGACAATGAGCTGCCGCCCACCGGTCCCTTCACGGATCCTGACCCGCTCCTTCTCGACGGCCGGATCCGCCGCCAGTCGATCGTAGGCCACGGCGTCGATCCCGAGCGGAAAGGCACGGATCCTGACGGTCCGGCTGCCGACACATACGCTGTGCTCGGCGGGCTGAAGCTGCAAGGCGTATCGCAGCGCATGAGCGAAATAGCGGGCGTAGGACTCCGTGTGAAATCCAATCAGGTCCGCGCCGAGCATGCCGCGGGCCAGTGCCTCGCGCCAAGGCAACATCCTGAACACTTCGAACGAGGGGAAGGGGATGTGGAGGAAGAAGCCGATCCGTGCCGCGGGCAGACGCTGGCGCAGCAGCCCTGGCAGGAGGAGCAGTTGATAGTCGTGCACCCAGATCACGTCCCCAGGCTGGTGCTCCTCGACGATCACATCGGCGAAGCGGGCGTTCACGTCGCGGTAGGTCTGCCAGCCGCGCGAATCGAGGGGGATCCGGTCGGGCATGTAATGAAACAACGGCCACAGGACGCCGTTCGAGAACTCCTCGTAGTAGGCGCGTACTTGTTGGGCGGAGAGGCCGACATCCCGCAGACGCCGCGCCGCCAGACGGGTTCCGATGTCGGCCCGCTGCGCAGCCGTGAGGCGCGACGACTCGCCCAGCGACCCGATCCACACGTGTCGGCCCTGGTCGTGGACCGTCCCCATCGCGGTGGCGAGTCCACCCGCGGCCGGCGCGAGTGACGCGTCGCCTTCTTTGACGCGGAGTACCGCCGGCAGCCGATTGGACACAATCAGAACCCGCGGCCGCAGAGCGGCGACATCCACGCTATCGCTCCCGCCAGTCGGCTCTTGCGCTTTGGATGAGCCAAAGAGGGCAGTTACAGCCATTGCCCTCGCATTATGAACCGGAACGTCTCACGGGAGGCCGAGAGTCGGTCTGCCCCGCTTGGATTCCACGGGATTGAATCCAAGAGATGCGACCTCATGCGTACGTCGTTTCACTGCTGAGCCATAAAGTCGAACTGAGCCGCATCGCGAGCGGAGGAGCATACCTGCTCCGTTGACGCTCAGTGCGGCACTCCTCTGGAATCCAATCATTCGGAATCAGTTACGGCAGGATGGATCGCGCGCATACCCAACCTCCCTAGCTCATTCAGATTACGAGGTCCTTTTCAGATCTGGACTGGCATGGAATCTGCGCCACGTATATATGTACTCGCGACGGGCGCGTTTCACGGAATCGTCCTAATTCCAACCCCAATCCATCTTCGGCAGTCGTCGAGGTTCGCACGATGTTGCATCGACCACGAAGATGTGGCGGGGGATTCGCTCGACGCGGACGGTCATACGGCTCGTCATATTCGTTCGGAGGAGACTCTTCAATGTATAGAGCAGTGGGGAAGAACTCGTACCCCTTGTTGGGCAAGGCTGATCGACATGCGGCTGGCCGATTGACATCGCCCCGCAGGATTGCAGCGCTGGCGTGCTGCGCGTTTCTGATTCCTGTGCTGGCCTCGGCGCAGGAACTTGCCGGGACTGTCCGCGATGCCTCCGGCGGTGTGCTGCCGGGTGTGACCGTGGAGGCCGGGAGCCCGGCGCTCATCGAGCGAGTGCGGACGACGGTGACCGATGGCACGGGTCAGTACCGCATCACCGAACTGCGTCCCGGGACCTATACGCTCACGTTCTCGCTGCCGGGTTTCGCGACGGTGCAGCGGGAAGGGGTGGCCCTCAGCGGACAGGCCGTTGTGACCATCAACGCGGAGATGCGCGTTGGCGGGCTCGAAGAGACGATCACCGTCACCGGCGAGACGCCCGTGGTCGACGTGCAGAGCACCCGGCGGCAGGCGGTGCTGAACAGCGAGATCGTGAATACGATTCCGGCGTCTCGCGGCTACGGCAACCTGCTGATGGCTGTCCCGTCGGTGAACGTGAATTTGTTGAACTCGGGCACCGACCCGACGATGCAGTTCTTCACGTCGCTGGGCGGCCGGAGCAATGAAGGCCGTGTGCAGATTGCGGGTATGAACGTCGGGTCGGCGTTCAACGGAGGTGGCGTGTCGAGCTTCGCGTACGACACGTCCAACGCGGAAGAAGTGCAAGTTTCGATCTCGGGCGGCTTGGGTGAAGCCGACATCGGCGGTCCCGCCCTCAACATCATTCCTCGCGAGGGCGGCAACCGGTTCAGCGGGACGGCGTTCTTCAGCACGGCTGGGGAATGGTCCCAGGGCAACAACATCGACGACCGCCTGCGCAGCTTCGGGATCAACGATCCCCCGGCGCTCATCCGGTCGTGGGATGCGAGCTATTCGATGGGCGGGCCGATTGTCCGGGACCGGCTCTGGTTCTACGGCACGGCGCGCAGCTTCGGGAACGCCACCCAGAACGCCGGACTCTACGCCAACCTCAATGCCGGAGATCCAAGCAGCTGGTGGTACGCGCCGGATCTCACCCTGCCCTCGCGCACGGCAAACGACAAGAAGATCGGCGCCGGGCGGTTGACCGGGCAGCTCACCCCGCGCAACAAGCTGGGCTTCTACTACGACTATCAGCACAACTGCGGCGGCTCGACGCTGACGCTCGACGCCAACGGTTGCCGCACGCGCGGGTCCGACTGGGTGGCGCTTGGTAACTTCTTCGGCATCACGTCGCCCGAGTCGGGCACGATGTGGGACGACCGTGAGATCATCAGCCAGGTGACGTGGTCCTCGCCAGTGACGAACCGGCTGCTGCTCGAGGCGGGCTATTCGACGTTCATCAGCCGTTGGGGCGGCCAGGATCCGGGTGGGGCGCTGACGAGCTTCATCCCGGTGACCGAACAGGTGTCGAATGCGAGCACGCAGGTGCCGTTCGCCAATTTCACGTACCGTGGTCTCGACGCCCGATTCGGCAACGAGCAGCAGCCGCAGGTGTGGCGCGCGTCGGCCTCATACGTGACGGGTGCGCACAGCTTGAAGTTCGGCACGCAGGGCGCGTATCACATGCACAAGAACTTCAACTTCACCGGAACCAACCAGTTGCGGTATCAGTTCAACAACGGCGTGCCGAACCAGTTCTCGATGTGGATGCCGCTGGCGCAGAGCAACCGCACGACGTTTCACGCGTTCTACGTGCAGGACCAGTGGACGCAGGATCGGCTCACCGTACAGGGCGCGCTCCGATTCGAGCGGGCGTGGAGCTGGCATCCGGCAGGGGAGAACGGGGTGCTCGAGACCAATCGGTTCTCGGACACGATTGTATTCCCGCGCGTCGAGAGCGTGCGAGGGTACAACGACCTCTCGCCCCGCGTCGGCGTGGCCTACGATGTGTTCGGGACGGGCCGGACGGCGCTCAAGGTGCACATCGGCCACTACCTCCAGAGCGCGAACAACGAAGGCAATTTCACCATCAACAATCCGGCCACGACATTCCAGCGGAGCACCAACCGGTCCTGGGTGGACCGGAACGGGAATTTCGCGCCGGACTGCGACCTGATGAACCCTGCTGGTCAGAATTTGGCGACGCAGCCGGGCTTCGATCCCGCGATCGACACGTGCGGTCCCTGGTCCAATCTGAACTTCGGCAACCAGTTCAACACGACTCAGGTGAATCCGGACGTACTGGCCGGCTGGGGTGTCCGACCCTACGACTGGCAGATGACAGCATCGGTGCAGCAGGAGGTCGCGCCGCGCGTGTCGGTGCAGGTGGCCTACAATCGCCGCTGGTTCGGCAACTTCTTCTACACCGACAATCTGGCGGTTGGCCCTGGTGATTACGACACGGTCACGGTCTCGGCGCCGAGCCATTCCGGGCTGCCGAACGGCGGTGGTTATCCGGTGACGTTCGTGACCATCAAGGATGCCGCCTTCGGCCAGCAACAGAACTACTACACGTTTGCGAGCGACTACGGGAAGGACACGCGGTACTGGCACGGGCTCGACGTGAACGTGAACGCCCGTACCCCCTGGGGACTCGTGCTTCAAGCGGGAACCATCACGGGCCGTGGCGTCCGGAACAACTGCGAGATCACGGCGCAGTTGCCGGAAGTGCTCGGCACCGGCCAGGTGTCGTCCTGCGAGGTCGCCGAGAAGTGGCTGACCAGTCTCCGCGGCCTCGCCACGTACCGGGTGCCCACCCTGGACGTGCTGATCAGTGGGATCTTCCGGTCGCAGGCTGCCAATACCCCGGTGAACGTGGTGGCCACCAATGGCGCGTCGCTCGCCGCGAACTATCTAGTGAGCACGGCGATGGTCCAGCAGGCCCTTGGACGCCCGCTCGCGGGTAGCGTTGCGAACCAGACCGTGAACCTGATCGATCCCGGACAGCTCTACGCGGATCGTCTCAACTCCGTGGACCTTCGATTTGCCAAGGTGCTGCGGTTTGCCGGCAGGCGCGCCGACATCGGGGTGGATCTCCACAACGTGACCAACGGCAACACCGGCACGGCGTACAACCAGAACTTCGGATCGGACGGCGCCGCGTGGTTGCGACCAACGGCCATCCTCAATCCGCGCTTCGTGCGGTTCAACGTGACCTTCAACTTCTAGTACGGGAGGCGTGCGGCTGGGGCAGGTATCGAAGACCTGCCTCGCCGCTGCCCGTCTCGCCTTCCCTCTCCTTCCCCCAATAATTCGCATTCCTGGATCTGCATGATTCATTATTTTGAATTTTAGGGTCTTCAAGACTAATTCTTTTACATTAGTCATATTTTTCACCCGTTCATGTGAGGCACGAAATTCGCTTAGGCCGTCCCGGCAACAGAGCGCAACGCGGGACGCCGTGGGTACCAGGCAACGGCGCCGCTGATGGCAGCTCCTGCACTTACTGTCAGAGATCGCCGGAGGAGATGATGCACACAGATCCCCGCACGGTTTGTTTGGAAGGGCAATCGTTCAGGAGTCGCGTGCGCGGTGCGGGAGCCGTCAGCGCGCTGGCCTGTCTGCTGCTGGTGCCGGCCATCGCGCATGCGCAGGCCACGCTGGCCGGTGCAGTGCGCGATACGTCAGGCGCGGTGCTGCCAGGAGTTACTGTCGAAGCGGCGAGCCCCGTGCTGATCGAACGGGTTCGCACGGCCATTACCGACGGCACAGGTCAGTATCGGATCACCGAACTGCAGCCTGGGAACTATACGCTGACGTTCTCGTTGCCCGGCTTCTCCACGGTGCAGCGCGAGGGTATCGAGCTGCGTGGCGCCGCGGTCACGACGATTAACGTCGAGTTGCGGGTGGGCGCGCTCGAAGAAACCATCACGGTTACCGGCGAGACGCCCATCGTCGACGTACAGAGCGCGCGGCGCACCCAGGTGCTCGACTCGGATATCGTCAAGACGTTGCCGGCTACCCGGGGCTACAACGCGCTGGTGTTCCTGGTGCCGTCGGTAACGGGCGGGACCAACCAAATCGACCTCCTGCCCGCCATGCGCGTCTTCTACAGTCATGGTGGACGCGGTAACGAAGGCCGCGTCCAGGTGGACGGGTTGAACATTGGTGCGGCTTTCAATGGCGGCGGGGTGTCCGGCTACATCTCCGATACGTCGAACGCCCAGGAGCTGTCGCTGACGCTCTCGGGCGGCCTCGGCGAGGCGGAAGTGGGTGGCACGCTCCTCAACGTGATCCCGAGGACCGGCGGCAACACGTTCGCCGGCAGCGTCTTCGGCAGCACGGCCGGGGCCTGGTCCATGTCCAGCAACCTCGACGACGAGCTGAGGGCCTTCGGCATCCAGGATCAGCCCGAGCTTCACGCGAACTGGGACGTCAGCGGGTCGCTTGGGGGACCCATCGTGCGGGATCGCCTGTGGTTCTTCGGCACGGTGCGCGACTTCGGGACCTTCCAGGACATCCCCGGAATGTACTGGAACAAGAACACCGGCGATCCCAATTCCTGGACCTACGAAGCCGACACCAGCATCCCGGCGCGCGGTGCGAACCAGCGCACCATTACGGCCCTGCGGTTGACCGGCCAGGTGGCGCAGTCGCATCGGATCAGCGCCTTCTTCGACAATCAGTTTGCCTGCGACGGCTCGGCCATGATTGCGAACGCCGACAATTGCCGGCCGCTTCCGAATGGATGGGTTGGCAACGGCGCGCCCACCACCGCGCCCGAGGCGGCCAGCGGCGGGACGGGTGGCGTTGGCGCAGCGGGATACGGCGACACCTTCCAGCGTGTGGTGCAGGGCAGCTACACGGCGCCCATGACGAACCAGTTGCTGTTCGAGGCGGGCTTCTCGAGCTACTTCAGCCGCTGGGGCTGGATGGAGCCGCCCGGCGCGGTGACCAACTTGAACCAGGTGACGGAGCAGTCCACGGGGCTTGTCTACCGCGCGCTCGACTGGAACTTCAACCGCGTGAACTGGAACATGAACTGGCGCGGGTCGGCGTCGTACGTCACCGGTGCCCACGCGATGAAGTTCGGGTATCAGGGTGGCCACGACATCGACAGCGGCACGAACTTCTATAACCAGACGCGCGTGAACTACCGGTTCAACAACGGCATACCGAATCAGCTCACGATGAACCTGGGCAATTGGCGGAACGATCAGCACACCAAACACGCGTACTTTTACGGCCAGGATCAGTGGACGCGAGGGCGGCTGACGCTACAAGGTGCGCTTCGATACGAGCGAGCGTGGAGCTACTTCCCGGCCGGCCAGGGAGCGCCAGGCCCGTCGGACCTGTTCCGTGCGGCGCCCATCGTGTTCGATCGCGTCGAGGGCGTGCCCGGCTTCAACGACATTCTGGTTCGCGCCGGGTCGGCGTACGATGTGTTTGGAACGGGGAGGACGTCGCTGCGGGTCAACATCGGCAAGTACCTGCAGGCGGCAAACAACCAGGACCGCTACACCAGCAACAACCCGGCCAATACGTTCCAGCGCACGACGGCGCGGACGTGGACCGACGCCAACAGCAACTTCATTCCTGAATGCGACCTCATGAACCCGGCCGCGAACGGTGAGTGCGGGGCGTGGTTGAGTCCGAACTTCGGCAGCCCGCAGTCGGTGGCCGCCGTCAATCCGGACACCCTCCAGGGTTGGGGCATCCGTCCGTCGGATTGGCAGTTCGGCGTCTCCGTGCAGCAGGAGGTACTCCCGCGCCTGTCCGTCGAAGTTGGCTATCACCGGCGCTGGTTCCAGGGGTTCACGGTGACGGACAACCGGGCCATCGGGCCGGAAGACTATGACTACTTCACGTTCACGGCACCGCTGGATTCCCGACTGCCCGGTGGCGGTGGATACCCGGTGTCGGCCCAGGCCATCAAAGTAATTCGCCCCTCCGACAACTACGTCACGTTCAGCTCCGACTACGGTAACGAGTCCCAGTACTGGTCCGGTGTCGACGTGAACGTGAACGCCCGGATGCGGAACGGCCTGGTGGTCCAGGGCGGGACGAGCACCGGCCGGGGCGTGCGCGACAACTGCGAGATCACGGCCGCGCTGCCCGAGATCCGTGGGAACGCCCAACTCGAAGCGTGCCGCGTCGTCGAGCCGTTCCAGACGCAGGTACGAGGGTTGATCTCGTACGTCGTGCCGAGGATCGACGTTCAACTGAGCGCGGGTCTCCAGTTCAAGCCGGGAACGCTTGGTATCGGGGGCAACCAGGCGGCAACAAACGGCGCGTCGCTCAATGCGAACTACAATCTGCCGAACGCCCAGGTGCAGAACATCATTGGGCGGCCCCTTGTCACTGGCGCGAACCTGTCCACCAACCTGCTCCTGCCCGGCCAGCAATACGGCGAGCGCGTGAACCAGGTGGACCTCCGCGCCGGCAAGATCGTTCGTTTGGGTCGGACCCGCTCCCTGATCGCGGTGGACATTTACAACCTGATGAACGCGAACCCGGGCCTGGGCTACAACCAGGCCTTTGGTCCGCTCTACTTGCGGCCGACCAGCATCCTGTGGCCGCGGTTCGTGCGATTCAACGTGACGGTGGACTTCTAGCCACTTCTTCGCCCAGCACCCGCTCGGCGTGGGTGAGCGGGTGCTGGGCATCGACAAGCAGCGCCGGGTTCTCCTCGGGGAGAGCCCGCTCGGGCCGGCTGTGAGCCGGCCCCCGACTCGAGTCAGCCACCGTTCGTACGTGGGGGCCCGCGGAGCCGCTGATGCCGTCCTCGCGATGGCGCGTTGGTAGATCCGCCCGTCCTTTTCCTGTACGCTGAAACACCGTGGGTTTCCCCAGAGTTTCGGCGGAGCTTCCCCTGAAACGTCCCGTGCTTCCTCGCCTCCGCTGCTGTAAGCGACGTGTGGGTGCTGCCATCGCCGCCGCCCTGGTGTTCTCCTCCTGTTCCGGCGATCGCATCCGGGACCCTGAGGCAGCGGCTGCCGAGGCCGACAACTGGTTCGTGGACCGGGCGGCGGAATACGGACTGGACTTCGTCCATTTCAACGGGATGTCGGGCGAGTTCTACTATCCGGAGATCATGGGACCCGGAGTGGCGCTCCTGGACTACGACAACGACGGCGACCTCGACGTTTACATCGTGCAGGGGCAGATGCTCGGTGACAATCCACTGAGCGCCGCAACGTTTCCTCCGCGCGAACCGCTCCGCGACCGGCTCTATCGCAACGACCTCACCATTCATCCTGACGGCACACGCACCGTTCGATTCGTCGATGTGACCGATGAGGCCGGCATCGACATCGGGACGTATGGCATGGGAGTGGCCGTTGGTGATTACACCAACAACGGATATCCGGACCTCTATCGAACCGGGTTGAACGGCAGCGTCCTGCTTCGCAACAATGGCGACGGAACGTTCACGGACGTGACGGCACAGAGCCGCACCGGCAATCCCGGCGGGTGGGGCGTGTCGGCGGCGTTCGTCGACATCAATCGCAACGGGTGGCTGGATCTCTTCGTCGGCAACTATCTCGTGTACAGCCTGGCCGGGGATCTCGACTGCCTCAGCGTCGCGGGCCAGCGCGATTACTGTCCGCCGAACAGCTATCGCGCGCAGCCGGATCGACTGTACCGGAACAACGGTGACGGGACGTTTACCGACATCACCTCCACGGCCCTCATCGGAGGCGCCTACGGGCCGGCGCTTGGTGTGTCGACGGCGGACTTCAATGGTGACGGATGGATGGACATCTACGTCGCCAACGACGGCGAGGCCAACCAGTTGTGGATCAACCAGCGCGACGGGACCTTCAGGGATACGGCGCTGCTGGCCGGAGCGGCGGTCAATGCCGATGGAAACGCTGAAGCCGGCATGGGCGTGGATGCCGGTGACTTCGACAACAACGGTTCCGAAGATCTGTTCATGACCCATTGGACGGCCCAGACGAACACGCTGTACGTCAACGACGGCACCGGCAACTTCTTGGACCAGACAGCCCGATCCGGGCTTGGACCGCCCAGCTTGGCCAAGACGGGGTTCGGAACGGCGTGGTTCGACTACGACAACGACGGCTGGCTCGACCTGCTGGTGGTCAACGGCGGCGTCGCCGTGATCGAATCGCAGGCACGTGCGGAGGACAAGTTCCCGCTGCGCCAGACGGACCAGCTGTTCCGCAATCTGGGCAACGGCCGATTCGAGGACGTGAGCGCCCGCGCAGGTGCCGTGTTCACCGAGCTGCATGTCGGTCGTGGCGCGGCGTTCGGCGACATCGACAACGACGGGGATACCGATGTGGTCGTGGCGAACACGGCCGGCCCCGTGCAGTTGCTGATCAACACGGCCGGCAACCGCAATCACTGGCTGGGCCTTCGCCTGGTGGGTGGTCCCGACGGAGGGGGCGGCTACGGCCGTCGAGACATGCTCGGGGCGCGTGTCGAGATCATCCGCACCGATGGTCCCGCATTGTGGCGTCGTGCACGATCCGATGGCAGCTACGCCAGTGCCAACGACCCTCGCGTGCTCGTCGGGCTGGGGCCGTCGGCCGGACCGCAGCACGTGCGCGTTCATTGGCCCAGCGGACGGGTGGAAGAGTGGAGGGACCTGGGTATCGACCGCTACCACACGCTCGTGGAGGGAAGCGGACAATGAACTCGACCGCCGGTCGATCCGGATTGGCCGGAATCAGTAGAGCCACCAGTGGCCAGGGCCGACATGCCATCCTGATTGTGTCTCTCCTGGCATTCGTGGCGTGCCAGTCGTCCACTCCCGACACCGGGAGCGGTTCCGTGCGATCGAATCTGCTGCCCGTCGGGCTCCCGGACCTTTCTCGTACGGACGAAGTCGTGCAGACGCAGGCGCTCGAGCGGCACACGGCCTTGACGCGACGGATCGAAAACCCTGCAACTCCCACGTCCGAGCTGAGTGCGGCGTATGGCGAGATGGGCATGTTCCTGCACGCGGCCGAATCGTTGAACTTCGTCGAGCCCTATTACCTCAACGCACAGACGCTGGCACCGTCGGAGGCACGATGGCCCTACTATCTGGGCCACCTCTACAAGAGCACGGGCGATGCTGCCAGGGCCGTGCAGGCGTTCCGACGTGCGCACGAACTGCGTCCGAACGACGTCGCCATCATGATCTGGCTGGGGCGCCTGTATCACGAAATGGGAGAGCCGGAGGCTGCCGAGCCGTTGTTCAGCCGCGCCCTGACGCTCGCCCCGGGTTCGGTGGCGGCGCTGGCGGGTCTGGGACAGACGGCGCTGGCGCGCCAGGACTACGCGACGGCTGTCACACACCTGGAACGGGCACTTTCCGTCGATCCGGAAGCGTCTGCCCTGTATACGCCTCTGGCGATGGCGTACCGTGGCCTCGGTGAGGTGTCCAAGGCGGAAGCCCATTTGAAGCTCTGGCGCAATCGGGAGATTCTCGTCCCCGATCCCCTGAGGGAGCAGCTGGACATGGCCGTTGAGAGCGGGCTGTCCTACGAGTTGCGGGGTGTCCGGGCGCTCGAGGCCGAACAATGGGATCTCGCCGCCGATCTCTTTCGCAAGGGTGTCGCGATCACGCTCCCTACCGCGCCGCTCGGTCGTTCCCTCCGGCACAAGCTCGGGACCGCCTTGGCCCTGCGCGGAGACGTGCGCGGGGCGCTCCAACTGTTCGAGGAGGTCGTCCGCTTCGCTCCGACAGATAGTCTGGACGAAGCCTCTTCCAAGGCCTATTACAGCCTTGGAGTGGTGATGGCGTCCGCCGGGCGTGGTGCCACAGCCATCGACCGATTCACGGCGTCGCTTCGCTACAACCCCAATTACGTTGAGGCCCATGTTGGTCTTGCGGATGCGTTGCGCCGGGCCGGCCGTGCGGAAGCTTCGTTGGCGCATTATCAGGAGGCGATCCGTATCAGTCCCCGGGATGCGGCGTACGCGCGTTTCGGCTACGCCCTCGGGCTCGTGCGTCTCGGACGATATCGCGACGCGCGCGACGCGCTCGTTCGGGCTGTCGACCTGCATCCTGGTAATGCCGAGCTCTCCATGGCACTTGCACGGGTGCTTGCCGCGGCGCCGGACGACCGCGTCCGTGACGGCGAGCGTGCCCTCGAGCTGGTCAAGGAGCTGTTCAACGGCGAGCGGACGCTGGCGCTTGGCGAGACGATGGCCATGGCGTTTGCCGAGGTCGGTGAATACGAGCAGGCGACGGCCGTTCAGCGGGGCGTGATGGATGCTGCCCAGCGCTCGGGCCTGAATGACGCCGTGCGGTGGATGCAGGAGAATCTGCGCCGGTACGAGCGCCGCCAGCCCTCCCGGACGCCCTGGAGCCTGGACGATCCCGTTCACCACCCTGGGCCGCCGATCGATCCCACCCTGTTGGCGTCGAGCTGACGCCGTCTTTCACCACCGCGGCCTGTGCCCCGCGCGTGACACGCGTCCACGAGGCAGGCCGTGTTCTCCCGCAGGCGTGATGGACCGGGCAGGGTCGCCAGCGACTGGCATAGAATGGCGGAACCCAGGAGGACTGACACATGCATCGAATGGCGATCGCGGCGTTGATCGGGCTGCTCTGCGCGGGCGGGGCGTATGCGGACGTGCGGACCCAGGAGAAGACGCAGGTCAAGTTCGAGGGCGCCCTCGGCCGGGTGCTGAACTTCTTCGGAGGGCGCGCGGCGCGCGATGGTGTGGTCAGCACGGTTGCCGTCAAAGGTGATCGCCAGCTCACGATGAACAACACCGAGGGTCAGCTCATCGACCTGGCGGAGGAGAAGATCTACGACATCGACGTGCGCAACAAGCGATACACCGTGACGACGTTCGACGAGCTGCGGCGCCGGATGGAGGAGGCACGCAAGAAGGCCGAGGCAGAAGTCCAGGCGGGCCGTGGTGGCGATGCCGGGAGTCGGGATGCCGCCAACGCGCCGGAGGTCGAGATTGACTTCGACCTTCACGAGAGCGGGCAGCGCCGTACGATCAACGGCTTCGACGCCCGTGAGGTCGTCATGACCATCACCGTTCGCGAAAAGGGCAAGACCCTCGAAGAGAACGGCGGGATGGTGATGAGGGCGAACACGTGGCTCACGCCAGAGGTGAGCGCCCTCCGTGAAATGGCGGAATTCGATCGCCGCTACGCCGAGAAGATCGCCGGGGCCGTCTTTGGCGAGGTCGACGCCCAGCAGATGGCGGCGATGGTTGCCATGTATCCAATGGCGCGTGAGGCGATGGAGCGTTTCCAGGCCGAGAACGTCAACATGGACGGCACGGCGGTGATGACCACGATGACGCTGGAGGCCGTGGCGAGCGCCGAGGACGCGAAGGCGGCTTCGGAACAGGAGGCAGCCGCGCCGAGCGGAGGCGGACTGGCCGGTCTGGGTGGCCGTCTGGCCCGCCGGGCCATCAACCGCAACCCGGAGCCGGCTTCCACCACTCCGGGCCGCGCCAGCATCTTCACTGTCCAGCACGAAGTCCTCAGCGTCACGCCTTCCGTCAGCAGTGCGGAGGTCGCACTTCCGGAGGGCTTCAGACAGCGATGACGCTCCCTCCGGCCTGCTGTTGCGTCACAGGTCTCGACTGTTGACGATCGCTGCGCCGGCCTCCTGCATCTCCTCGATCGCACGGCGTTCGCCGTCGCGATCGAGGCCGGCGACGGCGTCCGCGAGCACGCGGACCTCGAGCCCGGCTCGACGGGCATCCAGCACTGACGCGCGCACACAGTAGTCGGTGGCGAGGCCACCCACCACGAGGTCGGTGACGCCTTCCTCGCGTAACGCGTCTACGAGCGCGCGCCCGTCGCCCGTCGTGCCCTCGAACGCCGAGTACCCGTGGTCGCCGCGATCCTGTCCTTTCGAAACGATGACCACGCTTTCCGGGAGTCGAAGGTCCGGATGAAACGCCGCCCCGGGCGTGCCGGCAACGCAGTGGGCGGGCCACGGGCCACCGGACGCCTGGAAGTGCATCGTGTCTGGCGGATGCCAGTCGCGCGACGCGTATATCCGGCCGCCGTGCGCCGCTATGCGCTCGATAGCCTGGTTGAGGACGGGAACGACGCGATGACCATCGGGAACCGCGAGTGCCCCTCTAGGGCAGAAGTCGTTCTGGACGTCGACGATCAGTAATGCGGTGGACATGAGGCTGATTCTCGCGCGGGGACAATCCGCCCTACGCGTGCGATCCGGCAAGCCGTCTGTGGCGCTCCTGCAACGTTGCGCTGATCTCGACGGGATACGGCGGTTCCGCCGGGGCCAGCGAACGGAGGCGCTCGGGTAGCCGCCCGATCTCGATGGCCGCCCGCTCCCGAATGGCGCCAAGGGTGTTGCGTGCGACGGGTAATCGTCGCCCCTGCTGCATCACTGGTACGAGCAAGGGTCGGCCTGCCTGCGTTTCACCGGCAGAGGCGAGGATGTCTCGCACGGCGACGCCATCGACCTCCTCCCTGAACACCTGCTTGCGCCCGGGCAGCACGCGCTTGCCTGGAGATCGCTTGATCCGGTCACGACCGGCATACGACACGAGCTTGTACACGATGTCGAGGCTGGGAGCGTCACCAGCCACAGCCATTTCGGTTCCCACACCGAATGCATCGATGGGAGCACCGGAGTCCACGAGCGAGGCAACGCTGGCCTCGTCGAGACCACCACTCGCAAAGATTCGCACCGACGACAGCCCCGCTTCATCGAGGATCACGCGCGAGCGTACCGCAAGGTCGGCGAGATCGCCGGAATCGAGGCGGATCGCGCCTACGCGGAAGGCCGGCCCCAGCGTCCGGGCGAGGTGTACCACGCGCGTGACGCCCTCCAGCGAGTCGTAGGTATCCACGAGGAGCGTCGTGCCTGGATAGAGGTCAACAAAGCCGCGAAAGGCCCGCTCCTCGTCTTCGTGAGCCTGAATGTAGCTGTGGGCCATCGTACCGGCCACCGGAATGGCGTACTCCTGTCCGGCGGCGACGTTCGACGTCGCCGACACGCCCGCGATATGGAACGCGCGCGCCCCTTTGATGCCAGCATCGAGCCCTTGCGCACGGCGGCACCCGAAGTCGACGACCGACCGTCCCCGTGCGGCGGCCACAACGCGGCTGGCCTTGGAGGCCAGGATCGTCTGAAGACCGATCTGGTTGATCACGAACGTCTCGAGGAGCTGAGCCTCCGGAAGTGGGGCGACGATCTCGACGAGCGGTTCGAAGGAAAAGACCGGTGTTCCCTCGAGCACGGCATGAACGTCGCCGGTGAACCGGAACTGGCGCAGGTACTCGAGAAAGCGGGGACGAAACGTCCCGAGCGAGCGAAGGTAGTCGAGCGCCGCGTCGTCGAACCGCACGGCTTCCAGATACGTCAGGACGTCGTCGAGGCCGCAGGCGAGCAGGTAATTTCGTGCGGCGGGCAAGCTCCTCACGTGGAGATCGAAGACCGCCTCGGCCTGCATGTCTTCCTCGACGTACGCCTGCATCATGGTCAGCTCGTACAGATCGGTGAAGAGTGACTCACGCATCATCGTCCGCATCCATGAGAAGCGCGACACTCGCCGTCATGGAAGACGGCGTGAACGGGAAGGCCGAGACGCGCTGAGTGTGCCCGCCGGCGCGCCGCGTATGGACACGGTGCCGATCGTATTCGGGGGACCGGGTTCCGCCGGGCCCGTCGCGAATGGCATTGACGTCACATCGAATCGCGGAACTGAACATCCGGATTCTGTTCCGTCGTGTAGCGCAGCTCCCAGTCCGACTGGAACAGCAGGACGTCGCGCTCCTGCCGGTCCACCGCGGCAAGAACGCCAGTCAGGGGCAGCTTGAGCGGCATGCTCCGGTTCGGATCGGCGACGGGCCAGCGGGCGGCGACATGCGGCAGGCGGTCCAGAGTGCACCGGATGCCATATTCCGAGAGCAGCCGTGCTTCGATGACGTCGAATTGCAACGGGCCGATGACGCCGACGATCGGATGACGCTGGCCGGTTCTGGGCATGAAGACCTGCAGGAGCCCTTCCTCGGCCAATTGGGCCACGGCCTCATCGAATCGCTTGTGCCGCAAGTCGACCGGACGCAGGAGCGCAAACTGCTCCGCAGGGAACTGCGGGATCGGAGGGAACTGCAGGCGCGTGCCCGCGAACAGCGTATCGCCGATCGCGACCCGGCCGGGGTTCACGATCCCGACGACGTCGCCAGGGAAGGCCTCCGGCACGGTCTCGCGGTCGCGTCCAAAGAACCGGTAGACGCGCGTCAGGCGCATGGGTTCGCCGAGTCGCTCGTTGGTGACGACCATATCTTTCGTCAGCCGCCCCGAACAGACGCGCAGGAAGGCGACGCGGTCCCGGTGGCGCGGGTTCATGTTCGCCTGAATCTTGAAGACGAACCCCGAGAAATCAGGACATGCCGGATCCACGGCGCCGATATCGGCCTGCCGTGCGGGCGGGCTCGGTGCCAGGTCCACCAGTGCGCGAAGGAACGGTTCCACCCCGAAGTCGTTGAGGGCGCTCCCGAAGAACACCGGGGTCTGCCGCTCGTCGCGGTACTGGTCGATATCGAAGCGGGTTCCTGCTCCCGAGATCATCGCGACCGCGTCGATCAACTCGCGCTGGCGGTGTCCACCAACGATGCGCTCCACGGCCGGATCGGTGGGTGCCGTGACCGCGACGGGCTCGGTGCGCCGGCCGCGTTCCTGTCGCTCGTACAGGACCACGGCATTCGCCTCGAGGTCGTAGACGCCGCGAAAGTCTCTGCCGTCGCCAAGCGGCCAGTTGATCGGTGCCGCCGCGATGCCCAGCACGCGTTCGATCTGGTCCAGGAGTTCCAGTGGGTCCAGGGCGGGCTGATCGAGCTTGTTGACGAAAGAGAGGACTGGGAGTCGGCGCGTGCGGCAGACCTCGAACAGCTTCAGGGTCTGGGGCTCGACGCCTTTGGCGGCGTCGAGCACCATGACGACGCTGTCGACGGCCAGAAGGGTTCGGTACGTGTCCTCGCTGAAGTCCTGGTGACCGGGCGTGTCGAGCAGCGTCACGTGATGTCCGTTCATCTCGAACTCGAGGGCTGCTGCGCTGATCGAGATACCGCGCTGCTGTTCCATCTCCATCCAGTCCGAGACGGCGTGCCGTTGCGTCTTGCGACCGCGCACCGCGCCAGCCAGCTCGATGGCTCCGGCGTACAGCAGCAGCTTCTCGGTCAGCGTCGTTTTACCCGCATCCGGATGGGAGATGATGGCGAACGTCCTGCGGCGCCCGATCTCGCGCGCCAGGAGGTCTGTATCGAGTGCAGGGTCGGAGAGTGGTGAAGCCATTCGAAAGAGGCTCGTAGCCCCGAGTCTCCAGTTTACCGTCTGTCGGGCCGGATTTCTCTCGGCGCCCGAGCCCTCGCACGTCGTCTTTCGCCCTGGCGCCGGAATGCCCGGGCCGAGAGCACGAGGAGCGTGACGCCCGTCAACGGCAGGGCGAAGAGCATCGCATCCGAAAACTGAGAGAGCAGCAGATGGTCCGTGGCGTCGAGCACCAGGTAGGTGGTATAGGCGACGTAATACGCAAGAAAGAGAAATCCTTCCCAGCGCGCGATGACGTAGCCCGTGAAGAAGATCGGCAGGCAGGCCAGGGCCACGGCCGTCATGACGATCATGTCGAACGTCAACACCGCCGGTGCGACGGGCACCGGCCCGGCGATCACGGCTGTCGTCCCGAGAATCAGCGACAGGTTGAAGATATTGCTCCCGACGACGTTGCCAATCGCGATGTCACGCTGGCCTCGCGCCGCCGCGATAATCGAGGTGGCGACTTCCGGCAGGGAGGTCCCGATGGCGACTATCGTCAGGCCGATGACGACCTGTGACACCCCCAGGGCGGTTGCGACGTTGACGGCGCCCGCAACCAGCCATCTGGCCCCGATCACCAGCAGGGCGAGTCCGGCCAGTATCAGCAGCCCGTTTCGAGTGGCTCCACCACGAGGTGTCGTGTCGACGTGTTCGTCCTGCGCGGCGTCGTTCTGGTTGCTCCTGACCAGCCACACGCCATACGCGGTCATGATCCCGATGAGCAGGGCGCCGTCGACGTGCCCGATGCGGCCGTCGGCGCTGATCGCCACGGTCATTGCCGAGATGGCGATCATGATGGGAACCTCGACGCGCACCAGCTGCCGGGAGACGAGCAGTGGAACGATCGCCGCAGAAACGCCCAGCACGACCAGCACGTTGAAGATGTTGCTGCCGACGACATTGCCGAGCGCCAGATCGGTCGACCCGCTGAGTGCCGCCTGGAGCGAGACGGCCAGTTCTGGCGCACTGGTGCCGAAGGCGACGACTGTCAGGCCAATGACCAGCGGGGATATCCCGAACCGTGCGGCGAGCCGTGCCGCCCCACGGACGAGTAGTTCGCCGCCTGTGGCCAGCAGGGCGAGTCCGCCGACGATGAGCAGGAGATCGAACAGCACCGTCTGATGCCAGAGGTTCTTGCGCCCACGCGCAGCGCGATGCCCGGCGCGCCGTCAGCTCCGTTCGACGGGGACGCTCGTGTGAGACTCCGCCGGGAGCCTTGGTCGCCGTCTACCCTGTTCGGCCGCCTGGATCATCAGGAACTCTCCGATGTTGTCCATCGTGACGAGGCCAACCAGACGTCCATGCTGGACGACTGGAACGGTGTGGTACTGGCGGCCCTGAATCTCGGCCAGCACCGATTCGAGCATGTCGCCCGCATCTGCGACGGCGAAATCCCGGCGCATGACATCGGCGACCGGCGACTCCCGGTTTCGCCGTGAGATCTCGGCGATGAGATTGCTCCGCGTCAGCAGTCCCTCGACCCGGCCGTCGCTCACGACAGGGAAGTCCTGCTGCGATCCGGTGAGTACGAAGTCAATCGCGTCGCCCAGCGTGTTGGTGGGTGCCAGCGTGCGGAAATGCGTCAGCATGGCTCGTCGCACGGGAATACCGGCGAGCGCCGACTTCATCTGCACCATGCTGGCTTCCGCCCCGGCTCCAATCCACACGAAGAGCGCCACGAAGATCAGGAGAGGGTTCACGAGCAGGCCCACGAACCCGAACAGGATGGCCATCCCCTGGCCGATCGTCGCGGCAAGCTGCGTGGCGCGCGTGTACTCGATCCGTGTGGCGAGCAACGCCCGGAGGGCTCGTCCACCGTCCATGGGAAAGGCCGGCAGCATGTTGAATGCCACGAGGACGACGTTCACCACCATGAGTCGCTCGCTGAAGCTGCCTGTGGCAATGCTCAGCTGGTCGATCGCCTGCCAGCCGCCGGAGGCTTGGAGCCAGCCGAAGAGCAGAATGGCCAACACGACGTTGACCGCGGGTCCGGCCAGAGCGACCCAGAGCTCCTGGAGCGGTTCGTCCGGCATCCGTTCGAGCCGTGCCAGGCCGCCAATCGGCAGCAGCGTGATGTCGCGCGTACGGATACCGTAGCGGCGCGCCGTCAGCGCATGTCCGAACTCGTGCAGGACGACACAGCCGAATAGCGCGAGGATGAAGGCAAGCCCTTCCGCAACTGCGGCAACACTTCGGCCCTGAGCCCAGTGGACCATCCCGATCCAGCCCAGCAGCATGAAGAACGTGACGTGGACGTACACGTCAATCCCGACAACGCGTGCAAGCTTCCAGGACCAACTCATCGGTGTGCTCTCGCCCTGGCACGGCCAACGTCATGAACCGACCGTCCAGGTTGCCCAGTGACACATGAGCGTCGGAGCGCCTGGCCACTGATGTTCCGTCTCGACCGTGTCCGCTCATGCATCTCCCGGTTCAGAGTTTCAGAAGGGTCTCGCGCAGGACCCGTGACTGGATGCGGCTGACCGGAAGTTCCTGGCCGTTGGCGAGCGTGGCGAGATAGGTACCGCCCGGCATCGGGTTGATGCGGGTGATCGAGTCCACGTTGGCAAGGGCACTTCGACTCAGGCGCACGAAGCGGCGGGGGTCCAGGCGTTCCTCGAGGGCATGCAGGCGATGGGTGATGCTGTAGCATTCATTTGCGCCCGTCGTGATGTGCAGCAGTTCGCCATCTGCCACGATCGAGGCAATCTGCCGGACGGGTACGAGCACGACCTCGTCTCGGCGCCGTACGGGAATGCGGTCCACGAACTGGCGCCGGGCCGCGCGTTCGTACGCCGCCGCTGCGTTTGCGATCGCCCGCACCCGGGCTCCTGCCGAGTCCCCTCCGCGCAGCCGCTGGCGTGCCCGGTCGAAGGTGGCCTCCAACCGGCGTTGCTGGACCGGCTTGAGGAGATAGTCGATGGCGTTCAGCTCGAACGCCTCGATGGCATGATCGTCGTACGCGGTCACGAACGCGATGAGCGGAAGAGCGGCCGGAGACACGTGCCTCGCCACATCGAGGCCGCCCATCTCGGGCATCTGTAGATCGAGCAGAGCCAGATTCGGCCGTTCACGCTCGATCAGTGCCACGGCTTCGTCTCCGGACTCGGCCTCGCCGACGAGGTGAACGCCCTCGCACGCCTTGATCAGTCCGGTCAGGAACCGGCGCGCTGGCCGTTCGTCGTCGGCGACAATCACTCTGAGCAGCGATCGTGTCATGACCGGATTCGCCCGGCCACTGCCGGCACGTGGACGGTGGAGGCACCGCCGGTTGGCAGCCGGATTTCCGCTTTCGTGGCGCCATCTGCGTCCGTGGTCAGCGTGAGCGCGGCCGCGGCGCCGTAGTAGTGATCGAGGCGACGCGCGACGTTCTGCAGCCCGATGCCAGTGCCGTGAACGCCGGCGAGGCTGCCGACCTGTTCCAGCGACTGACGACGGGCCACCGGCTCGAACTCGCGAACGAGCGAAGCGCCCGTGTTCCGTACGACAATCCGCAAGACGGACCCCAGTTTCGGATCCGACTCCCGGCGCGCCGTCACCGAGACGAGACCGCCCGATCGCGCTCGGGCGATGCCGTGCTTGATGGCGTTCTCGACGATGGGCTGGACGATCAAGGCTGGCAGTGGCACATCGGTGAGATGGTCGGGAATATCCATCGCCACCTGGAGTCGCTCCTCGAACCGTTCCCGCTCGATCTGCAGGTACGCTTCTATCAACTCGCGCTCGTGACCGAGCGTCGTGAACTCGCCCTCGGAGCGAAGCGCTCCCCTGAGCAGAGTCGTGAGCCTCATGAGTGTGTCGAGAGCCCGTGGGGGCGCCTGCTGGATGAGATATCCCAGGGTCGTCAGCGTGTTGAAGAGAAAGTGCGGATTGATCTGCGCCCTCAGCGCACGGAGCTCGGCTTCGGTTGCAAGCGTTCCGATCTCTCGTTCGCGCAAGATTCGCTCGTACCGTTCCTCGCTGATCCGAAGAGCGTCGATCCGCCGCGCCAGCAGAAAAGCCGCCCGCTCCAGCATCGCCTCATCGTCGGAGAGCAGACGTCGTCCGCCGGCGAGCCGTTCGACGGCGAGCACGTAGTACGGTGGTTCCGCGGTAGGGACTCCAATCTCGTGGGTCGCGAGACCGGACAGATTTGCCGAGGTACGCCAGGTTACCGCGGTTGCGCCCAGGGCCCTGGCCAGCACATCGCAGGTTCGCGTCAGGACGGTCTCGGCGGACGTGTCGCGCTGAATCGTGCCGGCGAGCTCGTCGAGGAGCGTGGCGTAGCCGGTGCGCAACAGGATCACTCGGTCGACGAATGCCGTGATGCCGCGCTGGATCCACGGGAAGAGTAGCACGGTAGCAATCCAGATCGCCAGGAGCGCCCCCGCGCTCTCGGGTCGAAGACTGCTCTCGGCGAATGCCGTAGCGACTGCCGACCACGCCACGAAGACCAGGCCGACCAGCGCGAGCAGGGAGAGCGCACGCTTCAGGAACAAGTCGGCAAACGCGAAACGATAGTCCTGATACAGGATGGCGAACGCCAGTGGGATCGAGGCGTGATGCCCCAGGAGCTCCATCGTCCAGCTCTCCGACGTGCCGTGACTGCCCAGATGGAGGGCGGACACCGCGAAGAGCGCGAGCGCCGTCATCCACAGGACGCGGCGCCATTGCGCCTGCCGGCGTGTCAGCAGCACCAGCGGGAGCACGACGGCCGCCAGTCCCGCGGTCAGCAGCAGGAGTGCGGGTGATGAGGGCAGCAACCCGCCGCGCGCAGCCGCGCCCGCCTGCAGGCCGGCGGCCAGCCCAGCACTCGCATAGGCGATCGCGGCCACCAGCCTCCGCCAGCGCCGGCGAATCGGAGGATCTTCCGATGCCTGTGCCTGACTGGCCGAATGAACGGCAACGGCGGCGAGGAACCCGAGCGCCGCGTAGGACGCCGCCGACATCCACGCGCCCGCTCCCGGAAGCGCCAGGACCTGGAACGCCAGAACGCTCAATTCACCAACGTTCCAGCCAAGCCCGAGCAGTGCCGTCGCAATCGTGAGCCGGTCGCCTCCGCCCCCGGTTCGCATCACCATCGAGAGGAGCATGGCGTACAACGTGGCGCCCGTCAGATAGCCGACGATGTGCAGCAACTCAGGGGCAACAGGTGTCAGCATGGTCCGTGACAGTCTGATTGTAACGAAGCCCCGCCTCAACCCGTCGCGTGGAGAGGCGGTCCTGGGCGCGCGGCGCCAACGAGATACCGCGACCAGCCGCGAGGCGCGGCCGGGATATCAAGGGGCGGAGCCCCATGGCTGGCTACTGTATGCCCGGCCGCTCGGCTGGGGCGTGTTCGCCCACGTCGGCTGAGCTCCCTGCGGGCCGGTCAGTGGATTCGTGTACCACTGCCGCATAGCGGTGGAGGCCGGTCCACACCCAATCGTGTCCTGCCCGGTCGAGCTGCGCGAGATACGGATCGACGTCTGGGGGAATGGCTGCGATCAACTCGCGCGCGAACGCGAGCAGGTCGTCCGCATTGAACCAGCGGGCGGCGCCGACGCGCTCCTGACGGTGGGTGACTGGGGCTGTGTACTCGAGTATGGGACGGTCATTGGTGTTGAGCGGGACGTCCGAAACGAGATGTCGGGCGCGGGCAAGGTTCCCCATGTAGAACGGCAGCGTGAGGCCGTGAGCGGTCTCGCGCGGCACGTCGCTCCTGCCGGAGATGGCTCGCCCACGCTCCGCGATCACCTGAGGATCGAGCGGCGCCAGCTCGATCGATCCCGCCAGGGCGACGATGGGCCG
Organism: uncultured Bifidobacteriaceae bacterium; assembly: GCA_964505975.1. Taxonomy (GTDB): domain Bacteria; phylum Acidobacteriota; class Vicinamibacteria; order Vicinamibacterales; family UBA2999; genus Gp6-AA40. The sequence goes on along the minus strand of CAZDLW010000018.1, from coordinate 7,473 downwards.
ACTCGCGAAGAAGTCGCCTCGCCACATGGTCACCTCCGGGAACACGTCGAGCATCGTGCGCGCCACGATCAGGAACTCGCGCTTCGACATCTGATACAAGGGGAGCCACTGGACGAACGTTCCTCCCGATGCGAGCCGCTCGCGGGCCGTGGTGAAGTGTTCCCACGTGTACAAGCGGGCTGTGCCGGCCTCCCATGGGACGAACAGATCCGACACGATCATGTCGTAACGATCGCGTGTGCCCGCCAGATGAGCCCGACCGTCCGCGACCACGATTTCCACGCGCGGATCGTCGAACAGGCCGTTGGCCTCATGTCTGAAGTGCCGGCGCGCAACGGCCGCGACGTCCGGGACGAGCTCCGAGACCACAATCCGCTGCACGAACGGCTGCACGGCCGCTCCGGCCGTGATGCCGGTGCCCATGCCCAGGAAGAACACCTGGTACGGGTGCGGGTGCGTCATGAGCGGTATGAGGGCCTGGTTCCGTTCCTCCTCGAGCGCGCCGGAGCCACCCAGGGAATAGTGGTTGTTCAGTTTGATGCGCCGGTCGCCGGCGCGTTCCACAACCGCGGTCACGCCATAGGCGCTTTCCCTCAGCTCGAGGACGCGCTCGCCCGCCGCGGCATTGACACGAAGAATCGGCAGACGCGTCGGGTCCAGGACAGTGACGAGTAGCGCGAGTCCGGCCAGTGGTGCCAGGCGGAGCACGCGCGGCGCCGCCGGCCCGGTGAGAAAGCACAGACTGCTCGCCACGAGATACGCTGCCGCAATCAGTTGGAACGTGCCCCACACACCGACCGCCGGAAGCAGGATGAATCCCGTCGCAACGGGACCGGCGACGGCGCCCAGGGTGTTCCAGGCACCAAGCATCCCAAGCGCATGCCCGGCACCGACTGGACGCTCCTGCGCGATCCGCAACAGAAACGGGAACACCATACCGGCGGCGACGCACGGTACGGCCAGGACGAGTGCGGTCACGCCAAGGACGCTCTGAAGATAGTCGATCCATCCCTTGTCCGTGGCCACATACTGGAGACCGCCCGTGGCCATCACGAACGTGAACGGAATGGTCGCAATGAGAGCTCCCGCGACGGTCACGACGGCTGCGAGCGTCACGCGAGGATCCGGTGCAGCCAGGCGGGCCAGCCGGCTCGCCGCCAGCGCCCCCACGGCAAGAGCCAGCAGAAAGATGGTGAGAATGCTGGAGACCGTATAGACCGAGTTCTGAAGGACCTGTGCGAACAGCCGCACGGCGACGACCTGGAGCGACAACGTGAGAAAGCCCGATGCCCCAGCCAGTATCAGGATGGAGCGAGGCAGCGAGCACGCGTCCGAGGTCCGATGGACGCTGCCGGCTGGCCGGCGCGCACGATTCGCCGTGCCGAGTACGAATGCCGCGACGGCAATCGCCACGTTGATCCCGATCGCCACCAGGTACGTTCGCTGAAATCCCAGGGCAGCCGGGAGATAGAATCCTGCCGCCAGCGCGCCAGTGGCGGCTCCCAAGGTATTCAACCCGTACAGCAGGGCACCGCTGCCGCCAAGGCGATGAGCAGCACCGATTGCACTGTGCCCGAGGACGGGCAGCGTCCCCCCCATGAAGAACGCCGGCGGGAAGAGGACCACGGATGCGAGCGCGATCTTCGCGATGACGAAGGTAGCAGGTGACCCCCCAACCAGTGCGAACAACGGACCATACAGCGCGCGGTAGGCGTCGAAGAGCCAGAAGCAGAGCGAGGCGGTCGCTGCGATTGCCAGTTCCAGCCACGCATAGGTCCTGAGTGGAGCGTGCAGAAACGCGGCGCGCCTGCCCCACGTATAGCTGCCCGCTGCCAGTCCGGCAAAGAACACGCCGAGCCCGACGGCTGAGGCCTGTGCGGTATTCCCGAAGAGCGTGGCCAGGTCCGTCAGCCAGAGGACCTGGTACACCAGCGCCGAGAACCCGGACGCGAGCATCAGGCACGGCGTGGTGTAGCGGAGGTCTCGTATCAATTCAAAGTGCAGAATGAGTTCGAAATTGAATGCAAAAGGAAACGCGCAGCCCGTCCGCGCGCTCACCCTTCAATTGTGCATTCTTCATTCTGCGTTTTGCATTCTCAGAAAAATCTCACCCCATAGCTGACTCGGACGCTGCGTCCCATCTCAGGCGCGAGATCCTTGATGAACGACGTGTGTCTCCGGTACAGCTCGTTCGTGAGGTTGCGGCCGCTGACGCTGAAAATATGTGCGAAGTGCGGTCGTGGAAGCACGTACGAGGCCGTCAGATTGAAGAGCGCGTAGCCTGCGGTTTCCGTCTCGTCCCTGAACACCTGGCTCTGTCGTGCGGCCCAGCCGACTTCCGGGCTCACCATGAAGCCTCCCCACGGCACGTCCAGCGACAGCCGGCCGTGCAGCGGCGGGATGCGCGGAACGGCCTCGTCAAGGGAGGTCAGCCGTGCGCGGGTCAGCCCAATTCCAGCGTTCAGCCACAGGTGCTCGTGCATGCGGACGCTGCCTTGGCCATCGAAGCCGGCAAATCGGCTATCACCCTGCAGGAACTGGGCGACCGGCAGACCACGGAGGCTCTCGTCGTCGTCGCGGTCGGCAAAAACGAAATTGCTGATGTTGTACAGGAACGTGCTGAACTCGCCCCGTAACCGTGGCGACCGGTGACGGACACTCACGTCCAGGCCAACCGTTGCTTCGCGATCGAGGTTGGTGTTGCCGATCTCGAAGGCAAGGTTGCCGATATGCGGCCCGAAGTTGTACAGCTCCTCCAGTGAGGGGGCTCGATACGATCGGGTGAGCGTGGTGACCAGCGCCGTGCCGGGGGCGATCCCGAGGTGCAGGCCCACCGAAGCGGATCCCCCGGTGAAATTCCGGTCGCGGGTCGCTGGTGCCAGGATCTCGTCGTCTCCGTGAACATGGCCGCCGGTGACAGGAATCTCCGGGCCGTGACGTTCTTCTGTGTTGTAGGTCGTGCGATCGAGACGACCTCCGAACATGAGTCGCGCCGGCCCGAAATCCAGTTCTTCATACGCAAATGCCGCGAAGGCGCGCTGTGTCGTTGGATCGGCCAGCGCCTCTTCCCCTAAAGCCTCATACGTCCGGAACTCTCCTGAGATGCCCATGCGCCCGGCGAGACGTCCAATTTTGCGTTGTTCCAGCTCACCGCGCAGGACCATGGTGCGATTGTCGAACCGCGTAGCCAGTTCCTCGACGCCGTCGTCAATCTCGACTTCGTCGTGCCGCCAGTCGAGATAGCTGACGACGACGCGCGCAGTGTCGACGAATGCGTTGCGCAGATTGCGCGCGCCGAGATCCAGGCGGACAGCCTGCCGCCGGGGTAGCAGGTTTACGGCTTCCTCATGATGGTCTTCGTCGTCGTGGTCGTCGTCGTGCTCGTCATGCCCATGGCTGTGAAATTCGCCGGCAAACGGCACACCGTATCGCCCGCGTTCGGCGTCGTACCCGAGCCCGAAGAACGTCCGCTGGCCTGTATAGCCCACGCCCACGCGACCGTTGCTCAGCCGCGAGGCCGAGTGCTCCACAGTGCCGAGAGGCGTGTCGTAGTCGCCCGACCGTCGTGACCCACCCCCGGCCCAGAACATCCATCCGCCATTGCCGTATTGGACGTTGGCGTTGGCACCGGCCTGACCGTTGGCGGTGCCGGCATCGCTCAGGAGCTGGCCCCGCCACCCCGCGAACGGCGATCGGCGGAACGCTTCCTGGGGCGTGATCGCGTGCACGACACCTCCCACGGCATTGCTGCCGTACAACAGCGTAGCGGGACCCCTGACGATCTCCACTCGATCCAACGCTCCAGGGTCGAGGGTGGTGCCGTGGTCGCCTGATTGGCTCGAGAGGTCCCCGCTGCGGATGCCATCCTTCATGATCAACACGCGGTCGCCGTCGAAGCCGCGGATGATGGGGCGGGCGCTGCCGGGACCGAAGCTACGAATTTCAACGCCGGGCGCTGCCTGCACCAGGTCGGCAAGCGTCGGTGCGGTGCTTCGCACGGCGTCGAAGGTGTCGAAGGTCTGTATCGAGTTGAAGGCCTCGAACGTCGTTGCCGGTCCGGTCGTGGTGGCCGTGACCGTCACCTCTTCATGGATTGGCCTGAGCTGGAGCCGGAAGTCCACTTCGACCTCGCGCTCCGCCAGCACGGTGACCGTCTGGCGGGTCGTGCTGAGATGCTCTCGCTGCGCGAGGACCTCATAGGTGCCGGGTCGCACGTTCTGGACCACGAACCGCCCTTGTTCGTCGGTGGTCGTGGTCCGGCCGGCGCCAACCACGAGGACGACGGCGCCGTGTACAGGATCGCCGGTGGTTTCGAACGTCACGCGGCCGTGGATGGAGCCGCCCTCCTGCGCGATGGCTGCCTGGACCGGGAGGAGTGCGACCGTCACGATCGCACCCACAACTACCATTGCGCGGCGGGCCCGGGGGGACAAACTGCTCCTGAACATTGCTCTCCTTGCTCCAAATCGTAATCGCACGTGTGCCAGGGACACCCACCGCGGTTCCGGATGCACGCAAGCGAGGCCACCGACATGCTCGACGGTCCGAGGCAGGGCCTCGTTAGGACTCTAGGTGGAAGAGGGGGGAGGGAGCGACTTGTTCCCGATGAATGGGGAGTTGACAGCCATCAACGGTTCGCCTGGCCACATGAATGGAGTATGGGGGGGCCTGCTCGCCAGCCGCAATCTCACTTCAGGCCTGGCAAGACGCGGGGCACGCCGCACGTCAGCCCGTATGACGGGGAATGCGCTCATCTGACCCCCGCATACAGGGCACCGGCGCGCGGACAAAAGTGCGCACTTTCGTACCAGTGCCCATCGCCAAATAACTGGACAGTATCTCCAGCTCGTTGGCCGATTTCTGTCAGAACCAGCCGACTTGTCCCCTACAAAGCCGCGTTCGAGGCTGGCCCATTCCGTGCTTGCATGTATTGGACGGCCTCCATTACCTATGTGTGTGCGGACTGCTCATAACTCTCCTTCGGATGCGCCATCCGACTGTGGCTCTCCACCAGACCCTGGCGGCCGGGTCAGGAATCGACCCGACCGGCGTCGCCGGCCCAGGCCACAGCGAGTCCTGGTGGTGGACGACATGTCGGCGGTGCGCCAGGTCTGGTGCGGGGCGCTGCGGATGTGGGGGTTTGCCGTAGAGGAGGCCACCAACGGCCTGGAAGCGGTTGAACGTGCACAGGCACACCCCCCAGACCTCGTTCTGATGGATATTGCCATGCCCGTCATGGATGGGATTCGGGCTACGGCCGCGCTCAGGAAGGACCCACGCACTGCCGCGACGCCGGTCGTGGCGGTGAGTGGGGCAGTCTCTGAGGAGGTCACCAACGAGGCCATCGCGGCGGGCGCCGACATCGTGCTGGCCAAGCCCTTGAGCTTGCGCGACCTGATTCGAAATATCCGGCTGATTCTGGGGCGTCCGGAAATGGGCGGGCCGCCTCCCACACCCGGCGGCGTATCGTAAGCTCCCGACTTCCTCCTTACTCCCGAAGCGATTGTGCTCCCGACGCGCCGCTCAGCAGAGAGCGGTTCTGGCATAGTGACACAGCATGCAGACGGCGATTCCTCCCGTGAACGCGGCGTTCGGAGGTCATGTGTACGCCCGAGTGGGGTGGCTGCTCTACTTTACGCTGGGGGCACTTGCCACTGGCGTGTTCGCGATCGACCTGGCGACACCGCTCGGCGTTACTGTCTGGATCCTCTACGTCGTTCCGCTTGGCCTCACGATGCTCGGCAGCGTGCCGGCCGCGCCGGTGATAGGTGCGATTGGCTGCACGCTGCTCATGCTGATCACGTTGACGGTCGATCGCGCGGTCGTCGAGCCATGGGTGGCCTATGTGAATCGTGCCTGTGGGATCGTCGTCATCTGGACGATTGCCCTGTTGGCGCGAGGTCTGATTCGGAACCGCAATCGGGTCCAGGCAGAGGAGTGGATCCGACGCACGCAGACGCAGTTGCTCGAAGGGACGCAGGGCGAGTTGACGGTTGCCGAGATCGGGGACCGGGCGTTGGCCATCATTGCGGCGGCGCTCCGGGCACCTGTGTCGGCCTTGTATGCTCGGGACGGTTCGGGCCTGATGCTGGCGGCCACACGAGGCCTGCGACCTGGAACGGATGTGCCGGAGACGTTCGACATGGGCGCGGGTCTCGTGGGTGAAGCGGCACGCAGCCGTCACCCGACAGTGCTCACCGACCTGCCCGGCTCGTTCTTCACGATGCGATCGGCGCTTGGCAAGGGTGCGCCTCGCCACCTGATCGTGGCGCCGATTGTGGCCGATGCTCGAACCGAAGGCGTCATCGAGCTCGGGTTTCCGAGTGCACCGGATTCGCGTGCCGTGGAATTGCTCGAGCGCACACAGCACGCGGTGGCGGTGGCGATCAGGACGGCGTTTTATCGGGACCGGTTGCGCACGCTGCTCGCGGAAACGCAACGGCAGGCGGAAGTCCTGAAAGACCAGCAGGAAGATTTGCGCGCGACGAACGTCGAGCTCGAGCAGCAGAGTCTCGCGCTTCAGTCGTCGCAGGCGAAGCTGGAGGAGCAACAGGCAGAGCTCGAGGCCACCAATGCCGAGCTCGAGGCGCAGACAGAAACACTGGAGCAGCAGAAGCAGGCCCTGGCGCAATCCCGGCAGGAGGCTGAGCGTGCCAGCCAATACAAATCGGAGTTCCTGGCGAACATGTCGCACGAGCTCCGCACGCCGCTCAACAGTACGCTCATCCTGGCCAGACTGCTGGCCGAAAACAAGGATGGCCGTCTGTCGGACGACGAGGTGCGGTACGCGGAGACGATCTACTCATCCGGCAATACGCTGCTGGCCCTCATCAACGACATTCTCGACCTGTCCAAGATCGAAGCTGGGGCCGTCGATCTTCATGTGGAAGCTGTTTCCCCGGAGGCCATCGCCGAAGCGACCCATCGGGCGTTCGAGGCGGTCGCGCGTGAGAGGCAGCTCGAGCTCAGCGTAGAGGTGATGCCGGACACCCCCTCGACCGTTGTCACGGATGGCCAACGGGTCCAGCAGATTCTCATGAATCTGGTATCCAACGCCATCAAGTTCACCGAGCAGGGAAGAGTCGTGCTGCGCGTGAGCCCGGTCTCCTCGGGACGTGTGGCCTTCGAAGTGCGCGATACCGGAATCGGCATTCCCACCGACAAGCAGAAGGTCATCTTCGAAGCCTTTCGACAGGTGGATGGTAGTACGCACCGGCGATACGGCGGTACCGGCCTCGGTCTGTCGATTTCGCTCGAGCTGGCCCGGCTGTTGGGCGGCAGTCTGCACCTGGCGAGCGCGGTCGGGGCCGGCAGTACGTTCACGCTGTTGATTCCCGTACAGCACGAAGCCGACCTCTCCGCGTCTCGCCGGCGCACGAGGATGCCGTCCGACAGGGTCGCGTCTGCACCGCCAGGCGGGCACGGCTGGAGCGGTGGGTCGGCTCCGGCGGCCGATGCCGTGCCGGCGATGGC
>CAZDLW010000017.1:13788-39846 GCA_964505975.1 uncultured Bifidobacteriaceae bacterium | reverse complement strand
AGTCGTGCGGCGCACGCGTCACGGTATACGCGCGCCGCGACGATCGCGCGCGCCAGGTAGCAATGGCGTTTGGTGCCACGGCCGGCGCGTGGCCGCCGCCTCCGGGTTCCTGGGATCTTCTGGTCAACTGCACGCCGCTTGGTGGAGGCGCGCGACGAAATGAGTCACCGCTTCCCGATGGCCCGTTTCCTGGCCGACTTGTATACGACCTGACGTACGGTCCCGGGGAATCGGCGCTTGTTCGCGCGGCGCGCAACGCGGGATGCACGACCATCGACGGGCTGCCCATGCTCGTGGCACAGGCGGAACGGCAATGGGCATGGTGGATGGGGCAGGCACCGCCGGACGGAGTCATGTACGCGGCACTGGACCGATGGCTGGCGAGCCTTCGCTTCGGACCCGCGAGCATGTCGGCGGCGGCTCCGCCTCGTTAGTCGGGGGTATCTCGTTGCCCCGCTCGGCGGGGCGAGCCGTCTTGCCCGGGGACTCTTCTATCGAGAAGCCACGCGGTCGAGACGGTTGGGTCTCTTCTGCCGCGCGAAGCGCGGCCAGGACCGCTATGCGGTCGGGACAACGAGTACAGAATTCGCGTTCCGGGTCGCAAGCGGTCCAACGCGTGACGGCACGACGCAACCGACGTGGACAATCATGCAGATAACCACCTTCGACGAATTCAGGGAGCTGGCACGACGCGGCACGTTCGTGCCTGTGTACAAGGAGATCGTCGCGGATTTGCTGACACCGGTCTCGGCGTTCCTGAAGATTGCCGAGCATTCGGATTACGCGTTCCTGCTGGAATCGGTCGAGGGTGGCGAACAGGTCGGGCGCTATTCGTTCCTCGGGAAGGATCCGTTCCTGATTCTGCGGTCGCACGGCGGACGGACCATTCTGGACCGTGCCGGCCAGACAACGGAATCGGACAAGCCGTTCATCGCCACGCTCCGCGAGTTGATGGCGGCGTATCATTCGCCGTTCGTTCCCGGGCTGCCGCGATTCACGGGTGGTGCGGTGGGGTACCTCGGATACGACGCCGCCGCCTGGTTCGAGCCGGTGACGCTGCAGCCGCAGGAGGACGTAGAGGACGAAGCGGGCTTCATGCTGTTCGATACGGTTCTGGCCTTCGATCACGTCCGGCACCGAATCCTGATCATCGCGAACGCGCGAATCACGGGAGACGACGATCTCAACTCGCTGTATCAGTTCGCGTGCGCCAAGATCGACTTCGTGGAGCGTGAGCTCGAACGGCCGCTCTCGAAGCCACCGCACCTCGAGGCGAATCGCCTCGAGGTGACCTCGAACGTGTCGCGCGAGACCTTCGAGCAGAACGTCCGCACCGCCAAGGAATACATCGTCGCGGGCGACATCTACCAGGTGGTGCTGTCGCAGCGTTTCGAGGCGCCGATTCAGTCGGATCCGTTCACCGTGTATCGCGCGCTCCGACACGTCAACCCGTCGCCCTACATGTACTTCCTGCGTGTCGGCGAACGCTCCATCGTGGGGTCGTCGCCGGAAATGCTCGTGCGCGTCGAAGGCCGTCGCATTGAAACACACCCGATCGCGGGCACGCGCCCGCGCGGCCGCACCGAGGAGGAGGATCAGCGACTGGCGGACGAGCTGAAGCGCAACGAAAAGGAGCGCGCCGAGCACGTCATGCTGGTGGACCTCGGACGCAACGACGTGGGGCGCGTCGCCGAGTATGGATCGGTCCGCGTGCCGACGTATATGGCGCTCGAACGGTACTCGCACGTGATGCACCTCGTGTCCGTGGTCGAGGGCAGACTGGCCGATCGGCACGACAGGCTCGATGCCCTTGTCGCCTGTTTCCCGGCCGGCACGGTGTCGGGCGCGCCGAAGGTACGGGCCATGGAAATCATCTCGGAACTGGAACCCGGGCGCCGCGGAGTGTACGCGGGCGCCGTGGGCTACCTGGATTTCGCTGGGAATCTCGATTGCTGCATCACGATCCGGACCGTGCTGATCGAGCGAGGCCAGGCGTACGTGCAGGCAGGAGCTGGCATCGTCGCCGACTCGAACCCGGCGGCAGAGTACGAAGAGACGCGCGACAAGGCGCGCGGCGTGATTCGTGCCCTGGAACTGGCGCAGGACGGGTTCTGAGCCGCGACCGGCGCAGTGAGCTGCAGAGGACCGAATGGTTCTGGTCATCGACAATTACGACTCGTTCACCTACAACCTCGTGCAGTATCTGGGCGAGCTCGGAGCCGAGGTCCGCGTGCGACGGAACGACGCCATCACGCTCGACGAGATCGGCACCATGGCTCCGGATCAGATCGTGATCTCGCCGGGCCCCGGTCGGCCCGAGGATGCCGGGATCTCCCTCGACGTAGTCCGGCGTTTCGGCCCGAACACGTCGATCCTGGGGGTCTGCCTCGGGCACCAGACGATCGGGATGGTCTACGGCGGAACGGTAACCCGCGCTGCCGTACCGATGCACGGCAAGACCTCGATCATCGTTCACGATGGCAGAGGCATCTTCGGCGGCATTGGCGAGCCGTTCCCTGCCGGGCGGTATCACTCGCTCGTCATCGCGCAGGACACGGTGCCGGCTGCGCTCGAAGTAGCGGCACGAACGAAGGACGATGGCACCATCATGGCCGTGCGGCACCGCAGCTATCCGGTGCACGGGGTGCAGTTTCATCCCGAGTCCGTATTGACCGATGAAGGGCGCACGATTCTGCGGAACTTCATGGACCTGTGAAGGGCGATGCACGGGCCAGCGGGAGGAACGGCGCAGCGGGGCTGCACGCGTCCGTGGTGAGGAAGACTGACATTCATCGATTGGAACATCGATGCTGACTCGATTGCTGGAAAAGCTGGTACGTCGCGAAGACCTGACCGGGGACGAAGCCGCGGGGGCCATGCACGAGGTGATGGAGGGCCGCGCGTCGCCAGCCGCGCTCGGGGGGCTGCTCTCCGCGCTGGTGATGAAAGGGGAGCGTCCGGCCGAGATTGTCGGCTTTGCCCGGACCATGCGCGCGCACGCGATGAAGCTGTCGCTGCCACCAGGCGACGTGTTCGACACGTGTGGCACCGGTGGCGACCGGTCGGGCACGTTCAATATTTCGTCCGCGGCGGCACTCGTCGTGGCCGCCTGCGGCGTGCGCGTCGCCAAGCACGGCAACCGGTCCGTGTCGAGCCGGTGTGGCAGCGCCGACGTGTTCGAGCAACTGGGCGTCAAGATCTCGGCGCCGCCGGCCATCGTCGAGCGAACGTTGCACGATGCGGGTATTGCGTTCCTCTTCGCACCGACCTTTCATCCTTCCATGAGACACGCGGCGCCGGCGCGCCGCGACCTTGGCATCCGCACCGCGTTCAACCTGCTCGGGCCACTGACGAATCCGGCGGGCGCCATGCGGCAGATGGTCGGCGTGCCTCGACCGGAGCTCACGGAGTTGCTCGCGCGGTCGCTGCTACTGCTCGGCTGCGAGCGGGCGTGGGTCGTTCACGGCGCCGACGGCTTGGACGAGATCTCGACCACGGGCTATACGAAGGTATCCGAATGCCGGGCGGGCTCGGTGAACACGTTCTACGTGCATCCGGCAGACTTCGGCGTCCGGAAGGCGACCTTGGCCGAACTGGCCGGTGGCGACGCAGAGGAGAACGCCGGCATCGTGCGACACGTGCTCGATGGCACGCCGGGTCCGGCTCGTGACGTGGTGCTGTTGAATGCCGGTGCTGCGCTCTTCGTTGCCGGCCGGGTGGCATCCGTTGAACTGGGCATTGCCCGCGCGGCGGAGGCCGTAGACACCGGCGCCGCGAGCGCCACGCTGGAAGCGTTGGTCCGGTGCTCCCGGGCGGAGGTCGCCGGATGAGCGAGGCGCCAGATCTGCTGCGGACCATCGTGGCCGCGACACAGCGGATTACGAGCGTGCGCGCGGAACGGGAGCCGCTGGCCGTGCTCGAGCGTCGCGCAAAGAGCGCAACGCCGCGCGGCGATGAGTTCGAAAGAGCACTCGGTATGTCGGGTCGCGTCAACGTGGTTGCGGAGTGCAAGCGACGCTCGCCGTCGACGGGAGTGCTCGCCGAAGTGTACGACCCGGCTGCACGTGCGCGGGAGTACGAACACGGGGGTGCCGTGGCGATCTCCGTACTCACCGAGCCGACGTTCTTCGATGGCAGTCCGGAGCATCTGACGGCCGTGCGACGAGCCGTGGACGTTCCAGTGCTGCGCAAGGATTTCATTGTCGACGAGTACCAACTCTTCGAGGCTCGCGCCGCGGGCGCGGATGCCGTGCTGCTGATCGTGGCGGCGCTGGCTCACGCGGCGCTCGTGGGGTTGCAGGCTCGTGCGTGGGACCTGGGACTGGCAGCGCTGGTCGAAGTTCACGACGAGGAAGAGCTCGGCCACGCCGTCGATGGCGGTGCCCGTGTCGTCGGTGTCAACAACCGCAACCTGCGCACGCTGTCGGTGGACGTGGAAGCCTCCTATCGACTGGCGGCGCTCATGCCAAAGCAGGTGGTGGGTGTGAGCGAAAGCGGCCTGCAGTCGCGCGATGATCTGGAACGACTCACCGCGGCGGGCTACCGGGCTTTTCTGATTGGTGAGCGGCTCATGACCGACGCCGATCCGGCGCGTGCGATTCGCGAGCTCACAGGCGGGCCCGTGGAGGCGTCCCCGGGCACCCTCCGATGTTCGTGAAGATCTGCGGCATCATGCGACTGGAGGATGCGATGCACGCAGCCGCCGAAGGGGCAACGGCCCTCGGGTTCGTGTTCTGGCCGCGCAGTCCAAGGTGCGTCACTCCAGAAGGCGCCGGGGACATCGTGGCCGCGTTGCCCGCTGGAGTCGCGACCGTCGGTGTGTTCGTCAACGAGAGCGTGGATCGGATTCACGAGGTCGTTGCACGGGCCCGACTCACCATGGTGCAACTGCACGGGGACGAGTCGCCGCAACAGGCGGCCACGCTCGGATGTCCGGTCGTCCGGTCGGTCACGCTGGAGGATGCGGCAAACGCCGAGGCTGCGTGGCCGGCGCAGACGTTGTTCCTCCTGGACGCCGTGGATCCCAGACGGCGGGGCGGCACCGGGACCACGGTCGACTGGACCCGCGCCGCGGACGTCGTTCGGGGCCGGCGGGTGATTCTCGCCGGTGGCCTCACGCCCGAGAACGTCGCCGAGGCCATCGCGACGGTTCGTCCGTTTGGCGTCGACGTGTCCACAGGTGTCGAGGCCGCTTCCGGCGTGAAGGACGCCGCGAAGGTGACACGCTTCCTGGCTCGCGCCCGTGCCGCGTTCGAGCGGGACGCGATACGGTAGATCGATGGCAATGCTATGAGAAGGACCTTCGGAGTGAGCACTCCAACTGACGCAGCGACAGAAGAACGGCCGATGTTCGGCCGGCGGGATCCGGATGCACGCGGCTACTTCGGTGCCTATGGGGGGCGCTTCGTCCCGGAGTCGCTGGTGGCGCCGATCGAGGAACTGGCCGCTGCGTACTTCGCCGCACGGGAAGATCCGGAGTTCCGCGCGGAGTTGGGTGGTCTCTTGACCCATTACGTCGGGCGTCCGACACCGCTGTACGAAGCGAGGCGTCTGGCCGCGGACGCCGGTCCCCACGCGCACATCCTGTTGAAGCGCGAGGATCTCACCCATACCGGTGCCCACAAGATCAACAACGCCCTTGGTCAAGCCCTGCTGGCCAGGCGCATGGGCAAGACGCGCGTGGTGGCCGAAACGGGCGCCGGACAGCACGGTGTTGCAACGGCGACGGCCTGCGCACTGCTCGGGCTCGAGTGCCACGTCTACATGGGCGCCGAGGATATGCGACGGCAGGCGCTCAACGTCGTGCGCATGCAGTTGCTCGGTGCCGAGGTGCGCCGGGTGGATGCGGGCAGCCGGACGCTCAAGGATGCCATCAACGAGGCCATGCGTGACTGGGTCGCGAGCGTGGAGGACACGTATTACCTGCTCGGATCGGCTCTCGGCCCCCATCCGTATCCGCTCATCGTGCGCGAGTTCCAGTCCGTGATCGGCCGGGAGGCGCGCCGTCAGATGCTCGACCAGGTCGGTCGCCTGCCGGACGTCGTGGTGGCCTGCGTTGGTGGCGGCAGCAATGCGCTCGGCATCTTCGACGGCTTCATCGACGATCGGGAGGTGCGGTTGATAGGCATCGAGGCCGGCGGCGAGCGCATCGCCCCCGGGCGGCATGCCGCGCGTTTCGCCGGCGGCAGCACGGGCGTCCTTCAAGGGACGCGCACGTTCGTCCTTCAGGACGCGGCGGGCAACATCGAGCTGACCCACTCGATTTCCGCCGGGCTGGATTATGCGGCCATCGGTCCCGAGCATGCCTGGCTGCGCGACGAAGGGCGCACCGAGTACGCCTACGCCACCGACGCCGAAGCGCTCGAAGGCTTCAAGGCGCTCGCCCGGCTGGAAGGAATCCTGCCGGCGCTCGAATCGGCCCATGCCGTCACGTACGCGCAGCGGCTGGCAGCCGATGCGAGAGAAGGCACGGTCATCCTGGTCAATCTGTCGGGTCGGGGAGACAAGGACGTGCAGAGTGTCATGGAGGCAATCGGATGAGTCGCCTCGCCGAGACATTTGTCCGTCTTCGGCGGGAAGGCAGGCCTGGACTCGTGACGTATCTCACCGCCGGCGATCCGGATCTGCCGCGCACCGGGCGGATCCTGCAGGCGCTGGATCGGGCCGGCGCCGACGTCCTGGAGGTCGGGGTGCCGTTCTCGGACCCGCTGGCCGATGGCCATGTCATTCAGCGTGCCACGGAGCGGGCGTTGGCCGCCGGGACCACTCTGACACGCGTGATGGAACTGGTAACCGAGCAGCGCAGCGAGTTGCGGGCGCCAATCGTCATCTTCAGCTACGTGAACCCCATCCTGCGGCTCGGTGCCGATTCGTTTGCCGATCTGGCGCGGGAAGCCGGCGTGGACGGGGTGCTCGTCCTCGATCTGCCGATCGAGGAGGCGGGCGGGCTTCGGGCCACGTTGGGTGCGCGTGGGATTGATACAATTCTTCTTCTCAGTCCTACAACGACCGATGATCGCCTGCGGCAGGCTGCGACCCTCGGAAGTGGTTTCCTGTATGCGATTTCGCGCCTTGGTGTGACCGGCGCACGGGACCGCGTTGCGTCAGGAGCGCAGGAGATGGTCCGGCGGATCCGCTGCGTCTCGGACCTGCCGGTCGCACTGGGCTTTGGCATCTCGAGGCCGGAGCACGTGCGTGAAGTGGGCCAGTGGGCGGACGCAGCCGTTGTCGGTAGCGCGTTGGTGAACGTGATTGCCGGCGCGGGAACGTCGAACGATCTCGAGAGGCGGGTAGAGGAGTACGTGCGTTGGCTGAAGTCCTGAGCATCGAAGAGCTACGGAACCGGATCGACGTCATCGACTCGCAACTCGTACGCCTCCTCAACGTGCGCGTGGCATGTGCCGTCGAGGTGGGGCGCCTGAAGCACGAGGCGGGACTGCCCATCTATCAGCCCGACCGCGAGAAACAGGTATTGGCAAAGGTCAGGGGATCGGCAACCGAGCTGGCCGGCCCGCTCACGGCCGAAGCGGTGGTGCGCATCTTCGAGCGCATCATCGACGAGGCGCGGCGGGCCGAGCGGGCGTCGAGCTCGCGCCGGGAAGGTCTCGACACCACCATCGGAGAGTAAACAGTCATGGTCGTCGTAATGAAGGAACGGGCCACCGAGGCGCAAATCGATGCCGTCATCGCGCGCCTCATCGAGCTGGGCATGGACGTGCATCGATCGTCCGGGGTCACCCGCACGGTCCTTGGTGTCGTGGGCGCGCAGAAGATCGATCCGGCGCTCATCGGCATCCTGGACGGCGTGCACGAGGTGCTGCGGATCACCGAGCCCTACAAACGGGCGAGCCGGACGTTCAAGCCGGAAGACACCGTGATCACCCTGGACGACGTCAGGATTGGCGGTGACGAGGTGATCATGATGGCCGGACCCTGCTCCGCCGAGACGGAGGAACAGGTCATGGCAACGGCCGCCGCCGTGAAGCGAGCTGGCGCCAAAGTCCTGCGCGGCGGTGCGTTCAAACCGCGCAGCTCCCCGTACAGCTTCCAGGGGCTCGGTGAGAAGGGACTGCAGATGCTGCGGCGCGCCGCGGACGCGCACAATCTGAAGCTCATCTCCGAAGTGATGGACATCAGCCAGATCGAGCTGGTGGCGAAGTACTCGGACATCTTCCAGGTGGGTGCCCGCAACATGCAGAACTACACGCTGCTGCGGGAGCTCGGCCATCAACGGAAGCCGGTGCTCTTGAAGCGCGGCATCTCTGCAACGGTCGAGGAGTGGCTGCTGTCGGCCGAGTACATCCTCGCTGGCGGCAATGCCGACGTGATCCTGTGCGAGCGTGGCATTCGGACGTTCGAGACGGCAACGCGAAATACGTTCGACGTCTCTGCCATCCCGGTGGTCAGGAAGCTCAGTCATCTGCCGGTTGTCGCGGATCCCAGCCACGGCGCGGGACGCCGCGACATGGTGGTGCCCATGGCGCGGGCGGCGGTCGCCGCCGGGGCGGATGGCTTGATCGTGGAGGTCCACAACGATCCGGATCGCGCGCTCAGCGACGGCGCCCAGTCGATGTACCCCGCGCAGTTCGATCGCCTGATGGCGGAACTGCGCATCATCGCTCCGGCAATCGGTCGAAGCATCTGTCTCGAGCCCGTGGCGCGACGGGGCTGGGCGAGATAGGCCGGCCGCCGCGGGCCGGTCCAGGCCGCTGACGCGTCACAGATTCCAGACTCCATGGTGTGCAGCGGTCTATCTCCTCAACGCGCCTGCCCGGGTCGCCGCTGTGAACCCGCCGCGGCGTCCGCCGCCCGCACCCGCCGTCTGCGCGGCGTACTCGGACTGGGAGCCGAGAGCTGAGCATGGCCGTCGACACGCCACCGTTCAGCACGATCGCCATCGTCGGTGTGGGCCTGATTGGCGGTTCCATTGCCCTTGCCGCACGGGATCGCTGGTCCGGGGTGCGCGTGGTCGCTCTCGACCGTCCTGCCGTGCTGGCCCACGCACTCGGCAGCGGCGCCATCGATCGGGGTGCCAGCAGCCTGGCGGAGCTTGGCGATCCCGATCTGATCGTCCTGTCGGCTCCCGTTCGTCAGAACGTCGAGCTCCTGGAACAACTGGCTGCCTCACGCGCGCGCGCCATCGTTACCGACGTTGGCGGGACGAAGCGGCATATCCTCGAAGCGTCACGGATGCTGGGTGGACCGATGACGTTCATCGGCGGGCACCCCATCGGCGGCGCCGAGCGGGGAGGCTTTGCCTTTGCCCGCCCGGATTTGTTCGCCGGCCGACCCTGGATATTTACTCCACCGCCCGCATTCGGGGACGAGCCGCAGGACTCGCAGGCAGGTCGCGCGCTCGATCTTCTGTTTCAGTTTGCGGGTGGGCTCGGTGCGAGGCCTACGACCATGGACGCCGGTCAGCACGACCGGTTGATGGCATTCCTCAGCCATCTACCGCAACTCACGGCCAGCGCACTGATGGAAACAGCCGGAGCGGCGGTGTCAGCTGAAGGGCTGCGGCTGGCTGGCCGTGGCCTCGTGGACACCACGAGGCTGGCGTCGAGCCCCCCTGGAGTGTGGCGCGACATCTGCGCGACCAACGCCGACGCCATCGAAGAAGCCTTGGATCACCTCATCCGGCGGCTCACAGAGCTTCGGGCGGATCTCTCACGTGGTGACGCCATCGAAGCGACGTTCACCGAAGCCTCGCGATGGCGCGCGGAGCTGATGAAGGGCAGGGAGTAGGTCTCCGCTGCCGGTCGCGACGCGGGAGGCGCCGGAACCGACGCACACGCCGATCTATTTCCTATTTCTCGAGCAGCTGCCGGACGGTGTCGGACCAGCTCATGGTTTGCGCCGTGGCGTGTGCTTCTGTGCCCATGCGCTCGGCGAGGGGACGATCGTCGGTGAGGTGGCGCAATGCGACTGCGAGCGATGCCGGTGTTGGTTCGCAGATGAAGCCATTGACGCCGTTCCTGACCAGTTCAGCGGGTCCACCGCTGTCCTGGCACGTCACGACCGCCTTGGCCGAGGCGAACGCTTCGGTGGTCACGAAACCGTAGTCCTCGTCCAGCGGCGGGAAGCACACGGCTCGGCAACGGGCGAAGTGCTCCGTGAGCTCGGGATCCTCCATCCGCCCAGCGAGCGTGACGCGGGGCCAGAGGTTGAGATCCTGGACAAGGCCGGATAAGCGTTCGCGGTCCTCCCCGTCTCCGGCAATCACGGCACGGATTCCGGATCCGTCGGATGTGGCCAGGGCCTGAAGGAACAGATCGATCCTCTTCAACGGTGTCAGCCGAGAGACCAGGAAGATGTAGTCGCCGTACCCCTCGCGGCGGTAGGCCCGTTGCGGAGGCGGCGGATAGAGCACAGTAGACGTGAGCTCGGGCCACATTCGCAATCTATCCTGTATCGTGCGCGATTGCACGAACAGACGGCGGACGTTCTTCGTGAGAAGGTGCCGGTCCGCGGCGTGGATGGCCATGCGGCGCAGCCGTTCCTTGAGCCGGCTCCTGCGCGCCATCGGCCCGCTGTATCTCGGCCAGAGGTCGTAGTACTCGCGCATCGTGTGATTCAGCCAGCACACGTGATCGGGATGCCGTACGGCGTAGCTGGGAAAGCGCAGGCTGATGACCCGGTCGATTGGGTGTCCGTCGGCAGCCCTCACGTTCGTGAGCCAGGTAGCGAGATACGCGGACGCCAGATGGCCGAAGCCGCTGTGCGGCGTGACGATGATGCCCGCGAGATGCCCGGCCTCCTCGAGCGCCTGCACGAGGGCGCGCGCGATGACCATATGCCCGCCTTCGGTCATTGGCGGGCTCGACGTGACGACGGCGATGCGCATCATGCGAGGGAAGCGTGGATACGGGCGCAGGGCGCCGCGGCGCGCAGGCAGCCCCGGTATCATATAGTGCCCGGCGAGGATGAGCGTCACGATTCGGATGGCCAGTAGCGCAGACGGCGCACGCTGTGCGGAGATTTACCGGCCTGCTGTCGAGGCTACGGCAATCTCGTTCGAGACCGAAGCGCCGGACGAAGTGGAGATGTGCCGGCGAATCGCCGACACATGCCGCGTTCATCCCTGGCTCGTCTGCGAGCATCGCGGTACCGTCATCGGCTATGCGTACGCCTGCAGCCACAGGACCCGCGCAGCGTACCGCTGGTCGGTGGACGTGTCGGTCTATGTCGATGCCGCGTTTCAGCGTCTGGGGGTTGGACGCGGCCTGTATACGTCGCTGCTTCGGCTGCTCGTGGCGCAGGGCTTCGTCAACGCCTACGCCGGTATCACGCTGCCCAACCCTGCGAGCATCGCCCTTCACGAGTCCGTCGGTTTCAGACCCGTGGGTGTCTATCACAGCGTCGGATTCAAGCTTGGGGTATGGCACGACGTGGGGTGGTGGGAGCTGGCGCTGCAGCCGCACCGAACCGACGTGCCGGAGCCCGTTCCCCTGCCCCTCGTGCAGCAGGGGGCGGCCTATGCCGCGTGCATCTCGGCAGGATTGCCGCTCATTCACCTGGAGGACGCACGATGACGCCCTCGTTCCCCCTGCTCTACGCCGTATATCCCGCACGGGAAACTAAGCGTCCACGACCGCGCGCACGTTGATGCAACCAGCCGAAGGGCTGTCGCCGGGCTGTCACCCTTGATATCTCGTTGGCACCAGCCCTTGGCTGATCGGTAGTGTTGGCTTGGCGCGCTCCGCGCGCCGCTGGGCCACTGACGGCAACGCCAACTCGCCACAAAATTTCTCGTCTGGAGCCGCACAGCGGTCCAGGGGACGTCTCAGGTCGCTCCGGTGGAGGTGGCACCTCCAATTGGCGCCGGAATCGGGAAATGCCACCCTCGGGTCAATGGCTGATTTCCGTGTCTAGCCCGCCCGCAGGAATCTGTGGCGGCAGACCGCGTTAAAGCGGCGGAACTCGTTCGATCGACGGGGGTTGTGCCGCGCGTCGGAGCGGGCGCACAATACGCGCAGGCGAGTGCCGTTGG
This sequence comes from uncultured Bifidobacteriaceae bacterium, assembly GCA_964505975.1. Classification (GTDB taxonomy): domain Bacteria; phylum Acidobacteriota; class Vicinamibacteria; order Vicinamibacterales; family UBA2999; genus Gp6-AA40. The sequence continues at coordinate 27,857 of CAZDLW010000017.1, read as the reverse complement.
GTGGTCGGCTGTTCGAGCGGGCTCGACTTGGCAAGTCCCGCGCTCGACCTGAACGACGTTCGGCGGATCAATGTGAAAACGGATCACATGCCTGACGTTCTCGAAAAGCGCTACGAGCAGTACTTCCTCCATCCGGACGACGAGCACGATGTCCTCGATGTTGGCGATCGGGCCGCGGCGTGTTCCAACATTCGGCGGGCACTCGGCATGCTCGGCATAGAAACGCCCAGCGTTGATTCGACCGTCGTCGATCTGTATGACAACAGCCTCAAGGAAGCGGTCCGCACGTTTCAGACGAGATTCGCGCACAGAGTTGCCGACGGTCTCGTAGGCCCAGGCACTCGAGTGCGTCTGGTGTCCGAACTCCTGCATCGCTTTTCGCCATCGATATTTGTGCGGCTTCGGCGTCCAGAGTCATGGAACCGTCGATCGGTCTTTCTAAGCTATGCGTCGGCTGATCGTGACACCGTGAACAAGATCGATCAGTGGCTACGTGATCACGGATTGCGAGTAATTCGTGATTGCCAATTCTTCGTTGCTGGATCGACTATTGAAGACAACATCGTCAGAGCGTTGGCGAGCTCGGACAAGATTCTTGCCGTTCTGTCGAAGAACTCCAGAGACCGCGATTGGCCGCAACTCGAGCGCGCATTGGCCGAACAAGTCGAGTCGAGGCTCGGCGAGCCGGTGTTGATCTACCTTTGTCTCGACGACGCCGCATTGCCAGCTCATGACCCAATGCGTCTCGCGATTCGGGCGCCAGGCAGGACGCTGAAGGACGTTGGGGCCGAGATACTTCACGCGGTTGCCGGCGTCCCGATACCGCAGTGGCAGTACGCCTATGACGAAAACGAGAGGCTGTGACCGGCTAACATCCGATATATGGACTCCTCCCGGATGTCAGCAGAGAAGTAAAACGATCGTCGCATTGATCGAGATCGGATGCAGTCGTATATCCGGCCTGTCGTGGAGCGATTCGGCTCCTGGCCATCATGGGCATCCGCGCACTGAGGACCAATCGATGTAGAGCGACCTCAAGGGTCAACGGTGTTATCGGCCTTGCTCAGTGCCGGTCCGACCGGTCACGCCATGATCATCACTTCCCGCTGAGCCTCTCGTCGGCAGGGACTCCTTTTCAGGCAGCGACCGTGCTGCCGGGCTGCGATCGAAAATCAACCTCGTGATGCCACACGGCCCAGATCGTTCGCGCCAGCTTGTTCGCGACCGCGATGGCCGCCTTGTTGTGGCCGCGCCGCGCGGCGAGCATGACAGCCCACTGCTGGAACGGTGTGGCCCGGGGCGGCGTCGCCCTCATCGTTCGTTGAGCCGTGAGCAACACGGCGCGAGCCCCCTGCGTCAGGAGGCAGCGCAGATACACCTCGCCGCGTTTACTGATGCGCCCGAGGTGCCGCCTCACCGGTTGACGATTCGCGCGGCGTCAGGCCTACCCAGCTCGCAAACTGCCGGCCGCGACGGAACGCGTGGATATGAGGGACCGCGCCCACCATCGCCGTCGCCGTAAGCACCCCGACGCCCGGAATCTGCTGGAGCCGGACGGCGACCGGATGCGTGCGGGCCACCTGGGCGAGTTGGTGATCGATCGTGGCGATCCGCCGCTCGAGCGCCCGAATTTCCTCAACCACGAGCCCGATGGTGTGTCGGAGCAGCTCCGGGATGACGACCTCGGCATCTTCCAAGACTCCGGTCACTCGCGCGAGCACCTTCCGGGCGCCGACAGGAATAGGGAGGCCGTGTTCCCGGAGTAATCCGCGGACGACGTTGATCCGGGCCGTGCGGGCGGCTTGCCATTGCGTCCGGACGCGATGGAGCGCTTGGAGTGTCTGTTGTTCCGCGGTTTTCACTGGCACGGGCTGGATGCCGCCACATCGATTGGCTTCGAGGAGCGCTTCGGTGTCCGTGCGGTCGGTTTTGTTGCGCCGCACGTACGGCCGGACGTACTGGACAGGCAGCACCCGCACCTGAAGACTGCGCGCCTGACACCGCCGCCCCCAACAGTGCGCCGTCCCGCAGCCTTCCATCACCACCTCTGTGCCGGCTGCCAGGCCGTCGATGAATCGCTCGAACTGCCGCCGCGTCAGCCGCTTCCGCTCGAAAATGCGTCCGCCCCGATTCGCCAGCGCGACTTCGAAGATGTCCTTTGCCAGATCCACCGCGACCGTCGTAGCATCCATCTCGGTCTCCTCCTGGTTGTGTGGGGCGACCCACAGTTCGCGGCAATGATCCCGCGAAAGAACCGGGAGGAGTCCATGCCATCGATGAGGTCATTGAGTGCGTCTCACGGGGCTCGCCGAGCGGAGCGATTCGGATCCTGACTCGCGCATTGGATGCGGCCAACAGCTTCGCGACACTCGCTGATCGCGGACGTGTCGTCCCGGAAGTTCGTGATCCGATGCTCCGGGAGGTATTCGTCTACGACTACCGGCTTCTGTACCGCGTCCAGGCAGACCGGGTTGTCATCCGGGCTTTTCTCCGTGGTGCGCGGGACTCCACCATCCGGCTCTCCTTCGAACGTCAGTGTCGGTACAGCTCGGTAGCTATCCGGGCGGCGCGGGCGAGCAATCATCCTGGCTGAAGCCTCGGAGACAGCAGGCGCACGGAGGTGCGTCGAGCAAGCCGGCGGGCCGGAACGCGAGTTGAATCCCGAGCAGGCCTCGAACGTGCGTACGTGGACGCCGACTCTGCGCTAACGAGAGGAAGGCCGCCGCGCGAGAGTGAAGCACCGACGGACGCAGTTCTCGGGGTCCACCGTGGGAGTGAGACTGGCACGTGGGGGACGGTTGTCTGGGGCAACGTGGGAGGCCCGCGCGCGACCGTGGTCGCGACGCGCAACGACACCGCGGGTGTCGGTCGACGCGGGCGTCGGAGAGGCTCATAGTACCGGGGCCGGAGGATAACCTGCGGGCCGGTTAGCGGTTATACTAACGGTATGAAAACAGCCATCTCGCTGCCAGACGACGTGTACCGCGAGGCCGAACGGCATGCGAAGCGAACGCGCAAGTCGCGGAGCCAGCTCTATGCCGAGGCGCTTGGGGAATACCTCGCGAGACACGCCCCTGACGAGGTCACGGAACGTATGAACCAGGTGCTCGATGAACTTGGCGAACCCGGGCTCGATCCGTTCCTCGACGGTGCTGTGCGACGGGTACTGAAGGATGTCGAGTGGTAGAAATCGCGCAGGGCGAGGTCTGGTGGGCTGACTTGCCAGCACCTGCTGGATCGGGCCCGGGGTTTCGGCGACCGGTGGTCGTAATGCAAGGCAATCACCTGAATCGGAGCCGAATCGCAACTGCAGTGTGCGTGCCACTGACGAGCAATATCACATGGGCGGGTGCCCCGGGGAATGTGCTCCTGTCGGCGAGGGCGACGGGATTGCCGCAGGACTCGGTCGCCAACGTGTCGCAGATCATCGCACTCGACCGGTCGCTGCTTTCCGATAGAGTCGGCCGTGTCGGCCCGAAGCAGCTGGCACAGATTCTCCACGGGGTCGATGTCGTCCTCGGACGATGAACCGACTACACGTGATCGGCCTGCCACCCGGCGCGTCGCTCTCGCGCCGCAGCCGCCGCGGGTGTCGCGCATAAGCGAACAATGTTGGCGAGACTCGATTCGAACTTGCTCGCCTTGGACCTGTTGCTCGAGCCGCTACCGCTCGGCGGGCGGTGCAACCGACACGCCTTCGGCGCCGGATGCGGCAACGGCCTGCGCCACCAGTCCCGAGGCCTTGACGTCCTCGACAAACCCACGGAGATACTCCGCCGCGGCGCCACGTCCCTGCGGAACGCCAATGGCCTGCTGCATGGCTGCAAAATTCCCGTCGAGCACGCGCAGTCCCGGTGTGGCCGCGGCCGTGTCTGCAAGCACGTGCCGCAGCCCGGCCAGCACGTCGGCGCGACCATCGTCGAGCAGATCGATGTCCGATTCCGTCCCGTCCGGGTAGACGAGCTGCGCCCGAACGAGAGTGCGCCGCAGGTAGAGGTCATAGGCACTTCGCGGTCGGGCGGCAACGCGCACGCCGTCCGCGTCCACGTCGGCAACGGTGCGGAACGCCGACTCCGATGGGACGAGATAGGTGGCCTCGAGCTCGACGTAGGGTGGGGTGAACGCGATCTCAGCCTCACGTCCCGGATCCGCCGCCAGGAACGCGACATCCCACGCCCCGGTCCTGGCGTCCTCGGCCATGCCCGCAGCACTGGTGTACGCCAGGAACTCCACGGGCAGGTCGAGCCGCCGAGCGAGCTCGCGAACCAGCATGACGGACACGCCCCCAGGTTCGCCGTCCCGCCCCGCCTTCGTTGCGAGCACGGGATTCCCGAAATTCAGGGCTGCACGGAGTGTCCCGCTCGAGGCTATATCCTCCCGTATCGCCTTCGACTCGTCGCCGGATCCACATCCGAACACAGACAGCATCATCAGAAGTCCGATCGCACGTTTCGCCCTCATATGCGTCACCCGTGAGTGAGTCCGTCGTTTGCCGGCCCTTCCTGCACGACCTGCTGCCTGCCCATCTTCGCGATCTCCGCCACCGCCTGGGGATTCTCGAGTGACGACAGGTCTCCCGGCGGGTCGCCGAGGTAGGCGGCACGAATCACCCGCCGCATCACCTTGGCGTTTCGCGTCTTGGGCAGGTCCGTCACGTACGCGATGGATTGAGGACGGAGAGGCTTGCCCAGTCGATCGGCGACGAGCCTGGCGAGTGCTTCCGTCAACTCGGAGGATGCGACTTGTCCCGGGCGCAGCACGCAGAAGCACGCGAGCACCTGTCCCTTCATCTCGTCGGGAACGCCGACGGCAGCCGCCTCGAGGACGGCGGGGTGCTCGACGAGCACGGATTCGACTTCCGCGGGTCCGAGACGCTTGCCGGCAATCTTGATCGTGTCGTCCGATCGACCGAGGATGTACCACAGACCATCGGCGTCGATGGCCGCCCAGTCGCCGTGGACCCAGGTGTCGGGGAAGCGCGACCAGTAGGTCTGGATGTAGCGATCCGGATCCTTCCAGAACCCCTGCGTCATCCCGAGCCAGGGCGCACGAACCACCAGCTCGCCCACCTGGTTCCGGACCGGCCGCCCCTCCTCGTCCACCACATCCGCCGCTATGCCCGGGGGCGGCCCCGCGAATGCCGCGGGTTTGAGCGGGGTCAGCACGTTGCCGCCAACCAGGCCACCTGACACCTCGGTTCCGCCGGAGTAGTTGATGATTGGAAGGCGGCCGCCACCGACAACATCGAACAGCCAGCGCCACGGTTCGGGATTCCACGGCTCACCGGTGGACCCGAAGATACGCAGCGAGCTCAGATCGTGCCGGCGGACGGGCTCCTCACCATGCCGCATCAGGGAGCGGATTAACGTGGGCGACACGCCCAGCACGTTGACACGATGCCGCTCCACGAGCGCCCACAGCCGCTCCGGGCCGGGATAGTCGAGCGCGCCGTCATACATGACGAACGTCCCACCGAGCAGCGTCATGCCGAGCACTTCCCAGGGCCCCATCATCCAGCCCATGTCGCTCACCCAGTACAGGACGTCCCCGTCGTGCACGTCGAGCACGTGCCGCATGTCCTGTGCGCTCTTCACCGGAAAGCCGCAATGCGTGTGCACCGCCCCCTTTGGACGTCCCGTCGTGCCGGACGTGTAGATGATCATGATTGGATCCTGGGCGTCGGAGTGTGCGGTCGCACAGACGTCCGGTTGACGACCAACCAGATTCCCCCACGCGTGGTCGCGCCGCGCGCTTCGGGAGATCTCGAGACCAAGCCTCGGTACGGTCACCACGTGCTGGACGGAGGAGGCCGCATCCGCCGCGCGGTCGGCGAGTGCCTTCATCTCCACCTGTCGGCCGCGCCGCCAGAACCCGTCGGCGGTGAAGAGGACACGGACCTCCGCATCGACGAGCCGTGAGCTCACGGCCTCAGGGCCGTATCCGGAGAAGAGTGGCAGAACGATTCCGCCGATCTTCATGCACGCGAAAAAAGCGGCAATGAGCTCCGGACACATGGGCATGAACAGCGCCACGCGGTCGCCCTTCTGGACGTCGAGTGCCCGGAGTGCATTGGCGCACCGGTTCACGTCTCGAGAAAGCTCACCGTACGTGACCGCCCGCGTCGCCCCTTCTTCGCCTTCCCACCGCAGTGCCGTTCGGTGCTCCACCGGCGTGCCGATCCACTTGTCGAGACAGTTGTGAACGATGTTGAGACGCCCGCCGACGCACCAGCGGGTCCAGGGAAGACCAGGCGACGTGTCGATCACCTGCAAGTACGGTTCGTAGAACTCGATGCCGAGATCGTCGAGCACGGCCGTCCAGAACCATTCGGGATCCGACAGGGCACGGCGGAGGAGACCGTCGAGATCGCCACACCCGTGCTGGTCGATGAACTTCTTCAAGAGACTCTGTTCAATGTACTCACGCGTGGGGCGCCAGGCGATCTCGCCGCCGAACTCGAAACGGGCCATGGGGGGATTGTAGAGGAAAGGGGGGAGGGGGGGGCTGGTCATGAGAGACTGCGGGTATGTCTCACGATGAACCTGCCGTCATTCTTGCTGCCTGTCGCACGGCCATCGGGTCGTTTGGGGGTCCATTGAAGGACCTGTCGGCCGCCAACCTTGGCGCCGTGGTCATCCGTGAGGCGATCCGGCGCGCGGGAGTAGAGGCAGGCGAACTAGGCGACGTCATCCTCGGGTGTGTGCTGCAGGCGGGCGGTGGCATGAACGTCGCCCGTCAGGCGGCGCTCGAGGCTGGCGTTCCTCAGACCGTGCCGGCGGAGACGGTCAACAGAGTGTGCGGATCCGGGCTTCAGGCGGTCGTGCACGCAGTCGAGGCCACTCGGGTGGGCTATACGGATCTCATTCTGGCCGGCGGGACGGAGTCGATGTCGAACGCCCCCTATCTGCTGCGTGGCGCGCGATGGGGGTATCGCATGGGACACGCCGATGCGTACGACTCGATGTTGTCCGACGGACTCACGTGCGCCATCCAGGGTTGTCACATGGGCATGACGGCCGAGGAGATCGTCGCGCGATTCGGGATCGGTCGCGACGATCAGGACGCGTTCGCGGCGGAGAGTCAGCAGCGCGCGGCGCGTGCGCTCGCAGACGGCGTCTTCAGAGACGAAATCGTCGCCGTGGACATCCCCCAGAAGAAGGGCGCCGCCGTCCGGTTCGACAGCGATACGCACCCCCGAGCTGGTACCACAACCGAGAAACTGGGCGCGCTGAGACCGGCGTTCAAGCAGGATGGCACGGTGACGGCGGGCAATGCGTCGGGGATCGCGGACGGTGCGGCGGCGCTCATCGTGGCGTCGGCGAACAAGGCAAGAGCGGTTGGACAGCGGCCGCTGGCCCGCATTCACTCCTTCGCGACCACAGGGCTCGATCCGGCGATCATGGGCATGGGACCGGTCGAGGCAACGCGGAAAGCCGTTCAGCGCGCGGGGCTGACGCTGTCGCAAATCGATCTCTTCGAGTTGAACGAGGCGTTCGCCTCGCAGGCCCTGGCCGTGACGAGGGAGCTGGGTGTGGACCCGCGGAAAGTGAACACGCGGGGTGGCGCAATCGCGCTCGGCCATCCGATTGGCGCCAGCGGGGCCCGCATCCTGACGACGTTGATCTACGCGCTTCGGGCGCGCGGCGGTGGACGTGGCGTGGGCGCGCTCTGCATCGGCGGTGGAATGGGTATCGCGATGGTGATTGAATCGGTCTAATCACCGGCCCTGCTTCACCTCACGAGTGCGGGCTGTCAGAAACCGTCGCGCGCGCCGCCGCGGACCTGAACAGTGGCCGTTGCCACCGCAACGGCCTTGCTCCCTTGCTTGAGACGGAAGGCAATCTGATACGAGCCTGATTGGCGGTACACGTACTCTGCCGTGAAGCGCCGGCGAATCGTGCTCGTGCCGGCCTCGTACGGGGCGCAGTCTTCCGAGCTCTCGGAGATCGTCCCGTTGCCCCAGTTCCATTCGATGGTGGGACAATAGAAGTCCTGATAGTCGTCGGGCCCGCCGCGGACATCCACGGCCACCCGCACCCGCAACGGCGTGAAACCCACTGGTGGTGTTGCCCGCAGTGATAGACTGGGCTTGCCTTCGTTCACGCGCTGCGCGGTCGGAGCACTCGTACTCGACAGCATGAGGACCAGCGCTGTGGCCAGCGTGCACCAGGCGCGTCGTGAATGGGTCATGATGATTCCCTTCGAGACAAGCGTGCTCGATTCTAGCCCGCAGATTGCGAACTACCAAATTCCCGGGTGTCCAGCGAGGCTCCGCCCGAGCAGAAGCTCCTCCACGCAGGGCGAGGAGGCCCCTCGCTTCCGCGTGGGGGCCGGCCTTCAGCCGGCCCAGGCCCGCCTGACCGCCTTCGCCACGGCTATGGCGGTCCGCCGGAGGTTTACGCGGAAGCGGAAGGCGGCCCCTACGATTGACATTTCGTGCCCATGTGGTCGTCGCTCGCGACGGTAGACACTGCAGACCCGCAAGGATGGCGGCGGCGGTCTTGCCTTGCGAGATGGCAGTATCTCCGCATCTCCGCCCGCGCGCTTTTGGCAGACGGCACGCGCGGAGGCAGTCCCACGTGCCAGGTTTCGGCTGGCCCTGTTTCAGACGATAGGCCGTTCGAGATGAATAGCACGACGCTGACGCATCTCTGGCGTCTCACGGACGTAATGTGCGCCCGTGTCCCGGTGCCTCTGGAGATTTCGACGCGATGCCGACCGTTCATGCGACGCCCGTGATTGACGCAACCGCACGCCAGACTCGGGAGCTCGAGACCGACGTACTTCTCGTTCCCGTGTTCGAGGACGACGACCTGGTGGACGAACCGGATCTCGATGCGGCCTCGGGTGGCGAGATTGGTCGCGCGCGCAGCCGAGGCGAGTTCCGGGGGAAGCTCTACGAGGTGTTTCTGACGCCGGTAGTCCTGAGCGGGTGGCGCGCGGCACGGATCGCGCTGATCGGTGCCGGCAGCCGTGGACATGCGAGCGCGGACACGTTGCGTCGCGCGGCGTGCGTCGGGGGGCTCGTTGCCCGACAGAAGCGGCTGAGGCGCGTGGTGGTGATCTGTCGTCAGGTCGAGGGTCTGCCTCCCGACCGGGTCGTCCAGGTGATGGCGGAAGGAGTGGTACTGTCGAACTTCGACGGGGCAAGCTACAGGACCGACGGCGAGCCGAAGATCTGGATTGAGCGGGCGGACCTCAAGGTGTCGGAGGTGTCGCCGGCAGTTGCCCGCGGGCTCGAGTGCGGGCGCGTCCTGGCCGAGTGCAGCAACCTGGCGCGGGATCTTGCCAACGAGCCCGGCAACCAGTTGACGCCTCAGGTCTTTGCCGACCGTGCGGCTGGCATTGCCGGCGCGGCCGGCGTGGAGGTCGATGTCCTGGTTGAAGGGGAGATTGCGCGGCTGGGCATGGGCCTTCTGCTCGGCGTCGCCCGGGGCAGCCAGGAGCCACCGCGGGTGGTCGTACTCCGGCACGAACCACCCAATCCCCATCCCGGTGTCGTGCTCGGTTTGATCGGAAAGGGCATCACCTTCGATACCGGCGGAATCTCAATCAAGCCAGCCGAGAACATGGACAAGATGAAGGACGACATGTCGGGAGGCGCGGCCGTGATATGCGCGATGGCGGCCATCGCCCGGCTCCAGGCTCCCGTCACGTGTGTCGCCGTCGTCGCGATGACGGAGAACATGCCCGGCGGGCGCGCGGTGAAGCCTGGCGACATCCTCACCAGCGCGGCCGGGAAGACGGTTGAGATCCTCAACACCGATGCTGAGGGCCGACTCGTCCTCGGCGATGCGATGTGGTACGGACGTGAGCTTGGCGCCACGCACCTGGTGGACGTGGCGACGCTCACGGGCGCCTGTGTGGTCGCGCTCGGGAAATCGACGAGCGGCCTGTTCGGCACACCGGGGGCGTGGGTCGAGCACGTGCGGCGCGCGGGCGACCGTGCGGGCGACCGCATGTGGCCGATGCCGGTATTCGACGACTACAAGGAACAGCTCAAGAGCGAGATCGCAGACTTCACGAATACCGGGGGCCGTCCGGCCGGTGCTATCACCGGCGCGCTCTTCATCAAGGAGTTCGCGGGCAACCTGCCCTGGGCACACATCGACATTGCCGGAACGGCCTGGGCAGAGGAATCCAAGCCCTATCAACCAAAGGGTGCCACCGGTGTGGGAGTGCGAACGCTGGCCGAGCTGGCCCTGTGTGCCGACGAGTGGGGTAAGCTGAAGTAACCGGACCCGAGACCGTGCTGCATCTACTCCAGGAACCAATCGTGGTCGATGTCGTCAGGCAGCCGCCGATCACGCCTGAGATTTCGTACGGCAGCGTCCTGCTGGCCGCGCTCTGGGTGCTCGGCATCCTGTTCGTGGCTGGCATCGCCGCGGGTCTGCTGGGAGGGACCGGCGTCGTGCTCTACAAGCGGTGGCGCGACTCGTCGTCCCGAGGGGGCGACCCCACTCAGCCAAGCCACACACGACTCCGCATCTGACCCCGACACGCTATCGGGAATGTCCCAGCTACCGGCTGCCGACGAGCGCCGGTACGGTCTCGAGCGCCCGCTGGTAGGCGACGATGGCGTCGAAGAGAGCTTCCGCGATGTCCTGACGGTACGCCTCGTTACCTAGAAGGGCCGCCTCTTCCTGATTGGTAAGGAACGAAATCTCGGCAAGGGCCGCCGGCATCTCGGCGCCGACCAGCACCACGAACGGCGCCTGCTTGACACCTAGGTTCCTGACGCGTGCATCGTAGGGCTGCAGCCGGGTGTGCAACGCGTTCTGCACGGTGGTGGCAAAGGCACGCGACTCGTCAACCTTGTCGTTCAACGCGATTGCCTGGACGATATCGGGAAGGTTCCGCAGGTTGTGCGTGGTACTGGCATTCTCGCGGGCCGCCACCGCTTCCGCCTCCGTGCTCAGCGCGAAGCTGAGGAAATAGGTCTCGACACCGCGCGTCTCGACGTTGGCGCTTGCGTTCACGTGAATGGAAAGGAACAGATCCGCGCCGACGCGATTGGCCAGCGCGGTCCGTTCATCGAGTGGGACGAACACGTCGGTTCGTCGAGTCAGTACGACGTCGAGATCGGCATTGGCGTGCAGGAGTCGTTCGAGCCGAAGTGCGACATCGAGCACGACGTCAGCCTCGGTGAGGTGGCCCGCCCTGGTCCCGGGATCGTATCCGCCGTGTCCGGGATCGATGACGACCCGGGCAATCCCAAGACCCAACTGCCTCGAGAGGGTGACTCCGTTGCTTCCGGACGCAGGCGTCCGGTCCGGCACCGTTCTGGCGCCGCCTGGAGCCGCACTGTTCGTGCCCGTGCGCCACTCGAAATCGACAACGATGCGGTACGGGTTGTCCAGCGCGTAGATCTTGTACGGGCTGCGCTCCCGGAGGTCGAGGACCACACGGGTGATTGCACCCGATTGCCGTCCGAGCCGGATACGCGTAATAGCGTCCGATCCGGCGGCTGGCAGAGTCGCTTCACGAAGCGAGGGCGCCGGTGCAGTGTTCTGCAGGTCGATGAGCAGACGGGGCGGGCCATCGAGTTGCTCGTGCCGCACGCGCACCTCCCGCTCCAGTTCCAGGGTTACGCGGAGCGTCTCTGGAAGGATTTGCCCATGGATAGCGGTCAGTCGAACCGGCCCGGCGGGCGTGCTGGGAACAGGTGACGGGTTGTGGGGGCGGAGGGGGAGCGCCTCCGGTGCCGGCGGCGTCGATCGAGGCTCCGGTGCCGGAGTGGCTGCCGGGGGTGACGATGCCGGGACGTCACCGGTGGTCGGTACGGGGCTGGCCGGCCTGGCAAGGGTGGCGGGGGTCGAGGGCGCGGGTGGCAGAGGATCCGGACTGATCCCTGGATCCAGTGACGGAACTGGATCAACCGGCGCCTGTTCGAAGACCTCGATGTCGGCCCGAGGTGGCTCGGTCGCTGCGATCTCTCCCACTGACGATGCCACGGGCATGGATTCTTTCAGGCGACCCACGTGCGCAGCGGCCTGCGTGTTCAGGGAGCTTTCGGGAAAGCGGCCCCCGAGGGCGTCGAACATGGTGAGCGCTGCCTGGCGATCGGTCGGTTCGCCGAAGTGCCAGTAGGCGTCGGCCAGAAGCATTGCCCCCTGCCACAGCGACCGGTCGCTGTACTCTCCGGCAGGAAAGAGCCGCGACATGTCCGCGTAGGCGCCGGCAATCGTGCGGATGCGCTGCAGAAGGCCGTCGGGGGAGGCCGGCGCGCGATGCGCCTCCATTTCCTGCCGAAGGGCGGTCTCGCGCTTCAACGCGTCGTTGAAGACGACGCGGGCATTACTCGGTGACTGGGCGCTCACTCCTGGCGCCAGCACGGCGCTGGCCAGCGTCACGACCAACACGCCACTAACGAAGCTGCGCATCCACTTCCTCGAAGTAGCCGCGGTCCACCAGGACCTCGCGCGGCTTGCCGCCGGTGCCCGAAGAAACCAGGCCTTCGGCTTCCATCATGTCCACCAGCCGCGCGGCACGACTGAACCCGATGCGGAGCTTCCGCTGCAGGTACGAGATCGAAACCTGCCCGGTTCCCACGACGATACGAGCAGCCTCGTCGTAGAGCTCGTCCTTCTCGAAATCCAGCGCTCCGAGTCCGCTCGCTTCATCGTCCTCCGTGATGGTGTCGTCGAACACGGGCTTGCCTTGCTTACGGAGGAAGCTGGCTAGACGGGCGGTCTCCTGCTCGGAGATGTACGGACCGTGCAGACGAATGCAGCGCGCCGACGCGGGCGGTAGAAACAGCATGTCGCCCTTACCCAGGAGTTGCTCGGCTCCGTTGCCGTCGAGGATCGTTCGCGAGTCGACCTTCGACGACACCCGGAAAGAGATGCGTGACGGCAGGTTCGCCTTGATGAGGCCGGTAATCACATCCACCGACGGCCGCTGTGTCGCCAGAATGAGATGGATGCCCACGGCCCGCGCCATCTGCGCCAATCGGGCGATGGACTCTTCCACCTCATTGCTCGCCACCATCATCAGGTCGGCCAGTTCATCGATGACGACGACGACGAACGGGAGCGGCTTGGGGATCTCGGCGTCCGAGGCTGCGCCCCCCTCGGCGAGGGCAAGACGAACGTTGCGGTTGTATTGCTCGATGTTGCGGACGCCTTCGGCGGCGAGGGTCTTGTAACGCTCCTCCATCTCCCGCACGGCCCACCGCAGCGCATTCGCCGCCTTCTTGGGGTCCACGACTACCGGAGTCAGCAGGTGCGGAATGTCCTCGTACATGCCGAGCTCCAGACGCTTCGGGTCGATCATGATCAGGCGGACGTCGTCCGGGGTCGCGCGGAAGAGGATGCTGGTGAGCATGGCGTTCAGCCCGACGGATTTGCCCGTTCCCGTCGATCCGGCGATGAGCAGGTGGGGCATGGTCGCCAGATCCGTCACGAGTGGCTCGCCATGGATGGTCTTTCCGAGTGCGAGGGTGAGCTTGGACATCGAGCGTTGATACGCGTCGGACTCGAGAAGCTCCCGCAAGGAGATGGCCTCGCGGTGCGGATTCGGGATCTGGATGCCGACTGTCGACTTGCCAGGGATGCGATCGATCAGGACCGACTCCGCCTGCATTGCCAGGCACAGATCGTCGGCGAGCGCCGTGATCCTGCTGTACTTCACGCCGGCCTCGGGCTTGAATTCGAACGTCGTGACCACCGGCCCCGGATGAATCTGTGCGACCTGACCCTCCACCGCGAACTCCCGGCACTTCTCTTCGAGCTGTCGCGCGGCCTCCATGAGCTCGCGCTCGTCGATCTTCCGTTCGGCTTTCGGAGCATCCAGCAGTGCCCCCGGTGGCAGCACGAACGCTCCGTGCTTGCGTTGTGCTGGAGCCAGGGGCAGAAGCCCGGAGGCCGCCGTGCGCTGCGGCGAGGCCGGCTCCGGTTCGGCCAGCGGCAGTGGCGGAGTTGTCTCGGGTCGTTTCCGCGCCACCACCGGCGGCGTTGCGCGCGCCGCGGGCTGCGGGCTGGTACCTGCGTCGAGTTCGGCGACAGCGCGATCCGCGGCCGGTCGAGCCGGCTTGACCTGTGGCGCCGCACCCGCCCGCTTCATGTGCT
>CAZDLW010000017.1:0-13778 GCA_964505975.1 uncultured Bifidobacteriaceae bacterium | reverse complement strand
CGGCGCGCGCGCTCCCGGCGCCGGTCGTCGATCCGGCCACGGATCCAGCCGATGCTGCGCGCGGAGAAGTCACGCGAGCCGGCACTGGCGCTCGCAAACATGCGGCCGAAGGAGAAGTGTGTCGAGAGGATGACGGCCAGCAGCATCGACGTGAGCAGGACGATGATGGATCCCGTACGATTCAGGTACTCGGCCAGTGCGCCGCCCAGCCACGTACCGACGGAACCGCCCGCATGCACGGTGCGTCCGTCCACCACGGTGCTGCCGAATGCCAGGCTCAGAAAGGCACTTGCGCACGCGAGCAGCAGTGTGACGCCGATGAGCTTCGTGTACACTGCATCGGGCGGCTGGCACCAGAAGTAGTGCCATCCGGCCACCGCGAGCACTGCGGGAGCGAGGTACGCGGCGTACCCGAAGAACTGGAAGGACACTTCCGACAGGAACGCGCCGACCCGGCCTACGAAATTTGCCGGGTTCTGCGTCGCGTCCGTCGTGAAGAACCACACGGGGTCCGTCGGCTCGTACGTGACGAGCGCAATCAGCCAGATGAGCGACGCCGCGAAGAGCGCCACGCCGGCGAACTCGCTGATGCGCCGCGACACAGTAGACTCGGGCACGTCAGATCTCCATCAGGACCGGCAGCACCAGCGGCCGTCGCCCCGTTCGCTTCTTGAAGAACCGGCGCAATTCGACGCGCAGCTTCTCCGTCATCAGCCCCTGATCCAGGCGCTCCTCGAGTCGCGAGGACTCCAGGCACTCCGCAATCACCTCGGCGGCGTTGCCGAAGAGCGATTCCCGCCGCGCTTCGTCGACCACGAACCCTCGCGACACGAGCAGCGGGTCGCCCACGAGCGCTCCGGTGTCCCGGCGAATCCCGATGACCGCTACCACCAGTCCGTCTCCCGCGAGGTGACGGCGATCGCGCAGCACCTCATCGCCGACCTCGCCCAGGCGGGTCACGTCGATGAGCACGCGGCCGGTGGGGGCCTTGCCGGCGAGCCTGCCGCCGAGCCGGTCGAACTGCAGGATATCGCCATCTTCGGCCAGCAGGACCTCAATGTCATGGCCAGTCCCGCGCATGACGTGCCTGGCGACGCGCGCGTGCCGCGCCAGCTGCCGGTATTCGCCGTGGATTGGCACGAGGTACCGCGGCCGAACGAGCGACAGCACCAGCTTGAGCTCCTCTTCCGATCCGTGCCCGGAGACGTGCACGTGCTTCATCTCCGGGGTAATCACGTCCGCACCGCGGCGGGCAATGTGGCTCATCGTCCGCGCGATGGCCTTGTCGTTGCCTGGGATGGATCGGGCCGAGAAGACGACCGTATCATCCGGCCCGAGCTTCACGTATCGATGATCGTCGATGGCAATACGGGAGAGCGCCGCCTGCGGTTCGCCCTGGGAGCCTGTCACCAGGCAGAGCACGTCCTGCGACGCGTAGCTCCCCACGTCGGAGTCACGGATTTGAACGCCCGCCGGAACGCGCAGGTACCCGAGCCGCTGGGCAATTTCGGTGTTCTGCACGAGGCTGCGTCCGACAAACGCGACCTTTCGCTCGAATTGCACCGCCAAATCGACCAGGACCTGCATGCGATAGATGCTCGAGGAAAACGCAGCCACGACGAGCTTGCCCTGCGCGCTGGTGAAGACCTCCTCGAATGTCTCGACGACATCGGTCTCGGCTCCCGAGAAGCCCTTGCGATCGATGTTCGTGCTGTCGGCAAACAGGGCGAGGACACCCTGTGCGCCCAGTTCGGCAAACCGGTGGAGATCGAAGTGCTGGCCGTCAATCGGTGTCTGGTCGATCTTGAAATCGCCCGTATGGACGATGGTGCCGATTGGTGTCGTGATGGCCAGGGCGACACAATCCGGCATGCTGTGCGTGACGCGGATGAATTCAATGGTGAAAGGGCCAATCGTGACCGTCTCGCGCGGGACGACTTGTTTCAATCGGTGGGCCGCATCGATGCCGTGTTCCTCGAGCTTGGGCTCGACCAGCGCCAGCGTCATCGCGGTTCCATAGATGGGACCGTCGAAAAGCGGGACCAGGTGCGGCACCGCCCCGATGTGATCCTCGTGACCGTGGGTCAGCACGAGCGCCGTGACGCGGCGTGGCCGAGTCTCCAGATACGAGAAGTCCGGAATGATGAGATCGACCCCGAGCTGGTCGGGATCGGGAAACATGACGCCTGCATCCACCACGATGGTGGTGTCTTCCCACGACACGGCCATCATGTGCATGCCGAACTCGCCCAGGCCGCCGAGCGGCACGATCTCGAGCGTCGCAGGCGTATAGTCCGGTACGGAAGACTGTTCCATGTAGCGCCCAGAGACAGGATGTGAGAGCCCTGTCGCATGCACCCGCTGCATCGGGCACGGCAGTCGGCGGGCAGCGACACACGGCCACACGTCGTACACCGCCGTGCGGGCCCTGGCAGGCGCCGCGGGCGGATGACCGGACACCCGGTCCAGAGGATGCCCGGCGTTCAGGCAGCTGGGCGTGCCTGACGCTCCCGCACGCTCCTTGAAGGATTAGCGCGTCGAGAGACAGAAACCAGGAAGGATCAACGACTTCGGGCGAAACTATAGCACAGCTCGCGACAACCGTGCCATCTCCTCGAACGTGAGCGCCTCAGGACGCTTTCCAGGGTCAACTGCCGCTCGCTCAATGAGTTCTGGGGTTGACCGTCCCAGCGAGGCGGCGACCGGGCGCAGCGCGTTGAGAAGCGTCTTGCGGCGATGCAGGAACACGCCCCTCACGAGACGGACGAAGGTGTCCCGGTCACCCACATCGACCAGGGGTGGTCGAAAGCGCAACTGGACCACGGCAGAGGACACCTTGGGTCGTGGACGAAACGCTCCAGCTGGAAGGACCAGCAACCGCTCGACGTCCGCCACGAGCGCCACCTGCAGCGCCAGGGCGCCGTGCTCCCGTGTTCCGGGCGGCGCCAGCAGCCGCTCGGCCACTTCTCGTTGCAGCATCAGGGTGGCGTCTTTCGCGAAACGGCCCTCGTCGGCTGCGTCGAGCAGCGTGAAGAGGATGGGTGATGCCACGTTGAACGGAAGATTGCCGATGAGACGAATCGGGCGCTCTTCAGCGCGGGCGAGCGCGTGCAGATCGACATCGAGCACGTCGCCCTGGAGCACCTCGACGTTGGGCGGCAACAGATGCGGAAGAGCCGCGGCGAGATCGCGATCGATCTCGATGGCGATGACGCGGGCAACCTGGAGCGACAACGGGCGGGTCAGCGCACCGCGGCCCGGGCCGATTTCAATGAACGTGTCCCCTGGTGCAGGGGCGACAGCCTCGATGAGCTTGATGACCCACTCCGGTTCGAGGAAGTGCTGACCGAATCGCTTCCGGGCGGACGGAAACGTCGATCCCGGGCTCCGGCCTCGCGCCGGCGCGCGTCGTGCTCCAGCTGACACGTTCGGGTGACGAGGCCTCGTGTCTCTGCGCATGGTCAGTCGTTCACTCCTCGTCTTCCCCTCCCCCTTCCCCCTCAATGTCTTCTCCTCGCCAGTAGCGCTCTTCGATCTCCTGGATTTCTTCTTCGCTCAGTCCGAAATAGTGACCAACTTCGTGGATGAGCGTCTCTCCGATCACCGCACGAATCTCATCCTCGTCGTCGCAGTCTTCCTCGATGGGCCGCTGGAAGATGGTGATCTGGTCGGGCAGGGCGTTTCCGAATGCCCACGTCCGCTCGGGCAGCGGAGTGCCCTGGTACAACCCGTACAGCGAATCCGGAGGCTCGATGTCCATCTCGGCCAGCAATTCGGCACTCGGTTCGTCTTCGACGACCAATGCCAGGTTTTGCATCTCGCGGCGGAAGCGGCGCGGAATGAGGGTGACGGCCTCGGCGACAAGACGTTCGAATCGTCGGCGGTTCATGGAGGAGGGCGCGCTACGCGCGTTTCCTGGCGGCGCGCGTGACGGAACGGGTGGGTGTGCGGTTCTCGCCGGCACGCTCGGAGCGTCGCCGCCCGGCGGCCCGTCGAGACACTTCGCGCTGCCGTGCGATGACCGTTCGATAGAAATCGCAGTCCTCGCGGACGGCACAGAGGTCGCACAGCGGTCTTGGCTTGCAGATCCGTCGTCCGTGGAGGATCTGGACATCGGATGCGAGCGTCCACATGGACTTCGGTAACGCGCCGCACAGCTGGACCTCGACCGTCTCGGGCTTGTCGCTCTCGGCGATTCCCAGGCGGTTCGAGACGCGCAGCACGTGGCGATCGACCGGAAGCCCCGGTACGCCCAGTGCGTGGCCCAGCACCACGTTGGCTGTCTTGCGTCCCACTCCAGGCAGTCGCGTGAGCTGTTCGATGTCCGCGGGCACCGTGCCGCCGTGCCCGGAGACGAGGTGTTGCGCCATCCCAATCAACGCCTTGGCCTTCTGACGGAAGAAACCGGTGGACATGATCTGGCGTTCGAGATCCGAAGACGTCGCTCCGGCGAGCGCGTGTGCGTCGGGATAACGGGCGAACAGCGCAGGAGTGACCGTGTTGACTCGCTGGTCCGTGGACTGGGCCGACAGGATGGTTGCCACGAGCAGCTCGAACGGAGTGCGATAGTGCAGTTCGGTGTCGGCGTTCGGGTGCTGCGCGGCAAGCGTCTCGATGATGCGGCGAGTCGTTCGAGGAGACTTCATCCGGCAACCGGTCGTGCCTGTGGGTCCGGCACCGCACGTCGAGTCATGTGTCCGAGCCGCCACGAGACGCAGGCGGCGCTGATCCCGGGCGCGTGCCGTGCTGCCGCGCGTGGCCAGCGCCAGCCCGCGTGTGCCTCTTCGCTTTCGGACACGGCATCAGTGGACCGGCCCCTGCTTCGACCACCCGACGTTCGCATACGTCTCGGAGAAGACGCGCATATGTTCCTGCAGCGCCGCAATCAGGTTTGGAATGAACTGGACGGGGACGACAACCCGAGCGCGCACCGGAGCGCGCACGACATGCTCCTGCTCGGCATCACGGACTTCCTTCTCCGAGAGCGGCATGACCTCGCAGAACGTGAGTGTGAAGTCGAACGGTGTGTGGGCGATGGAGCAGAAATTGGCGTAGGTCCGTGGCTCGCCGGGCTTCTCGTCGGGCACGATCGTGAAGTTGATTTGCTTGCGTTCGGGTTGATCACTCATACCGGCAAGCGTACTCCACGAGCGGCCCGGCGATCTCGCCATCATGGCGAGGGCTGACGGGTCGAACCAGGGCTCCGCCCCGCCCTTCGACGGCGCGCGGGCGGCCCCGAGCGCCGTCGAACCCTGCGGCGGTCTAATACTTCCTCATCACTCCAACCACGACGCCCTGGACCTGAACCTGATTGGAATCCACGACGATCGGCGCCATGCCGGGATTCGCCGGCTGTAGACGAATGCGCCCGTTCTCCCGATACAGCTTCTTGAGGGTGACGTCCTGGCCGCCGACGAGCGCAATGACCATCTCGCCGTTGTCCGCCGTCTTGCGGTCTTCGACAATGACGAAGTCGCCGTCGCGAATCTGCTCGTCGATCATCGAATCACCCTTGACACGGAGGACGTAACTATCCCGCTTGCCGACCAGTGCTTCCGGTACGGCGATGGTCTCCGTGCCGGCGACGGCTTCAATGGGTGCGCCCGCCGCGACGAACCCCAAGAGGGGGAGCTCTATCGCCCGAACGCCAACCTTCGTCGGCACCAGTTCAACCGAGCGACTGCGATTCCATGCTCGCCTGATGAAACCCTTGTCCTGAAGGTTGGTGAGGTGCTTGTGCACCGTAGCCAGCGAGGACAGATTGAACCGGCGGCCAATCTCCTCGAGGCTGGGAGCATACCCGTGCTGCTGGATGAACTCGTTCAGGTAATCCAGAATCTCACGCTGACGCTTGGTGAGGGGGAGCACGGCAGTCCTCCATTCCACGCCGGCCTGTGCCGGAACGGCGGTTCCGGGGAACTCGGCCGGGGTGTCGCGCACTATATGCGAACGGAAGGCGAAGATCAACATCCGTATCAAGGGCACCGGTTGGAGCCATCCCGCAAGGCTCCGCCTCGGACCCGCGAGCATGTTGGCGGCGGCTCCGCCTCGCCAGGCTGGCAGTATCTCCTCGGCGCACGGTGTCCAACTCATCGTGGCCTTGTCGTGGTGAGTCGCCGAGCCGACAGATCGGGTGGGCGTGGGTGCGTGGCGCTGACCTGCATGGCGGCGCACGCGGGTGCAGGGGCGCCGATCCCGCGCCGGTCGTGCGGCTCCCGTGGGCGCCGTTCGTCGCGAACGGCTGCGCTCGTCGGCCGGAGTGGATGCTACACTCAAAACGCCAGTGCTGGGAGAGCGAGAATGTCCATTCAGATGATCGTTCCAATCGTGGTTGCCCTGGTTCTCGGGGCGATTACTCTGCAGGGTGCGACCGTTTCCCGACAACAGGCGGATGCCTTCGAGCGAAAACTCGAACAGATAGCCGATAACGGTACCGCCGGGCGTCCGGCCCCGAGGCGGACGGCCATCCTGGAGAGCGAGGTGAATTCCTGGTTCGCGTACCGCGCCGACTCGCTGTTGCCGGAGGGCGTCTCGCAGCCGACGCTGACCCTGGTCGGCGGGGGCAAAGTGGCGGGACAGGTCACCGTGGATCTGGACGTCGTCGGCAGGCGCCGCTCGACCGGCGGCGTCTTCGACCCGTGGAACCTGCTCGGCGGACGGTTGCCAATCTCGGTGAGCGGTATCGTTCACGCGCACGAAGGACAGGGCCGCTTCGAACTGGAGCAGGCGGAGGTGGCGGGCATTCCGGTGCCGAAGACCCTGATTCAGGAAGTGCTCTCGTACTACTCACGAAGTGCGGAACATCCGCAGGGCGTGCGCCTCGACGACCCGTTCGATCTGCCGGCCAACATCCGCCGGATAGAGGTGGGGCGCGGGGAAGCGGTCGTCTTCCAGTAATGAGCATGCGCTGTACCGGATGATTCGCGAACATCTGCAAGGCAAGTCGTGCTGTTCGCCCTGGACGGCTTGAACGGCCTACATTCATGCGCACGAGTCAAGTTTCCAGACTGGCTGTTCGAGGCGCCTCGCCTGCACGGAGTGCGGGCAGGCGAGGCTGCAATCAGCGAGGCGGCGCCGCCGCCGACATGCTCGCAGGTCTCAGACGGAGCCTCGCTGAACCTTGGGCACTGATCTTCGAGCTCCGCTTCAATACCTGAAGGGCGTCGGCCCGCGCAAGGCGGCCGATCTCAAGCGTGCCGGCCTCGTCACCGTCCAGGACCTGCTCTACCGGCTGCCGTTTCGATACGAAGATCGCAGCCGCATGCAGCCGATCGCGTCGCTGCGGCCGGGAACCCGAACCGCGGTGCTCGGTGAGGTGAAGAGCGCCCATCTCGCTGTGACGCGACGCCGCGGGTTCAAGATTTTCCATGCGATCGTGGGTGATGGGAGCGGCGCCGTCCGCTGCTCCTGGATGAACCAATCGTTCCTGGCCGACATCCTGAGACCGCACGTGAAGGCGGTGATCTTCGGCGATGTGAAGCTCGACTCCACCGGTCTGCACTTCCTGAATCCGGAGTTCGAACTGGTTGCCGGCGAAGTTACCGAGGGAGAGCAGCAAGGCGCGGACGATCACGAGCGCAGTGACATTGGCGGCGTGCACACCGGACGCATCGTGCCGTTCTACGAGAAGACCGGCAGCGTGACACCGAACATGCAACGCCGGCTGGTGCGGCGGGCCCTCGATGCGCTGGCGGCCGCCATCGACGATCCGCTCCCGTCAGCGCTGCGGGCGCGGCTGAACCTGATGCCCCGGCGTCACGCGCTCGAGGAAGCCCACTTTCCGTCGAACGACGTGTCGCTCGACACACTGAACGTGTTTCGATCGCCGGCGCAGCGACGCATGATTTTCGAGGAGTTCTTCCTCTTCCAGATCGGCCACGCCTGGCGGCGGCATGCCGCCAGCCGCGACCGGAAGCCGTTCGTGCCGATCGTGGACGATCGGATTCGAGCCGAAGCGGCCCGGGTGCTCCCCTTCAGGCTGACTGCGGGGCAACGGCAGGCCTTGAAGGAGATCGTGGACGACATGCGGCACGCCGCCCCCATGCACCGGCTGCTGCAGGGGGACGTTGGCGCGGGCAAGACGATCGTTGCGCTGCTGGCATCGGTCGTGGCAATGGAGAACGGTCTGCAGGTGGCGTTCATGGCTCCGACGGAGATCCTCGCCGTGCAGCACTATGGCGCCCTCGCACGCCTGCTCTCACGATCGCGTTTCCGGGTCGACCTGCTCACTGGCAGCACACCGCCACTCCAGAAGCACACGCTGATGGCGCACATCGAGCGTGGCACGACACATCTCATCGTCGGTACGCATGCACTCGTACAGGAGACGGTCGTCTTTCACAAGCTCGGGCTGGTCGTCATCGACGAGCAGCACCGGTTCGGTGTGGCGCAGCGGGCAGCACTGCGCAGCAAAGGTCTGCGCCCGGACGTGCTTTTGATGACCGCGACACCCATCCCCCGGACGCTGGCGCTCACCGACTACAGCGAGCTCGACGTCTCGAAGATTCCGGACCTGCCGCCCGGGAGAAAGCCGGTGCGCACCTGGGTGAAGCCGGAGTCGCGGCGGGACGAGATCTACGAGGCCATCCGTCGTCAGCTCGACGCGGGCCGCCAGGCGTACATCGTCTATCCGCTCGTCGAGGAGTCCGAGAAGGTAGACCTTCGATCCGCGACGGAGATGGCCGACCACCTGCAGGCGGAGGTGTTTCCACGGTATCGCGTGGCGTTGTTGCACGGTCGCATGAAACAGGAGGCGAAGGACGGTGTGATGCAGGCGTTCGTCGCCAATCGCGTGCAGGTGCTCGTGTGTACGACCGTTGTCGAGGTTGGCGTGGACGTGCCCAACGCCTCGATCATGGTGGTGGAGCACGCCGAGCGATTCGGCCTCTCCCAGTTGCACCAGCTGCGAGGCCGCGTCGGGCGGGGTCCCTGGGAATCGCACTGCATCCTGCTCTATCAGGCCCCCTGGACCGACGAGGCGCGCGAGCGGCTGCGGGCCCTGGCGTCGACGAGTGACGGGTTCCTGATTGCCGAGCGCGACCTGGAGCTTCGGGGACCGGGTGACTTCTTCGGCACGCGGCAGTCCGGCTTGCCGCGTCTCCGTACGGGCGACCTTCTTCGCGACCGCGACGTGATGGAAGAGGCCCACCGCGAGGCCCGTCGCCTGGTCGAAGACGGTGAGCTGACGCCCGAATTGCTGGAGTTCGTCCAGGACGGGTGGCAGGAGCAGTTCGGGTTGATCGAGGTCGGGTAGATGCTCGCGATGGTCGGGACAGCGTGCGGGTGATTGCCGGAACGCTCAGAGGGCGGCGGCTGAAGACGCCCGCCTGGGAGGGGCTACGTCCGACATCGGACAAGCTGCGCGAGACGCTCTTCAACATCCTGGCCCCACGGATCGTCGGAGCACGGGTGCTGGACGGCTACGCAGGCACAGGCGCCGTCGGGATAGAAGCGCTCAGCCGTGGAGCTGCCCACGTCACGTTCGTCGAACGCGATCGGCGCGCCGTGGCGCTCATCCGAGAGAACGTCTCCAAGTGCGGTATCGAGGCAGACTATACTATCCAGACTGGCGACTTCGTGACGATCTTCGCGCGGCACAACGACCCTGGTGCGTTCGATCTGGTGCTGCTGGATCCCCCGTACGAGGCTCCCGATATCCGTGATGCGCTCCACGCGGCTGGACGCGTGCTGTCTCCGGACGGGATGCTGGTACTCGAACACGCGACGCGGCGGGAGATCGAGGTGCCACCTGCGCTGTGCGAGGTCCGCCACGTGACGTCGGGCGATAGTACGTTGACGTTCTTCGTTCCGCGCTGAACTTCCTCGCGTAGGTACCATGAGCAGACGGCACAGACAGGACCGGCGCGGAGCGCAGCACGGGCTGGCCGTGAGGGTGCACGGGGGCGCCGAAGCCGTCGCGGGGAGTAGTTGCAGGAACGCGACCGGGGCCCCGACACGTTCGCGCTGCCACGGCCACGACGCGCGTGTCACTCGTGGAGGCCGATGACTCCAGCGAGTCCGCCGGGCGGACGCCTCGCAATCTTTCCCGGGTCGTTCGATCCGCTCACGAACGGCCACGTCGACATCATCCTGCGAAGCGCCTGCCTGTTCGAGCGTGTGCTGGTCGCGGTCCTGGTGAACCCTGGCAAGGAGCCGCTCTTCACGCCCGATGAGCGGGTTGCGATTATTGGCGACGTGTTTCGTGAGTATCCGAACGTCGAGGTCGACACGTTCGACGGGCTGCTGGTGGATTACGCACGCCGGCGTCGAGCCAGCGCCATCGTTCGCGGTATCCGCGCCGTGTCGGACTTCGAGTACGAGTTTCAGATGGCGCTCATGAACCGGCACCTCGAGCCGAAGCTCGAAACCGTGTTCATGATGCCCGCGGAACAGTACACGTACTTGAGCTCGCGCCTCATCAAGGAGGTCTTCGGCCTTGGCGGGGATGTCAGCGGGCTCGTACCCGCCCCCGTCGTGGAATCGATGCGGAGCAAGAAGCACCGGTCGTGACGCGCTTCCCGTGCCGCCTCGCGGACGAGCGCGGTGTCGGGTACGACGACGCGGCTGGAAGGGGAGAACCATGACCATGTTTGCACAGCGGCTTGCACAGGTATCGGCATCCGCGACGCTCAAAGTGGCCGCGGAAGCGGAACGGCTGCGTCGCGCCGGGTACAACGTCGTGGATTTCAGTGCCGGTGAGCCCGACTTTCCCACGCCCGAGCACGTCAAGGCCGCCGGCAAGGCCGCCATCGACGCCAATTTCACCCGCTACACCGTGTCGTCGGGCATTCCCGAACTGCGCGAGGCCATCTGCCTGCGGTACCGCCGGGATTATGGAGTCGAGATCACGCCGGCCGAAGTGCTGGTGACAGTGGGCGGCAAGCAGGCGCTGTTCAACGCGGCCATGGCGCTCTTCGATCCAGGCGATGAAGTCATCACACACGCGCCGTACTGGCCCACGATCCCGGAACAAGTGAAGCTCATGGGTGCGACCCCCGTGATCGTGCACACCCGCGCCAGCGACGGATTCGCCGTACATACCGACGCGATACTGTCCGCGATGACGCCGCGCACCAAGGCCATTATCCTGAACTCGCCGGCAAACCCGACCGGTGCGCTGATCGACGAGGGCGACGTGGCCGCCATCGCCGACGCGGCCGCGGCCAGGGGCATCTGGGTGATTGCGGATCTGTGCTACGAGCAACTGATCTACGACCCGGTGCCGCACAACCTGCCACAGGTGCTCTTCGAACGGCATCGCGACCGCACCGTACTTGCCGGCTCGGCCTCGAAGAGTTACGCGATGACAGGATGGCGGTGCGGCTGGACGATTGCCCCCAAGGGGCTCACGGCTACGTTCAATGTGATTCAGGGGCAGTCGACATCGAACGTCACGTCGATCACGCAGAAGGCGGCCCTTGCGGCCATCACCGGTCCACAGGACGCCGTTTCCGACATGCTGGACGAATACCGCCGCCGCCGCGACAGCATCCACGCGTGGCTCACCGCGCACCCGGGCATCCGGTGCGTCAAGCCAAAGGGTGCGTTCTACCTCTTCCCGGACATCTCCGGGCTGCTGTCCCCGGATGGCATCGCGACGTCGGCGGCCTTTGCCGAAGCGCTCATCGAGAAGGAGCACGTGGTCGTGACCCCCGGCGAGGCGTTCGACGCGCCACGCTACCTCCGCATCTCCTACGCGACATCGATGGAGCAGCTGCGCGAGGGAGCGACCCGTATTCTGCGCTTTGCCGACTCGCGTCAGCCGGCGAAGGTGGACGCCACGGGGTGATTGCGAACGTCCGTGACTCTGCCCGATGGCTTCGTCGCCTCGATCCACCACGTGCTCGGCCGGGAGCACGTGCGGACGGCGGCGGAGCACCTTCAGCAGTACGCCGCCGATGCACTCGGTCAGGGGCACCTGCCGGATCTGGTCGCCAGGCCAGGATCGACGGCAGACGTTTCGGCAATCGCCCGGCTGTGTGACGCGCATCGCGTACCGCTCGTCGTCCGCGGTGCCGGGACCGGTTACACGGGTGGCGCCGTGCCGACGCGTGGCGGCGTCGTGCTCTCGATGGAGCGGCTCAACCGAATCATCGAGATCGACGAGCGGAACCTGCTCGCCGTGGTCGAGCCCAATGTCGTCACGGCCGACCTGCAGCGAGCCGTCGAGCGGGTCGGATTGTTCTACCCGCCGGACCCGGCCAGTCTCGAACAGTCCTCCATCGGCGGAAACGTCGCCGAGTGCGCCGGCGGCGCGCGCGCGTTCAAGTACGGCACGACCAAGCGGTACGTGCTGGGCCTCGAGGCGGTGCTCCCGACCGGGCAGGTGGTGCGCACGGGCTCCAAGGCCGTGAAGAACGTGGTGGGCTACGATCTGACGCAGTTGCTCGTGGGTTCCGAGGGCACGCTGGCAATCATCACCCGCGTCACCCTGCGCCTGATTCCCAGGCCGCCGGCCCGCGCCACGCTGGCCGCCGCCTTTGGAGGCATCCGCCCTGCGGTCGACGCCGTGACGCTGCTGCTGGAGCGACGGGTCGTACCGGCGGCCATCGAACTGATCGATGCGGATTCGCTGCGTGCCATCGAAGCACACTCGGGACGGTCGTTGGGCGAAGCCTCGTCCGGGCGCCTCGTGCCGCCCGGGCGGCAGGTGGATGCGCTCCTCATCGTCGAATCGGACGGATCGCCTGGAGCGGTCGAGGAGGAGATCGCGCTCGTAGAGGACGCGTGCCGGACGGCCGGCGCGATCGGGGTCTGGCGCGCGTCGGATGAGCAGGAGCGCGAACAGTTGTGGGCCATGCGCCGCGAGCTGTCCCTGGCACTACGCGCGACGGGGCTCCTGAAGATCAATCATGACGTGGTCGTACCCAGGGGACGGGTGCCGGCGCTGTTCGATTGCATCGCTGCGCTCAAACGGGAGCATCATCTGCAGATCGCGTCGTTCGGACACGCCGGCGATGGCAACATTCACGTCAACCTGATGGTCGACCCCGACGACGCCGGGGCACGTGCGAGGGCGCGGGCGGCCGAGCGTGTGCTTTTCGAGCGCGTCGTGGCGCTGGAGGGCTCGATCAGCGGTGAGCACGGCATCGGCTTCGCAAAGGCGCCGTACATCGGTCTGGAGCTATCGGACGAGGCGATTGCGCTGATGAAGCGGGTGAAGGCAGCGTTCGACCCGCACGACATTCTGAATCCAGGCAAAGTGCTTCCGTAATCCTCGAGTCTGATTCCCGGGGCACCCCGGCGACGGACCCAGGCTTTTCTTGACAGGCCCATGGGGCGTCCCTATACTCGCGTCCAGCCGTCACTCGCCTAAGGTCTTGCCGCGCCAAGACATGCGGCCTTGCGATCCCGCGCGGCGCTCGAACGCGGCCGTTCCGTCTCGCTCACGCGGCACCAGGACAGTACCGAGAGATCATTCAGTTATCCATGCCCACCCAGAAACGATCAGGGACCGCGCGGGCGCAGCCCCAAAGTCCAGAGCCGCCGGTACGAAACGGATCCCCGGAGGAGTCAGCGCAGGGCGACGCCGGCAAACGGGCCGACGCGCGCGAGCGCGGAGCCGCGGCCCAGGGCCAGAGCCGCATGAGCTTGAACATCAACGACCTGAAGGACATGAGCATCCAGAAGCTCACCCAGGTCGCCAAAGACCTCAGCGTGGCGGGCGCCACTGGAATGCGCAAGCAGGATCTGATCTTCCAGATCCTGAAGGCGCAGACGGAGCAGAGCGGATTCATCTTCTCCGAAGGCGTGCTCGAGGTGCTCCCCGACGGCTTCGG